>NZ_JARUBJ010000002.1:5343500-5650500 GCF_029626145.1 Micromonospora sp. WMMD961
AGGGAGAGCTGCCGGTGCAGCTCGCGCAGCAACGCCGACAGGTCCCCGGCACCCGGGGGTGCGTCGGCGTCCACCACGGCGTGCGGCACCCGTCGCCGGGGGCCCTGACCGAGGAATCGGCGTAGCGGCACCATCAGGTCCGACGTGTCCGAGCGGACCAGCCAGAGCAGCGGCAGCCGGCGGTCGCCACGACGGGGTCGCCGCAGCACGCGAGCGAGCAGCGCGAAGAACTCCGGCCCGCCGGCCGGCAACCGGTCCCGACCGCCCGCGGCCTGCCGCTGGCCGATCAACTCTCGCTTGGGTACCTCGGACCGCCGCACGCGTCACCTCCGATCCACACAGTGTGACCTTGCGGGGCAAGCGGCACCAGCCATCGATGCCGATCGGCGGCGTTGCGGGCCGGCGGCGTCACCGTCGGCTGAGCGGAACCGACCCCGGTTGCCCCGGCCAGGTTTCCGGCATCCTTTCCGGTGCTTCGGCGGCTACCTCGCCGTGAGGGGGTCGCACAGCGGAAAGTTCTGGTGGAAAACGTTGCCGGGGTCGACGCGCTGCTTGATCTCGCGCAGGCGGCGCAGCGTCGGCTCGGGGAAGGCATCGACGAGCAGCTCGGGCGAGAACGTCGACTCGAAGCTCAGGTAGAGACCGTCGAGCGCGGGGCGTACGCGGTCCCACGCCTCGTCGAAGGCGCCCTGGCGGCCGTCGGCGACCGCGGTGATCGAGAAGTTCTGGTGGCGGTGGGCGTAGGCGGTCGCGTCCCCGGCCACGTCGTTGATCGCGCCGCCGGCCGATCGGATCTGGAGCAACTGCCCGAAGCCCGAACGGATGAGGCCGCCGAGAGCAGTGGTGACGTCGTCGTCGAGGTGCACGGCCAGGCCGCTGTGCGTACGCGCCGACTGTTGCCCGCGGTGGGGCGCGTGGCTCGCACCCACGACGGCGGCGTACGGCACGACCGTCGCGTGCTGGCCGAGGCGCGGCGCGAGGCGGAGGAACGGTTCGATCGCCGCGGTTGCCGCGGCCACCTCGTCGCGGGCGTACACGATGGTGGCCAGCGCCACGTCGCTGCTCATCAGATAGAGAAACGCGGAGATGTCCCTCGGCGCGGCCTCGACCGTCTCGCCCCACGCGCGCAGGAACGCCTCCGGCCTGCCGATCCGGTACTGCAGCGTGGCGTGGACGACGGCCGGGACACGGTGGGCACGGAACACGAACGATGTCGCGATGCCCACGTTGGCGCCTGCTCCACGCAGCGCCCAGAACAGGTCCGGCTCCCGTTCGGCGTCAACGGTACGGATCCGGCCGTCGGCCGTGACGATGTCGGCGGCGACCAGGTTGTCGATGGTGAGCCCGTGTGCCCGCCCGAACAGGCCGATGCCGCCGGTGGTGGCGAGGCCGCCGACGCCCACGTCGCCGGAGTCGCCCGAGCCGATCACCAGGCCGTGCGGGCGCAGCGTCGCGGCGACGTCACCCCACCGGGCGCCGGGGCCCACCCGGACCAGTCCGTCCGAATCTTCGATCGGCTCGACGCTCGCCAGCCGACCGAGGTCTATGACGCTGCCGCCGACGTTGGTGGCGATGCTGCTGATGCCGTGCCCGCCGCTGCGCACCGCCAGGTCACCACCTGCGGCAACCGCCTGCGCGAGCGCCTCGGCCACCTCGTCGGCGTCGCCGGGGCGCAGCACCTGGGCGGGGGCGCCGGCGGCCGTGTAGACGTCCCGGAGATCCCGGTAGCCCGGGTCGCCGGGGCGAACGATCTCGATCATTGGGTGCTCCTCACGCGGCTCGGGGGCCCTCGGTGCGCTCGACGAGGTAGTGCAGAACGGAGTCGGCGAGTGGGCTGGTGCCCGCGACCAGTTCGGCTACGTGCACGCCGACGTCGGTGGCGGGGATCCACCTCGGGTCGTCGATGCCGGCGAGCTGCCGGGCCCGGGTGCGGATGACGCCCAGGACGACCTCGTAGACGCGCGGGCCGTCGCCGCGCAGTTCCTCGGCGATGGTGCGGGTCATCGACTTCGTGGCCGCCGCGGTCAGGGCCACCCCACCCGCGCCGGGGAAGGGCAGATCGGCACTGAGCCCGTTGAGCTGGACGATGGCGCCGTCCGGCGCGAGGGCGGGGATCAGCGACCGGTACGCCCGGAAGATCGTCGTCTGGTTCTGCGCTATCAGCGCCTCCCACTCCTCGTCGGTGAGGTCGATGAGCCGCTTGCGGCCCTGCTCACCCCAGTCCGCGACGCTCACGATCGCGCCGGTGAGCGGGCCGCGCTCGCGGACCAGCGCCGCGACCGACTCGGGCAGGCCCGGGTCGAGCAGGTCGAGGGTGGTGGTGACCAGGCGCGGCGAGGCCACGCGGGACGCCAGGTCATCGAGCTTGGGCCGGCCGCGACCGGTGGCGATGACGGTGGCGCCGGTGTCGAGCAGGGCCCGCGTGACGCCCTCGCCGACACCACCGGCGCCGCCGACGACGAGCACCGTCGAGCCGGTCAGGTCGGTTTCCGGGCGAGCCCAGGCGGGCGCGTTGCCGTTGCTGGTCATATCGCTACTCCTTTGCCGTACCGCGCTGCCCGGCTCGCTGTTGCGCGTGCTTCAGCAGGGCGGTGAGAGTCGTGTCGAATTCGTCGAGGCGTTCCGGGGTGATGCCGTCGAGGAACCAGTGCTGCGCCGAGCGCAGGTGTGGTCCCAGCGCGCTGCGGTAGGCGTGGCGCCCGGCGTCGGTCAGGGTGATCACCGCGGAGCGACCGTCCCCAGCGTCGCCGCGGGAGCGCTCGATCAGACCGCGCTGTTCGAGCCGGCGGAGTTGGTGCGACAGGCGGCCGGTTTCCCAGTCGAGGGCACGGGCGCACCGAGTGGAGCGCATGCTGCCCTCGGGCGCGTGCGCCAGCTCGGCCAGGACGGTGAAATCGGCCTCAGACAGCCCGGAGCTGTCGGCCAGGTCGCGGCCGACCTCGCGACGCACCACCTCGCTGAGCAGGACGAAGGTCTGCCACACCCGACGCTGCTGCGCTGACGACTTTGCTGACATGTCAGGAACATTAGCGCGTTGCTGACGCGTCAGCAAAGTCGGCCTCATGACAGCCGGGCTATGCCCCTTCTGGGGTGAATTACCCCGTACCGTATCGGGTGGGCGAGGATGCGGAGACGGGTTCAGCAGCAGCCGAGGTACCGCCCACCCGCCCGACGGTCACCGCGAGTGACCGATCACCCGACTGCCGGAGCGCCCGTCGCCTCGACACGGCTCGCCTCGACCGCGCGGATGTGCCGGTAGGCGAACCAGAGCGGCGGGAACGCCCCGACCGCGAAGGACAGGTCGATGAGCGTCCAGAACCAGGGGATGTCGCGGATCGGCCCGCAGATCAGCGCCAGCGGGACGATGCCCGCGCAGGCGATCATGCCGACCTGCACCACCCAGACGTTGCGTACCGGGTCGCGCAGCGGCCCCCAGAACGCGACCGCCAGCACCAGGTGGGCGAAAGCCAGCCAGTCGGTGCCGTAGAGCAGGAACGGGTAGTCCTCGCCGGCCGTGACGAGCCCGGTGTGCACCCGCTCGATCCAGGAGACAAGGGCGGGCAGTTGGCCGGCGAGCGGGTCCAGCGCGCGCAGCAGCCAGCGCACCTCGATCTCCAGCGGAAACGCGGTGGCACCGCTCAGGAAGAGCCCGATCAGCACGATCCACAGCCACCGACGGGTCCGTCGTAGCCGCTCCTCGATGTCCATGACCGCAGCGTAACGATGATCTTCGTGCCATCAGGTCCCGCGCGGGGGCCGCCCGGGGTGACCGCTGTCTCAGCGGCGCGTCACCGAGCCGGCCGTGGCCAACTCCGGGAGCCGGATCGAGCCCGATCGAACGCCGTCGGCGGGCGCGATCACACAGACCGCGCCGGCGGGGCGGACGATGCGGGCGGCTCGGAACGCCACCCGTCGTACCGGATGGCGCGGCTGCGGGACGACCAGCGCGACGGTCACCGCGCGGGCGTGCTGGCGGTCCAGGGCGACCGCCGCCGCGACCGTGGCGATCGTCGCTGCGGTTCCGGCGAGGACGAGCGTCTGTCGCGGCCCGGCGTACTCGGCGAGCCAGCCGAGCAGCGGTGCGCCGACGGCGGCGGAGACAGAGCCGGTGACCGCCAGCGCGGCGAGCACCCGGCCCCGCATCGCGGCGTCGGTGTCGAGTTGGGCGCGGGTGCCGACGGTGGTGTCGATGACCACCGCGGCGGCGGCGATCGGGAGGATCACCGCCGCGAAGCTGACGGTGCCCGGGGCGAGGCCGGCGACGATCTGCAGGCCGCTGGCGAGCAGGCCGGCGACGACGAGCGTCCGGTAACCCAGGGAACGTCGGCGGGCCGCCACGAGGGCACCGAGCACCGTTCCGATCGCGAAGACGGTCGACAGGACGCCGTAGCCGGAGGCGCCGGCGTCCAGCGGGCCGTCGCTCATCGCCGCCATCGTCACCTGGTAGTTGCGGCCCAAACTGCCGAGCACGAACGACAGGGCGAGCGCGAGGAGCAGCACCGGCTGCCCGCGCAGGTAGGCGAACCCGGCCCGGACCCCACTGCGGGTCGCGCCGGCGGCCGTCACCGCCAGACCGGCCACGGCCCCCGGACGGACGGCGAACAGTGCCACCACCACGGCGGCGAAGCTCGCCGCGTTGATGCCGAACAGCAGGGCGGGGCCGACGGCGGCCACCACGATGGCACCGAGGCTCATACCGAGGATGCGGCCGGCGGAATTGGAGAGCGAACCGAGTGCCAGGGCGTTGCCGAGGGTCTCCCGGTCGACGAGGGTGGAGGCCCAGCGCCCCATCACCGGGCCCTCGACGGCCGAGACGGCACCGGTGGCCAGGGAGATCGCGAAGATCAGCGGTAGGCCGCCGAAGCCGGTCAGGGCGACCGCGCCCAGCCCGGCGGCGAGCGCCGCGTGGGCCACCTGGGCGGTGATCAGCAACGGGCGGGCCGGCAGACGGTCGGCCAGCACGCCTCCCCAGACGCTGAGCAGCAGGGTGGGTGCCGCCTGGAGCAGCACGGCGAAGCCCATGGACGTCGCCGAGCCGGTCTGCTTCAGGACGTACCAGTTGACCCCGAGAACCTGCATCCAGGTGCCGATGACGGAGACGAACCCGGCGAGCGCCCAGATCCGGTAGTTGCGATGGCGCAGCGCGGCGAAGGTGGCACCCGTGGCCACGACGAACCTCCAGCGATCGGCGGCGTGATCTTCAGGCCGGATCGCGGCGCGGTTCGGCAGCCGACAAGTCTTGCCGGCTTAAACCTCTTCGCCCACGTTTGTGAGCGGCTTCACCAGCGGGAAGGTCCCGGCGGGTGGGCAGGAAACCGCCCACCCGCCGGACCTCCATCGACCAGCCTGATGAAGCGCCCCGAGCCTCAGCGAGCGGCGAGAGCCTGCGCCGCCGGGCCGACCGGGGCCGGCAACGTGCCGGCGCCGCCGAGGTACGCGTGGATGGCGGCGGCCGCCGCACGCCCCTCGGCGATGGCCCAGACGATCAACGAGGCGCCCCGGTGCATGTCGCCGGCGACGAACACCCCGTCGACGTCGGTCTGCCAGTCGTCGCGGGCGTCCACCGCGCCCCGAGGGTTGCGGGCCACGCCGAACTGGGCCAGCAACGGCTGCTGCTCGGTGCCCTCGAACCCGATCGCCAGCAGCACCAGATCGGCCGGCAGCTCCCGCTCCGAGCCCGGCACCACCGTGACGACCCGCCGGCCGTCGCGCTTCTCCACTGTCACCTCGGCGATGCGCACCGCCCGCACCTGGCCGGTGCCGTCGTCCACGAACTCCTGCACCGCCACCGCGAAGACCCGCTCGCCGCCCTCCTCGTGCGCCGGGTAGCTGCGCAGCACCCACGGCCAGGTCGGCCACGGGTCCCGTGCCTCGTCGCGCTCCTGCGGCGGCTGCGGGTACAGGTCGAGCTGGTGCACGCCCGCGGCGCCCTGCCGGTGTGCGACGCCGAGACAGTCCGCCGCGGTGTCACCGCCGCCGATGATCACCACGTGCTTGCCGGCCGCGTCGATCGGAGTGCCGTCCGGCAACACCGCCCGCGCCAACCGGCGCTCGCCGGTGGGCACGACGCCGGCCTGGTCGGTGGTCGCGGTGGCGACCGCGCGATTCGCCGCGACCAGGTGCGCCATCGCCTGGTGTACGCCCCGAAGCGCCCGTCCCGGGGTCTCCGGAGTGTCCCGGCCCTGCAACGCGCCGCAGGCCAACAGCACCGCGTCGTGTTCGGCGCGCAACTGCTCGGCGGTGACGTCCACCCCGACGTTGACACCGGTGCGGAAGCGCACCCCCTCGGCGACGAGCTGGGCCAACCTAGCGTCGATGTGCCGCTTCTCCAGCTTGAAGTCGGGGATGCCGTACCGGAGCAGACCGCCGATCGCGTCGTCCCGCTCGTACACCGTCACCGCGTGACCGGCGCGGGCCAACTGCTGGGCGGCGGCGAGGCCGGCGGGGCCGGAGCCGACGACGGCGACCGACCGGCCGGACGGCGCCGGCACCGGACGGGGGGTGAACCCGCGCGCTGCGGCGGCGTCGGCGATCTCCACCTCGACCTGCTTGATGGTCACCGGCTGACCACCGGAGATGCCGAGCACGCAGGCGGCCTCGCAGGGCGCCGGACAGAGCCGGCCGGTGAACTCCGGGAAGTTGTTGGTGGCGTGCAGCGATTCCACCGCGGCGTCCCAGTTGCCGGTACGCACCAGGTCGTTCCAGTCCGGGATGCGGTTGCCCAGCGGGCAGCCGTCGTGACAGAACGGGATGCCGCAGTCCATGCATCGGGTGGCCTGCTCACGGACCAGCTCCTCGCCGGCCGGCGGGTAGACCTCACGCCAGTCGCTGATCCGCACCGACACCGGACGGCGGGCCGGCAGTCGCCGGTCGTAGCGCAGGAAACCGTTCGGGTCAGGCACGTGCCACCTCCTGGGCGGCCACCCGCGGGGCGGGCGGCACCGGCATCGCCGGCACAGCGGGTGCGGTCAGTTCTTCCATGACCGCGTCGTCGACGTCGCGGCCGGCGGCTTCGGCGGCCCGCATGATCTCCAGCACCCGGCGGTAGTCGCGGGGCACCACTGCGGTGAACTCGGCCACCGCCTCCGGCCAGCGCTTGAGCAGCTCCTCGGCCACCGCCGACCCGGTCTCGGCCACATGCCGCTGGACCAGTTCGTGCAGCAGCGCCTGCTCCTGCTCGCCCAGCGGCGCCAGGTCCACCAGCTCGGTGTTGACCCGCGCAACGTCCAGGTGGTGCACGTACGCCGTGCCGCCGGACATGCCCGCCGCGAAGTTACGGCCGGTCGCACCGAGCACCACGACGGTGCCGCCGGTCATGTACTCGCAACCGTGGTCGCCGACGCCCTCGACCACGGCGACCGCGCCGGAGTTGCGGACCGCGAACCGCTCCCCCACCCGGCCGCGCAGGAAGACCTCGCCCGCCGTGGCCCCGTACAGGATGGTGTTGCCGGCGATGATCTGGTCCTCGGCCCGCTGCCCCGGCCCGGCGTCGGGGTCGAGGAACGGCGCGGCGGCGTCCGGACGGACGACGACCCGCCCACCGGAGAGGCCCTTGCCCACGTAGTCGTTGGCGTCGCCGTGCAGCCGCAGGGTCACCCCGCGCGGCAGGAACGCACCGAACGACTGCCCGGCCGTGCCGTGCAGCACGAACTCGATGGTGTCGTCCGGAAGGCCGGCACCGCCGAAGCGACGGGTGACCTCCCCGCCGAGCATCGCGCCGACGCTGCGGTGCTCGTTGCGCACCGCCACCTCGACGCGCACCGGGGCCCCGTCGGACAGCGCCGGACGGGCCAGCGCGATCAGCTCGTTGTCCAGGGCCTGGTCCAGACCGTGGTCCTGGGCGCGCACCCCGCGTCGGGCCGCCCCGGCGGGCAGCTCCGGCAGGTGCAGGACGGGCGCCAGGTCCAACCCGTGCGCCTTCCAGTGCGTCAGGGCCGGGGCCACGTCGAGCAGCTCGGACTGCCCGATCGCCTCCTCGATCGACCGCAGACCCAGCTCGGCCAGGTATCCCCGGACCTCCTCGGCGAGGAAGAGGAAGAAGTTCTCCACGAACTCCGGGGTGCCGGTGAACCGCTCCCGCAGGACCGGATTCTGGGTGGCGATGCCGACCGGGCAGGTGTCCAGATGGCAGACCCGCATCATCACGCAGCCGGCGACGATCAGCGGCGCGGTCGCGAAGCCGAACTCCTCCGCGCCGAGCAGCGCCGCGACCAGTACGTCCCGGCCGGTCTTGAGTTGACCGTCGACCTGCACGGTGACCCGGTCGCGCAGCTTGTTGAGCAACAGCGTCTGCTGCGCCTCGGCCAGCCCCAGCTCCCACGGCGTGCCGGCGTGCTTGAGCGAGTTCATCGGGGACGCGCCGGTGCCGCCGTCGTGGCCGGAGATCAGGATGACGTCCGCCTTGAGCTTCGCCACCCCGGCGGCGACGGTGCCGACGCCGACCTCGCTGACCAGCTTGACGTGCACCCGGGCCGCCGGGTTGACGCACTTCAGGTCGTGGACCAACTGGGCGAGGTCCTCGATGGAGTAGATGTCGTGGTGCGGCGGCGGGGAGATCAGACCCACCCCGGGGGTGGCGTGCCGGGTGCGGGCGATCCACGGCCAGACCTTGTTGCCGGGCAGTTGACCACCCTCGCCCGGCTTCGCGCCCTGGGCCATCTTGATCTGGAGGTCGTCGGCGTTGACCAGGTATTCGCTGGTCACACCGAAGCGCCCGCTGGCGATCTGCTTGACCGCCGAGCGGCGGGCCGGGTCGTGCAGGCGCTCGACGTCCTCGCCGCCCTCACCGGTGTTGGACTTTCCGCCGAGACGGTTCATCGCGATGGCCAGCGTCTCGTGTGCCTCGGCCGAGATCGACCCGTACGACATGGCGCCGGTGGCGAACCGCTTGACGATCTCGGTGGCCGGCTCGACCTCCTCGATCGGCACCGCCGGACGGAGCCCGGTGCGCAGGGTGAACAACCCGCGCAGCGAACCCGCCTGCGTGGCGAGCGCGTCGACCTTCGCGGTGTACTCGCGGAAGACGTCGTACTGCCGGCTCCGGGTGGCGTGCTGCAACAGGAAGACCGTCTCCGGGTTGAACAGGTGCAGCTCACCCTCGCGACGCCACTGGTATTCGCCACCGACCTCCAAGCGGTCGGAGTCGGCGGTGCCGGCCGGGGGCCAGGCCAGCGCGTGCCGGGCGGCCACCTCGGCGTGTACGCCAGCGAGACCCACCCCACCGATGCGGCTGGGGGTGCCCCGGAAGTAACGCTCGACCAGCCGGCTGTCCAGGCCGACCGCCTCGAAGACCTGCGCCCCGCAGTACGACGAGACCGTCGAGATGCCCATCTTCGACATGATCTTCAGGACGCCCTTGCCGAGCGCCTTCGCGTAGTTGCGCACCGCGGCGGCGGGTTCCACCCCGACGAGCGAGCCCGTGGAGATCATGTCCTCCACCGACTCGAACGCCAGGTACGGGTTGATCGCCGCCGCGCCGTACCCGATCAGGACGGCCGCGTGGTGCACCTCCCGGCAGTCGCCGGACTCGACGATCAACGCCGCCTGGGTGCGGGTCTGCTCGCGCACCAGGTGCTGGTGCACCGCGGCGGTGAGCAGCAGCGACGGGATCGGTGCCAGGTCGGCGTTGGAGTCCCGGTCGGAGAGCACCAGGATCCGGACGCCGTCCTCGATCGCCTCGGAGACGTGCCGGCAGATCTCGGTCAGCCGCGCCTTGATCCCGGCGGCGCCCTCCCGGATGCGGTACAGCCCGGACACCCGGACCGCCTTGAAGCCGGGCAGGTCACCGTCCTCGTCGATGGAGAGGATCTTCGCCAGCTCGTCGTTGTCGAGGATCGGGTGCGGCAGCACGATCTGCCGGCAGCTCGCCGCACTCGGGTCGAGCAGGTTGCCCTCCGGCCCGATGGTCGACGCCAGGCTGGTCACCAGCTCCTCGCGGATGGCGTCCAGCGGCGGGTTGGTGACCTGGGCGAAGAGCTGGTGGAAGTAGTCGTAGAGCAGGCGCGGCCGGGTGGACAGCGGCGAGATCGGGGTGTCCGTACCCATCGAACCGAGCGGCTCGACGCCGGTACGCGCCATCGGCGCGAGCAGGATCTTCAGCTCCTCCTCGGTGTAGCCGAAGGTCTGCTGCCGGCGGCGCACCGAGTCGTGGGTGTAGACGGTGTGCTCGCGGGCCGGGAGGTCGCCCAACTCGATCAGCCCGGCGTGCAGCCACTCGCCGTACGGCTGGGCGGCGGCCAGCTCGGACTTGATCTCCTCGTCGTGCACGATCCGACCGGCGACGGTGTCGACCAGGAACATCTTGCCCGGCTGGAGTCGCCCCTTCGCGACCACGTGGGCCGGGTCGAGGTCGAGCACGCCCGCCTCGGAACCGAGCACGACGAGCCCGTCGTCGGTCTGCCACCAGCGCCCGGGACGCAGCCCGTTGCGGTCCAGCACCGCGCCGACGATCTCGCCGTCGGTGAACGCCACCGACGCGGGGCCGTCCCACGGCTCCATGAGGCTGGCGTGGAAGCGGTAGAAGGCGCGCTTGGCCGGCTCCATGCCCGGGTCGTTCTCCCACGCCTCCGGGATCATCATGAGCACCGCGTGCGGCAGGCTCCGCCCCGCCAGGTGCAGCAGCTCCAGGACCTCGTCGAAGTTCGCCGAGTCGGAGGCGCCGGGCGTGCAGACCGGGAAGACCCGACGGATGTTGCCCGGCACGTTCGGCGAGCGCAGCAACGCCTCCCGGGCCTGCATCCAGTTGCGGTTGCCGCGGATCGTGTTGATCTCGCCGTTGTGGGCGATGAACCGGTACGGGTGCGCCAGCGGCCAGGAGGGGAACGTGTTGGTGGAGAAGCGCGAGTGCACCAACGCGATCGCGCTGTCGATCCGCTCGTCACGCAGGTCCGGGTAGAACGCCGGCAACTGGTCGGGGGTGAGCATTCCCTTGTAGACCATGGTGCGGCTGGACAACGACGGGAAGTACGCCGGCACGCCCCGCTCGGCGGTCTCCCGTTCGGCCTGCTTGCGCAGGCTGAACGCCACCCGGTCCAGTTCGATGCCGTGCAGCGGGGAACCGGCCGGCCCCTCGGGGGCGTCGGTGAGGCGGCGGGCAGCCAGGAAGACCTGTCGGATCCGGGGCATCGCCGCCAGGGCAGTCTCGCCAAGCTCGCTGGGGTCGATCGGCACGTCCCGCCAGCCGAGCAGGTCAGCGCCCTCGACCAGCGCGTACTTCTCGACCACCCGCCGGGCACGGGCCTCGGCGGTGTCGTCGTCGGGGAGGAAGACCAGCCCCGTCGCGTACTCGCCGGCCGGGGGAAGCGCGACGTCGGCCACCGCGCGCAGGAACGCGTCGGGCACCTGGATCATGATGCCCGCGCCGTCGCCGGTGTTCGGCTCCGCGCCCCGGGCGCCGCGATGGTCCAGTCGACACAGGGCACCGAGCCCGTTCGCGACGACCGCGTGCGAACGCCGGCCGTGCAGGTCCGCTACGAAGGCCACTCCGCAGGCGTCGTGCTCCTGCGCCGGGTCGTAGAGGCCCTGGGCGGGCGGGCGGGGGTCGGGCGTCGGGGACGCCTGCGGGCTGTGCGGGTACGGCTGTGCTGTGTCCGCGTACGGCTGAGCCACCGGGCCTCCTGTCGTCACTCAGGTTGGATCATGGTGGGGACGACGTCGGCCCGTGGGTCTATTGAGTCTACGTTAGGGCGACGGCCGCACGGCCACCTGAGATTGATCACACCGTCCACTGGCTGGGACGTGTAGTCTCGCGCGGTGGATCCGCTCAACAAGCACGTCTTCGACCGGTTGGAACGTTTCTACGACGCGGTGCCCCGCGACGTCGCCGGTGCGGAGGAACATGGCGGGCTGGTGTTGTTCGTCCGCGACGGCAACGGTTGGCCGTTCTACGCCCGTCCCCGGCTCGACGCCGCCGAACCGCCGTCGCTGGCCGACGTGGCCTCGGTGCGCGAGCGGCAACGGAAGCTGGGCCTGCCGGAAGCCTTCGAGTGGGTGCACGAGACGAGCCCCGAACTGCTGGCGGTCGCCCGCTCGGCAGGTCTGCACGTGCTGGAGGCACCGCTGATGGTGCTCGACCCGACGGCGCTGCCCGACCCGGCGACGCTGTCCGACGTGGCGGTACGCGTGCTGGCCGCCGACTCCCCCGGCTTCGCCGCCGACGTCGCCGCCCGGCGCGCCGTGGCAGCCGTGTCGTTCGCCGCCGCCGGCACCGCGCCCGGGGAGGCCGGCCCGGCCGAGCGGGACGCCGCCGTCACCGAACTCGAACTCGCCGCGCTCGACGAGGAGCGCACCCGGATCGCCGACGGCCGACGGATTTCCGCGCTGGCCGGTACGCCCGCCGACGGTGCGCTGGCCAGCGGCATGGCCATGCGGGTCGGCGACGTCGCCGAGATCGCCGGAGTGGCCACCCTCCCGGCCGCCCGCCGACGTGGGCTGGGCGCCGCGCTCACCGCCACCCTGGCCCGGGAACTGCTCGCGGCCGGCACCGACCTGGTCTTCCTCTCCGCAGGCAGCGAGGAGATCGCCCGGGTCTACCTGCGGGTCGGCTTCCGCCGCATCGGCACCGCCTGCATCGCCGAACCCGCAGCCCTGATCCCCTAACCCCCCTCCCCACCCCGCCCCTCCCCGCCCCGCCCCGCCCCCATCGCGTCGATCATGGAGTCGTGGTGCCGGGTTAGGGCGGTTTTGTCACGCTTCGACCACCACCACAAGTCCATGATCGACGCGGTGGGGGTGGGGGGTGTGGGGGGTATGGGGGGTGGGTTAGGTGGGGGGACGCCACTGGGCGGCGGAGGTGGCGGCGCTGGAGAGCAGTCGGGAGTTGATCGTGCCGAGTGCGGCGTCGCGGGCGCGCAGCGCCAACCGGCCGCGGGCCTGGAGCACCGCGGACATCCGCCGGGTCTGCCGCACCACAGTGGCGGCGCGTGGCCGGCGCACCCGGTCGTACGCCTGAACGGCGTCGGGCAGCCGAGCCTCGCGGAGCAGGGAGGCGAGCGTGGCGGCGTCCTCGAACGCGAGGCAGGCGCCCTGCCCGAGGTGCGGTGGCATGGCGTGCGCCGCATCGCCGAGCAGCACCACCCCGCCCGGCCCGGCCGGAAAGCCGTACGCGCGGGGCAGCGGTCGCAGCTCGCGGACCTCCTGCTGGACCAGGTCGGAGGGGTCGGTGGCGTCGAGCAGCGCGCCGATCGGGTCGGGCCAGCCCGCGTACCAGCGGCGCAGCAGGGCGAGTTGCGTCTCCGGCGGTTCGGGGCGCGGTGCGCCGGCAGCGGTTGCCACCCAGTAGATGCCGCCCCGGGTGGAGCCACCCGACGAGCCGCGCTCGCCCAACGACGCGGCCACGAACCGGTAGCCCGCGCCAAGGATCTCACCGGCCAGCGGCTGGTCGTCGGGTAGCCGAGGCGCCTTGTACCAGGGGATGACGGCCCGCCAGGCGGCACATCCGGAGCTGACCACCCGGGACTCGGGGGCGAGTTGGCGGCGGATGCCGCTGTCGGTGCCGTCGGCGGCGACCACCAGGTCGACCTCGATGGTCTGTCGCCCGTCGCTGACCGCAGGCCGCTCGCCCGGCTCGACCCGGACGTGGCGCACGGTGACACCGGTCCGCAGGTCGACCCGCTCACCGAGACCGGCGATCAACGCGTCGTGTAGGTCCTCGCGGTGCACCACCACCGGCATCCGGTCGGCGGGGACGGGCCGGGGCTGCACGAGCCAGTGCCCGTCCGGGCGGCGGACCCCACCGTCGGGCAGCGGGGTGGCGATGGCAGCCAGGCCCGCGCCGAGGCCGAGGGCTTGCAGCGCGCGTACGCCGTTGGGCCAGAGCACCACGGCGGTCGGCTCGGGGCGGACCCGTTCGGCGCGCTCCATCAGGGTGACCGTCCAGCCGGAGCGCGCCAGCGCGCCGGCCACCGCGAGGCCGCCGACCCCGGCGCCGACCACCACCGCGCTTCGCATCGGTGTCGCCCCCGCTCAGCTGTCCCGGTCGGCGGGGCGTGCGCCCGCAGCGTCAGCCCGGTCAGCGGAGCGGGTGCCCATGACGTCGGCCCGGTCGGCTGACGGCTCGTCCGCCTGGTCGTCGTCGCTGGACGGGCTGTCGGCGGCCGACTCGTCGGTGCGAGGCTCGCCGGCGTCCGGGCCGGCCGCCTCGTCGCTGGCGGGCTCCGGCGGCACGACGCCGGTCTCCTGCCAGGCGGCGTACTGCTCCTCGCTGACCACTCGGTAGCCCTCCGGCGCGGCGGCCCGCGTGGGGGTCTCCCGCTCGGAGAGGTCCACCTGGGACAGGTCGGACGCGGGGGGCGGGGTCGGCGTCGCCGTAGCGCCGAGCGGGATCAGGAACTCCTGCGGGCCGCGCACCCGGACGAAGTAGATCAACCCGCCGAGGAAGACCAGGGCGGCCGTCCAGACGTTGAGCCGGACACCGAGGATCTGGTTGGCCTCGTCGGTGCGCATCAGCTCGATCCAGAACCGGCCGGCGGTGTAGCCCATCACGTAGAGCGCGAAGGCCCGGCCCCGGCCCAGCTTGAGCCGGCGGTCGAGGAGGAGGACCAGGGCCACGACGCCGAGGTTCCACAGCAGCTCGTAGAGGAAGGTCGGCTGGTACAGGCCCGGTTCGAGGATCGGCTGCCCGGCGTCGTCGCGCAGCGCGTGCCCCGGATTGTCCGGATCCATCCGGTGGATCTCCAGGCCCCAGGGCAGCGTGGTCCGGGCGCCGAACAGCTCGTTGTTGAACCAGTTGCCGAGCCGGCCGACCGCCTGGGCCAGCGGCAGCCCGGGCGCCAGCGCGTCGGCCACCACCCCGAACGGGATACCCAGCTGCCGGGCCGCGATCCAGGCCCCGACCGCGCCACCGGCGACGGCGCCCCAGATGCCGAGACCACCCTCCCAGATGGCGAACGCCTTCATCGGCTCACCACCGGCACCGAAGTATTTCTCCGGCGAGGTGATCACGTGGTAGATCCGAGCGCCGATGATGCCCGCGGGCACCGCCCAGACCGCGATGTCGAGCACCGCGCCGGGCGCGACGCCGCGCTGCCGCAGCCGGCGCTCCGTCACCCAGCAGGCCAGCACGATGCCGGCGATGATGCAGAGCGCGTAGGCCCGGATCGGCACCGGCCCGAGCTGCCAGACCGCGGTGCTGGGGCTGGGCAGGGCCGCCTGGGGGGACAGCGAGGCGAGGGTCACGGGTGCACACGCTACCGCTGCACACCCCCACAGCGGCACCCCGGGCCGCCAGAGTGGGCAACTCGGTGACTTCTGGTTTGCGCCCCCGTACGCTCTTTGTCCATGAGCGCGCTCACCTGGGCGGTCGCCGCGGTCGTCAACGACGACACCGGCCGGGTGCTGCTCTGTCAGCAGGGTCGGGGTGAGCGCCGCTACGCGCTGCCAGGTGGGCGACTACGTCCGGCGGAGAGCCCGGTGCGGGCGGCGCTGCGGGACATCCGGGCGGAGACCGGCTGGGAGATCGAGCTGGTCGACCTGGTGGGCGTCTACCACCTCACCCGCTCTCCAGGCGAGGCTGCGGCCGGCCGCGTCGGGCCGCAGCCGGACGTCCTCGTGCACGTGTTCCGGGCCCGCGCGGCCGGGGTCCGACCCGCCGCCGACCCACCGCCGGGCTGCCGGTTGTCCTGGCACTCCCCCGACGCGCTGCCCGGGACGGTCACGCCTCTCACCCGGGCCGCCGTCACCGACGCTCGCGCCGGCCGCTCCGGCGTACTCCAGGATGTTCCCTGCCCGCCCGGCACCGTCGCCCCCGCGCCACTGCCGGCAGCAGGGCAGCCACCGGAGCAACGCGGCGAGGTCGCGAACCCCTCCCTGCGCCCCTGACACGCCGCAACCGTCCCGAGATCCGCCGCGTGGCCGCGGACACCCTCGCCGCCGCCAGGCCACATTCGGTGGGGCGATGTACATACCCCGCGCGCTGCGCGGCCCGGCCGGCCACCGCGCCGGCACGAGCGCCGGGAGCTAGCGGACCCCGGGCTCAGCGGGTGGGGTTGCGGACGCCCTCGGCGAGCTCGGCGCTGAGGGTACGCAGCGCGGCCAACCCGTCGGCCTCGGTGGGCGCGTCGAGCAGGCACCGGACCAGGGCGCTGCCGACGATCACGCCGTCGGCGTAACCGGCGACCGTGCCGGCCTGCGCACCGGTGCCCACGCCCAGACCGACCCCGACCGGCAGGTCGGTGACCGCCCGGACCCGGGAGACCAACGTCGGAGCCGCGTCCGACGTGCTGGCCCGGGCACCGGTCACACCCATGACGGCGGTCGCGTAGACGAAGCCACGGCAGTGCTCCACGGTCATCGCCAGCCGAGCGTCGGTGGACGACGGCGAGACCAGGAACGTGCGGTCCAGCCCGTGCGCGTCCGAGGCCGCGAGCCACTCGTCGGCCTCGTCGGGGATCAGGTCGGGGGTGATCAGACCGGTGCCGCCGGCGGAGGCGAGGTCACGGGCGAACACGTCCACGCCGTACCGCTCGACCGGGTTCCAGTAGGTCATGGTGACCACCGGGGCGCCGGTGGCCGCCACCGCCTCGACGACGCGCATGGTGTCGGCGGTGCGTACGCCACCGGCCAGGGCGATGTCACTGGCCTTCTGGATCACCGGCCCGTCCATCACCGGGTCGGAGTAGGGGATCTCCACCTCGATGACGTCGACGCCGGCCTCGACCATGGCGATCATCGCGGCGATGCTGCCCTCGACGCTCGGGAAACCAGCCGGCATGCAGCCGACCAGCAGTGCCCGACCGTCAGCGCGGGCCTTGTCGAAGGCCAGCCCGATCCGGCTCATCTCACCGCTCCTTGTCGAGGATGCCGAAGTAGTCGCCGGCGGTGTGCACGTCCTTGTCGCCCCGCCCGGAGAGGTTGACCACGATGGTGGGCTCCCGACCAAGTTCGGCGGCGAGCTTCGGGGCCAGCGCGACGGTGCCGGCGAGCGCGTGGGAGCTCTCGATCGCCGGGATGATCCCCTCGGTGCGGCAGAGCAGCTCGAACGCGGCCATCGCCTCGTCGTCGGTGACCGGCAGGTAGTTCGCCCGGCCGGTGTCGTGCAGCCAGGCGTGCTCCGGGCCGACGCCCGGGTAGTCCAGACCTGCGGAGATCGAGTGCGACTCCAGCGTCTGGCCGTCGGCGTCCTGGAGCACGTACGTGCGCGTGCCGTGCAGCACGCCCGCGGACCCACCGGTGATGCTGGCCGCGTGCCGACCGGTGGCCACCCCGTCGCCGCCGGCCTCGAAGCCGTACAGCCGCACGTCGTCGTCGCCGACGAAGGCGTGGAAGATGCCCAACGCGTTGGACCCGCCACCGACGCAGGCGGTCACCGCGTCGGGCAGCGCCCCGGTGAGGTCGAGGCACTGCTGGCGGGCCTCGTCACCGATGCCCCGGACAAAGTCGCGGACCATCGCCGGGAACGGGTGCGGGCCGGCGGCGGTGCCGATCAGGTAGTGCGTCTCGTCGACGTTGGCCACCCAGTCGCGCATCGCCTCGTTCATCGCGTCCTTGAGGGTGCGCGAGCCGTTGGTCACCGGCACGACGGTGGCGCCGAGCATCCGCATCCGGGCCACGTTCAGCGCCTGCCGCTCGGTGTCGACCTGGCCCATGTAGACCACGCACTCCAGGTCGAACAGGGCGGCGGCGGTCGCGGTGGCCACACCGTGCTGACCGGCACCGGTCTCCGCGATCACCCGGGTCTTGCCCATCCGCTTGGTGAGCAGCGCCTGGCCGAGCACGTTGCGCACCTTGTGCGCCCCGGTGTGGTTGAGGTCCTCGCGCTTGAGCAGCACCCGCGCGCCGACCTTCGCGGAGAACCGTCGGGCCTCGTAGAGCAGCGAGGGGGTGCCGGCATAGTCGCGCAGCAGCGCCCCGAACTCGGCCCGGAAGGACTCGTCCGCCATCGCGGCGCGCCACGCCCCGTCCAGCTCGTCCAACGCGGCCACCAGGGCCTCGGGAACGAACCGACCGCCGAAGCGGCCGAAGTGGCCGGCGGAGTCGGGCTGCGGGCCGGCCACCGGGGCCAGCGCGTCGGCGCTCATCGGAAATCCTCTCGGTGGGGCGTCACGCCGGTGCGGGGTCAGCGCACCGGCCGGGGCGTTGCCGGGTGGTTGCCCGCGTTGACCAGCTCGGCGACCGCCTCGCGGGGGCTCTTCTGGGTGACCAGGCCCTCGCCGACGAGCACCGCGTCGGCGCCCGCGGACGCGTACCGGATCAGGTCGTGCGGGCCCCGAACGCCGGATTCGGCGATCTTGACGACGCTGCTGGGCAGGCCGGGCGCGATCCGCTCGAACACCGACCGGTCGACCTCCAGGGTACGCAGGTCACGGGCGTTGACCCCGATCACCTGCGCGCCGGCCTCCAGAGCCCGGTCGGCCTCTTCCTCGTCGTGCACCTCGACCAGCGCGGTCATGCCCAGCGACTCGATCCGCTCCAGCAGGCCCATCAGCACGTTCTGCTCGAGCGCCGCGACGATCAGCAGGACCAGGTCCGCGCCGTGCGCACGCGCCTCGTGCACCTGATAGCTGGAGACCACGAAGTCCTTACGCAGCACCGGCACGGTCACCGCGGCCCGAACGGCCGCCAGGTCGTCCAGCGAGCCGCCGAACCAGCGCCCCTCGGTCAACACACTGATCGCCCGCGCCCCGCCAGCCGCGTAGTCGACGGCGAGATCGGCCGGATCGGCGATCTCGGCCAGCCGGCCCTTGGACGGCGACGAACGCTTCACCTCGGCGATCACCGCCACGCCGGGCTTGCGCAGCGCCGCGTACGCGTCCAGCGGCGGCGGCGCAGCCGCCGCCAGTTCACGGATCCGCTCCAGCGGAACCTGCTCCTGGCGTCGGGCGACGTCCTCACGTACGCCAGCCAGAATCTCGTCGAGCACGCTAACGGACGCTGCCTGACCGGCCTCGTCCCCCTCCGCGTGCGCATGCTCAGCAGTCACCAACGGACTCCCCTCTCCGGGCGTCATGGGCCGATGCTAGGGGCAGCCGACCGACGCAGAATGCCGGGGGTATGGCGCTGCTCACGAAAAGGGCTGCGGCATAATGGCCGACTTGCCGTGAACGGTATGTCACGCAGCGCCACCTCCGATATCGACCGCCGCCACACGGCACGAGGCCTGACGGCCGCGATCAGACCGGGCCGATCCATCGATCATGCCACCAGTCGCCGGTAGACGCGCGGCGACAACAACGTCGATCGATGTTGTGAGCAAGCTCAAGGTCGAACGGACAGCACTGGTCACGGCCGAGGCGTGACAGTTGACCGGGCGGTCACGGCGGCGAAACCTCGGCCGACGAGCATCGTCCTCGGGCAGACTCAACGGCGCGCCTGCCCCGACCGTCGCAACTCCTCGTGCGAGGTGACCATGAGCATGTCCGAGCCGCAGCCGACCAACGGGTTGACCACCATCTCACGGACAGTGGCGTCGCTCGCCGTCGGCGTGGTGCACACCGTCGAACGCGCGGTGGTCGGCGAAGGGCGGATGCGGACCGCACGCGGCAACGCCTGGGAGGCGGTCTGCGCCGACCGGGCCCGAGCCGACCAACGCGCCGAGCTGAACCGCCTGGTGGCCGAACTGACCGCGGCCCGCGCCGCCACCCGCCGAGCACAGCGCGAGCGCCAGCCAGTCGGCTGACACCCCGCCAGCCGCACCTGACGACACGTCAGTCGGCGGTCGGGTCCTCGCCCCGGTCCAGGGCGTCCCATGCCTGCGTGGTCCGCCGTCCGGCCAGCGGAGCCGACGAACCCTCCGGACCGGCCGGCCCCGACGCGGTCTCCGGGCCCGAGCGCACCGGCCGTTCGTACCGAGCGCCCATCGCCGGCCAATCGCCGCCCCGCAACGCCGTCCACCAACCACCGGCGGCGGCCGCCAACCCACCGAGCAGGCAGAGCGCCGGCCACTGTCGGCTCACCGAGCCACCCACGTCGGCGACCACCCCGTAACCGCCGCCGGCCGCCACCGCCAGTCCCAGCACGCCGAGCAGCCCGCCGAGGACCCGCCGCACCCGGCCCCGGGTGGCCAGCACCGCACCACCACCCGCCAACGCCACCACCGCCAACGCCGGCAGCCACGGCAGCAGGCCCGCACCGCTGCGGGTGTCCCGCAGCGGCGGCAGCGGCGCCGGGCGCACCGTCAACTCGACCGACCAACTCCGCGTCGCCGCCCACAGCGCCAGGCCCGCGCCAGCCAGGCAGAGCAGGACGGCGTACGTCAA
Organism: Micromonospora sp. WMMD961; assembly: GCF_029626145.1. Classification (NCBI taxonomy): domain Bacteria; kingdom Bacillati; phylum Actinomycetota; class Actinomycetes; order Micromonosporales; family Micromonosporaceae; genus Micromonospora; species Micromonospora sp. WMMD961. Next base: position 5,363,693 of record NZ_JARUBJ010000002.1, read on the forward strand.
CTCGCGCCGCCCCACAGCGGACCGCTCCCCGCCACTCACCGAGCCGGCCCTTCGCTCGCGACTGCGGGGCTCCGCTTCGCCGCACTCCTCGCGCTCACCGAGCCGGCGCTTTCGCTCGCGACTGCGGGGCTCCGCTTCGCCGCACTCCTCGCGCTCACCGAGCCGGCCCTTTCGCTCGCGACTGCGGGGCTCCGCTTCGCTGCACTCCTCGCGCTCACCGAGCCGGCCTCAGCGTTTCGGCTGCCGCGATCGCCGCCAGCACCGCGGCGGCCTTGTTCCGCGTCTCCTGGTCCTCGGCGGCCGGGTCCGAGTCGGCGACCACCCCCGCCCCGGCCTGCACGTACGCGCGGCCGTCGCGGATGAGCGCGGTCCGGATGGCGATCGCCATGTCCAGGTCACCGCCGAAGCCGAAGTAGCCGACCGTGCCCCCGTAGAGGCCCCGGCGTACCGGCTCCAGTTCCTCGATGATCTCCATGGCCCGCACCTTCGGCGCCCCGGAGAGGGTGCCTGCCGGGAAGGTCGCGGCGAGCGCGTCGAAGGCCGACTGATCGTCACGCAGCGTGCCGGTCACGGTGGAGACGATGTGCATGACGTGGCTGTACCGCTCGATGGTGGCGAACTCGGGCACCTCCACGCTGCCCGGCTGACAGACCCGCCCCAGGTCGTTGCGGCCCAGGTCGACAAGCATCACATGCTCGGCCCGTTCCTTCGGGTCGGCGAGCAGGTCCGCGGCGAGCGCGGCGTCGGCGGCGGGGGTGCCACCGCGCGGTCGGGTGCCGGCGATCGGGTGCAGCAGCGCCCGCCGTCGCCCGTCCGCGGTGGCGGTGACCTTCAGGTGCGCCTCCGGTGACGAGCCGACGATGTCGAACCCGTCGAAGCGCAGCAGGTACATGTACGGGCTCGGGTTGCTGGTGCGCAGCACCCGGTACACGTCCAACGGGTCGGCCTCGATCGGCCGCTCGAACCGCTGGGAGAGCACGATCTGGAAGCACTCACCGGCCCGGATCGCCTCCTTGGCCGCCTCCACCGCCTTCGGGTACCCGTCGGCGGGCGTCCGGCAGAGCACCTCCCCCACCGGCGGACGTTCGACCGTGGAGATCATCGGTGGGATGGGCCGGGACAGCGCGGTCGTCATCGCGTCCAGTCGGCCCACCGCGTGGTGGTACGCGGCGGCGACCTGCGGGGCGCGGTCCGGCGCGTCCGACGGTGGCAGCACCGCGTTGGCGACCAGGATCGCCGAACCGTCGTAGTGGTCGAGCACCACCAGGTCGGTGGCGAGCATCATGCCCAGCTCCGGCACACCCAGGTCGTTCTCGGTCAGCTCGGGCAACCGCTCGAAACGGCGGATCAGGTCGTAGCCCAGGTAGCCGACCATGCCCCCGGTCAGCGGCGGCAGCCCGTCGGAGGCATCCCCGACCGGGCCGGCCAGCGCCGCCACCGTCTCCCGTAGCACCCGCACCGGGTCACCCTCGGTGGACAGCCCGGCCGGTGGCTGACCGAGCCAGGTCGCCACGCCGTCCCGCTCGACGAGGGTCGCGCTGCTGCGTACGCCGATGAAGGAATACCGCGACCAGGCCATGCCGGCCGACCCGACGCCCTGCTCGGCCGATTCCAACAGGAACGTGCCCGGTCCCCCGGCCAGCTTCCGGTAGACACCCACCGGGGTCTCCGCGTCGGCCAACAACCGCCGGGTGACCGGCACGACCCGCCAGCGGGCCGCCAACTCGGTGAAGCCGGCCAGGTCCGGGCTGACCGCGCCGTCGGTCACGGCTGGGCCTGGGTGGTGACGGGCAGCTCGGTGAAGAAGCAGGTCCGGTGCCCGGTGTGGCAGGCGGCGCCGACCTGGTCCACGCTCACCAGCAGCGCGTCCCCGTCGCAGTCGAGGGCGACCGAGCGGACGTACTGGTGGTGCCCGGAGGTGGCGCCCTTGACCCAGTACTCGCGGCGGCTGCGCGACCAGTAGGTCGCGCGACCGGTGGTGAGGGTGCGGTGCAGCGCCTCGTCGTCCATCCAGGCGACCATCAGCACCTCGCCGGAGTCGTGCGCACGGACCACGGCGGCGACCAGGCCGTCGGCGCTGCGGCGCAGCCGGGCCGCGATGGCCGGGTCGAGCCGGGACGGGCGAGCCGGCTCGGGCGTCACCGGGCCGCTGGGATCGCTGGGGACGCCGGTCACCGGCGCGTCAGGTACGGGCACAGTGACCAATTGTCCCGCACGCGGCGCGGGTACCGGCGACCGCTCCCGCCCGGGCTGCGGCGGAGGCCCGACGGGTCGGGCCAGCTGGGCCACGTAGCGGTCCAGCCGGCCGTCGACCAGGGCGGCGGCCAGGTCCGCACCGGCGGTGTCGGCGATCCCTTCGGCGTACGGCCGGATCAACGGCAACGTGCCGGCGACCAGCCGTACGGCGGCGGCCCACAGCGCGCTGGTGGCGCCCGGGCGCAGCCCGAGGCAGAGCAGCATGTCGGCCCGGTAGCCGGGTGGGGCCACCGGCAGTTCCAGGGCCGCCGCGAAGGCCGCCCGGCGGGAGTGGACCCGCACCGACGGGTTGGCCGGCCGCAGCACCGATGGGCAGAGCCGGGCCAGGTCGGCGACGGCGAGCCGGACGCCGAGGCGGTCGTTGACGGCCCGGGCGGCGGCGGCCTTACCCAGCGTGGCGATCAGTTCCTCGAGTCGGGGTGGCTCGGCGGGCTGACAGAGCACCGGTAGGTCGATCCGGGGCCGCCAGTGCGGATCCGCCCAGAGCAGTCGGGCCGGCGCGGTGACCGGCAGGCCGAACGCCCAGTCGGCCGGTTCCCCGAGTCGGTGCACCCAGGAGCGGACGTCCCGGGCGGCCACCGAGACGTGGGTGACCCGGCCTGCGGTTTCGGCCAGGTACGCCCGCCGGGCGGCGTACGGGGCGCCGCCGACCAGCACGTCGAGGTCGACGTCGCTGTGTGCGGTGGCGGCGCGGCGGGCGTGACTGCCGCGCAGCAGGATGCCGACGACCGGCCGCTCGGCGGCCTGCCGCAACCGCGCGGCCCAGTCCTCAAGAAAACCGCTGTCCGGTAACGGAGCGTGACCCACCGCGCCATCGTGCCGTACGCCCGATCGGCGCGCAATGCCCGTTGGCGGACTCAGTGTCCGGTCCGGACCCTACTGCCCGTTCTCATGCTGCGTGCGACGACCGGGCGGCGCACACGCGTTGCGTCGGGGTCAGTAATTCATCTAGCGTTGAGTTCAACAGATGATGAGTTTCCTTGGAGGTGCGGGATGGACGACGCGATAGCCGTCCGGGACCTGGTCGTCGACCGGGGCGGGCGGCGGGTGCTGGACGGCATCAGTTGCCACGTCCCGCGCGGCGCCGTCACGGGTCTGCTCGGCCCCAGCGGCAGCGGCAAGACCACGTTCATGCGCGCGGTGGTCGGGGTGCAGGTGGTCGGCGGCGGGACGATCACCGTGCTGGGCCGACCGGCGGGCACCCCGGCGCTGCGGCACCGGGTGGGCTACCTGACCCAGGCACCGAGCGTCTACGCCGACCTGACCGTGCGGGAGAACGCCCGGTACTTCGCGGCCCTGTACGGCCGGGGTCGGGTCGAGGCCGACCGGGCGATCAGCGATGTCGGGCTGGCCGAGGCGGCCGGCCAACTGGTCGCCACGCTCTCCGGCGGCCAACGAAGCCGTGCCTCCCTGGCCTGTGCGCTGGTCGGCGAGCCGGAGCTGGTCATCCTCGACGAGCCGACCGTCGGCCAGGACCCGGTGCTGCGAGCCGATCTGTGGGCCCGGTTCCACGCGATGGCCGCCGCCGGCACCACCCTGTTGGTGTCGAGCCACGTCATGGACGAGGCGGCCCGTTGCGACCAGCTTCTGCTGATCCGGCAGGGGCGGTTGATCGCCGACGACAGCCCGGCCGCCATCCGTGCCGCCGCCGGTGTGGACGACCTCGACGAGGCGTTCCTGCGCCTGATCCGGGCCGGCGAGGCAGGCCCGGCCACCATGGACGTGACAAACGGACAGGAGCGGTCGTGACCCCGCGGATCCTGGCGGCCACCACCGGCCGCATCCTGCGCCAGCTCCGGCACGACCGCCGGACCATCGCGCTGCTCGTGGTGGTGCCGGCGGCCCTGCTCACCCTGGTCTACTTCATGTACGCCGACCAGCCCACCCCGCCCGGCCAACCGACGACGTTCGACCGGATCGCGCTGGTGATGCTGGGCATCTTCCCCTTCGTGATCATGTTTTTGGTGACCAGCATCGCCATGCTCCGGGAACGCACCTCCGGCACGCTGGAGCGGCTGCTCACCACCCCGCTGGGCAAGCTCGACCTGCTCTTCGGGTACGGCATCGCGTTCGGGCTGGCCGCCGCCGTACAGGCCGTCGTCGCCGCCGGCGTGGCGTACTGGATCTTCGGGCTGGAGACCGCCGGCAGCATCGGGTTGGTGATCGGGATCGCCGTCGTCGACGCCGTGCTCGGCGTCGCGCTCGGGCTGCTGTGCAGCGCCTTCGCGCGCACCGAGTTCCAGGCAGTACAGTTCCTGCCAGTCGTGGTGATCCCCCAACTGCTGCTCTGCGGGCTGTTCGTGGCCCGCGACCAGATGGCCGGCTGGCTCCAGGCGCTCAGTGACGCCTTCCCCCTGTCGTACGCCGTCGAGGCGTTGCAGGAGGTCGGTGCCCACGCCGAGCCGACCGGCCGGATGTGGCGGGACGTGGCGGTGGTGCTCGGGGCGGTGGTGCTGGCGCTGGTGCTCGCGGCGGCCACCCTGCGTCGGCGCAGCGGCTGAGGCTGCGGCAGCCGTGGGTCGACCGGCCCACGGCTGCCCAGGTGGACGAACGAGGGGCGGCGATGACGCGGCGGACCGGCCGGCGACCCGGCAACCCGGACACGCGCGAGGCGATCCTCGACGCGGCGCGTACGGCGTTCGCCGAGCGTGGCTTCGACTCCGCCTCGATTCGCGCCATCGCCGGCACGGCAGGTGTCGACCCGGCGCTGGTGCACCACTACTTCGGCAACAAGGACCAGCTCTTCCTCACCGCGATGAACATCCCGGTCGACCCCGCCAAACTGGTGCCGACGGTGCTCGCCGGTGACCCCGACGGCGCCGGTGAGCGCCTGGTGCGCACCTTCCTCGGCGTCTGGGACTCGCCCGCCGGCACCGCCGCGCAGGCGCTGCTGCGCAGCGCGGTGAGCAACGAGTGGACCGCCCGGCTGCTGCGCGAGTTCGTCACCACCCAGATCCTGCGCCGGGTGCTCGAACAGCTCGACGTCGACCCCGCCCAACTACCGCTGCGCGGTTCGCTGGTGGCCACCCAGATGATCGGCCTGGCGATGATGCGGTACGTGGTGCGCCTGGAACCGGTCGCGTCGGCGGCCCCGGAGACCCTGGTCGCGGCGATCGGCCCCACGATCCAGCGGTACCTCACCGGACCGCTGCCGGCCGAGGTCGGCAGCGGACCACAGCCGGCCTAGGTTGCCACCGGGCCACCGCCCGCCCAGGTTGCCACCGGGCCACCGCCCGCCCAGGTTGCCACCGGGCCACCGCCCGCCCAGGTTGCCACCGGGCCACCGCCGGCCCGGGACGGCGCCGTCGAGCGGTCAGCGCGGCGGACGGGCACCGGCCGGGAGCCGCAGCGACGGCAGCAACCTCGGCAGGTCGGCCGGGTCGGCCACCGGGCCCGGGAAGACCAACCGGACCCGACGCCGGGAGCCGGGGCGGCCGAGAGCGACCACCAGCCCGTAGCGGTCGATGCGCACCACCCGCGGCGCGCCGTCCGGGGCCTGCTCGGTCAACCCGAGCTGCCGGCGCAGATACTCGGTGACCTGCGCGCCGTCGCCCTCGGCGAGGTCGGCCAGCAGCCGCGCCTCGACCGGGTGCACCGGGTCCGGCTCGGCCTCGGCGTACTCCACCGGGTCGACCCGGTGCACGACGCCGGCCCGCTCCCAGCGGACCTCGACCACCTCGAAGCGGAACAGCCGGAAGCGGGTGCCCAGGTCGAGCAGGTCACCGGTCGGCTCCACGGTGGCGAAGTCGACCGCCGCGTGGCGGGCCTCGTCGCCGTGCAGCTCGGCCGCCCAACCGGACACCCACGCCCGACCGAGACCGGGCGCGCCGGCGGCGGGCGGCAGGTCGAGCACGTCGAGCACGACCGCCACGTCGTCGCCCCCGGCGACCGGTTGCAGGGCGGCGGCCAGGTGGCTGGCCACCGGCACCAGCAGCAGCACCCGACCGTCGGCGTCGGTCACGTGTCGGGCGTGGTGCGGGCCGGGCCGGTGGGCCAGGTGAACGAGACCGGGCAGGCGGCCGGCGACGAGGGTACGGACGATCTCGGCGGGATTGGGCCGCATGGGCGCGACCTCCTTCGAAGGTTAGGCTTACCTAAGCCGGAGCCTAGAGCACCCGACCCCCGGCGTCCACCACACCGGCGTACCGCCTCACCTGGTCTGCTCCAACCACGAGGCGTAGAGCAGGCCGTAGACCGAATCGGCGTCACGGACCAGTTCGTCGTGCGGGCCCCGCTGCACCACCCGCCCCCGATCCACCACGATCACCTCGTCGGCCGCCTGGGCCGTGGAGAGCCGGTGCGCGATGGCGAGGGTCGTCCGGCCCCGGGTGACCGCGTCCAGGGTGCGTTGCAACCGCACCTCGGTCGCCGGGTCCACCGCGCTGGTCGCCTCGTCCAGCACCAACAGGTCCGGATCGGCCACGTACGCGCGGGCCAACGCGACCAACTGCCGCTCACCGACGCTGAGCGCCTCGCCGCGCTCGCCGACCGGCGTGTCCAGACCCGCCGGCAGACCCTCCAACCAGTCCGACAGGCCCAACTCCGTGAAGGCCGCACCCAGCTGCTCGTCGGTCAGCTCCGGGCGGGCGAACCGGACGTTGTCCCCCACCGTCGCGTCGAACAGGAACCCGTCCTGCGGCACCATCACCACCCGGGAACGCAGCGAGTCGAACCGCACCTCCGCCAGCGGCACCCCGGACAGCAGCACCGCCCCGGCAGACGGGTCCATCAGGCGGGTCAACAACTTCGCGAAGGTGGTCTTGCCGCTGCCCGTCTCACCGACCACCGCAACCCGGCTCTTCGCCGGGATATCCAGGTCGATGCCGTGCAGCACCGGCGGGCCACCCGGATAGGCGAACCGCACACCCGAGAAGCGGATGTCCAACGGCCCACCCGGCAACTCCCGCCCCTGCTCCCCCGGATCCGCCACGTCCGGGGCGACGTCCAACACGTCCAACACCCGACGCCAGCCGGCGATCGCGTTCTGCGCCTCGTTGAGCACCTCGGTGGCGATCTGCACCGGCTGGATGAAGAGCGTCACCAGGAAGAGGAACGCGGTCAACTGGCCGATCGACAACGTGCCGCCGACCCCCAGCAGCACGCCGAGCACCACCACGCCGGCCAGCGCCACCCCCGCCGCCAGCTCGCCCACCGAACTGCCCACGATGCTGATCCGGATCGCCCGCTGCTGCGCCAACCGCTGCCCGTCGATCGCCTCGTCCAACCGCCGCTCGGTACGCCCCGCGATGCCGTACGCCCGGATGACCGGCGCGCCCACCACGCTCTCGCCGATCGCGCCGAGCAGCGTGCCGGTGCGCTGACGCACCGTCGCGTACGCGGTCGCGAGCCGGCGTTGCAACTGCCGGATGACGAACACCGCCGGCAGGAACGCGGCCAACACCACAAGTGTCAACTGCCAGGAGTACGCCAGCATCACGGCCGTGGTGACCACCAGCTGACCGAGGTTGACCAGCAGGATCACCCCACCCCACTGGAGGAACTGGGTGATCTGGTCGACGTCGCTGGTCACCCGCGACACCAGCGACCCGCGCCGCTCCGACTGCTGGTGCAACATCGACAGGTCGTGCACGTGCCGGAACGCCCGCGTCCGCACGTTCGCCAGCGCCGTCTCGCTGACCGTGAACAAGCGCCGCATCATCAGATAGCCGCAGATCGTCGTGATCGCCAGGATGGCCGCGGTGATCGCCACGACCGACCACACCACGCCGAGATCCAGACCCCCGACGATGCCTCGGTCGATGCCCTGCTGGACGGCGACCGGCACGGCCACCCGACCGACCATGTAGACCAACGCAAGAGCCAGCGTGCCGGCCAGACCGGTCCGTAGCTCCGGCGACAACGCCAGGCCCCGACGCAGGGTCTGCCAGGTCGTCTCGGTCCTCTCGTCCCGCTCATCGGTCTTGGCGCTCACCGAACCGGCCTTTCGTTCGCGACTGCGGGGCTCCGCTTCGCTGCACTCCTCGCGCTCACCGGTCCACCTCGATTCCCAGGCCCGAGGGCAGCGGTGCGACGTCGTCGCCGTACGAACTCTCCTGCGCCCGTTCGACCTCGGCCTGCTCGTACGCCGTGACCAGGTCGACGTAGCCCGGCACGGTGGCCAGCAACTCGCTGTGGGTGCCCCGGGCGACCACCCGCCCCTGCTCCACGTAGATGACCTCGTCGGCCAGCGCGATGGTGGCCCGCCGGTACGCCACCACCAGGATCGACGCTACCGGCACACCCGGCTCGGCCGTCGACGACCGCAGCCCGGCCAGGATGGCCGCCTCCACCCGGGGGTCCACCGCGCTCGTCGCGTCGTCGAGCACCAGCAGGCGCGGGCGCCCGGCCAACGCGCGGGCCAGGGTGAGACGTTGCCGCTGTCCACCGGAGAGCGAGGTGCCCCGCTCGCCGACCATGGTGTCCAGACCATCGGGCAGCGCGGCGACGAACCCGTCCGCCTCGGCGAGCCGCAGCGCCGCCCAGACGGCCTCGTCGTCGATGCCCGGCCGGTCGAGCGCGATGTTGGCGCGAACCGTGTCGTCGAAGACGAACGGCACCTGGGCGACCAGAGCCACCGTGCCGGCGAGCGACGCGGCGGTCAGCTCGCGTACGTCGACCCCGTCCAGGCAGACGACGCCGGTGTCCGGGTCGACGAGGCGCACCGCCAACGAGGCGATGGTGGACTTACCGGCGCCGGTCGGGCCGACCAGGGCCACCGTCCGACCGGCCGGCACGGTGAAGCCGACCTCGCCGAGGACCTGCGCGCCGGGCTGGTGTGCCTCGGCCGGCGGGTAGGAGAAGTGCACGTCGTTGAAGGTGAGGGTGGCGGGCCCGGAGCCGGCCGGGTCGAGCACGCGTCGGCCGTACGGCATCTCGCCGGTGGCGTCGAGCACCCGGCGGACCCGGTCCCAGCCGGCGACGCTTCGCGGCAGCTCGGCCAGGACCCACCCAATGGCCCGCACCGGGAAGGCCAGCACGGTGAAGAGGAAGGCCACGCTGACCAACTCGGTCACGCTGACCGCGCCCTGACGCAGCCGGAACGCGCCGACCACCAGGACGGCGAGGGTGCCGAGGCTGGGCAGGGTCTCCAACAGCGGGTCGAAGACGCCCCGTAGCCGACCGACCGCGATCAACGAGTCGCGCAGCTCGCCGGCGCGACCGGCGAACCGGGCGGTCTCCTGCGCCTCGCGGCCCATCGTCTTGACCACCAGAGCGCCGTCGAAGCTCTCGTGGGCGATGCCGCTGACCTCTGCGCGCAGCCGCTGGGCCCGGGCCTGCCGGGGCGCCATCCGGCGGGAGTAGACGACGTTGAGGGCGAACAGCGCGGGGAAGACCGCGAGGCCGACCAGGGCGAGCGCCCAGTCGGTGGCGAACAGCGACACGATCGCGCCGACCAGCATCACGAGCGTGCCGACGGCGAAGGGCAGCGGCGCGATCGGGTACCAGGCCGCCTCCACGTCGGAGTTGGCGTTGGACAGCAACGTGCCGGTGGAGTTGCGGTGGTGCCAGGACAGCGGCAGCTCCAGGTACCGCCGGGTGACCCGGCGGCGGTAGGAGGCCTGGAGACGGTACTGCATGTAGCCGGCGCCGAGTCGGCGGCCGACGATGCCGGCCACCCGCAGCACGCTGATCCCGAACAACGCCGCCGCGGCCAACGCGAGGGTACCCGTGCCCACCTCGCCGCGTTCGATCGCCGGAAGCGCCACCTCGCCGATGACCGTCCCGACGACCCGGGCACTGACGATGATCATCCCGCCGAAGACCACGCTGCCGACCACCGCCACCGCGAAGATCCGCGGCTGCTCGCGAATGGCCTGCCGCAGGACCCCCAGCCCTCGACTGAGCACGTCCCGACTTGTCCTGCTCGCCACGCTCTCCCCCGCCGTAAGCGTCAATTATCTCCCTCATCCTTACCGGTCCGGGCCAGCACCGCCGACCCCGACCGGATATGTCGACCGTCACGTACCGGACGGCGGCGGGCGGCAGTGTCGCCCCGGCGTCCGCCGTCGAGCGCCGGCGCTTCGCTGGGCCTACGATCGGGCCATGCCGCGGTACGCCCGAGCCGAGCGCGAGGCGCTGGCCGATCTCCTCCTGGCCCTCGGGCCGGACGCCCCGACGATCAACGAGGGCTGGGCGACCCGTGACCTCGCCGCGCACCTGGTGCTGCGGGAGCGTCGCCCGGACGCGGCCGGGGGGATCGTGCTGCCGCCGCTGCGCGGCTACGCGGAGCGGGTCCGTCGGCGACTCGCCGCGCGGCCTTATCCCGACCTGGTCGCACAGGTGCGCCGTCCGCCGCTCTGGAGCCCGATCAGCAACCCGGTCACCGACGAGGCGGCGAACACGATCGAGTTCTTCATCCATCACGAGGACGTACGCCGGGCCAGCTCCGGATGGCAGCCGCGGGACCTGCCCGCCGGCCTGCAGAGTGCGCTCTGGAAGCGCACCGCCCAGATGGCGCGGCTGACCCTGCGCCGCTTCCCCGCTGACGTCTACGTGCAGGCGCCCGGCCACGGCGAGTTGTCCGCCGGTCGTGGGGGCGAGCCGCTCCGGGTGGTCGGCCCCCCGGCGGAGCTGGTCCTGTTTCTCTCCGGCCGCCAGCGGGTGGCCCGGGTCCAGTTGGACGGCCCTGCGGAGGCGGCACAACGACTCCGCACCGCCAGGCTGGGCATGTAACCGACTGCACCTGAACAGACACGAGGCGGGTGTGGGTTTTCCCACACCCAGCGAAACATGCAGATACCTCCTCCCGTACGCTTCACCGCGCCGCTCCGCGCCGGGCGGCACGAAGTGGGGGCGCACTGTGCGAAGTTTCGCGATTTCGGCGCTGCGGGAGCCCCCGTTCTCCACGGGGCGCCATGGTGCCACGGAGCAGGTGGCGGGCGAGAGCGTGGAGTGGGCGCGCGCGTTCGGGCTGGTCGATTCCAGCCAACGTGTGCACCGGCTGCGACTTGCCGACGCCGCCGGCCTGGCCGGGCGCGCCTGCCCGGACGGCTCGACCGACGGGCTGCGGCTGCTCACCGACCTGATCAGCTGGCTCTTCGTGATGGACGACGCGTGCGACGAGGACGGTCTCGGTGCCGACCCGGCCCGGCTCGGCCCGGCGATCAGCACCCTGCTCGACGTGCTGGACCGGTACGGCGACCCGGACGTCCCACCGCCCGCCGTCGGGCCGCTCGGTGACGCGCTGCACGACCTGTGCCGCCGCACCCGGCTGCACGACCACGCGGCCCTCCTGTTGCGGTTCGTGAGCCAGATGCGGGAGTACCTGCTGGCGTTGCTCTGGGAGGCGACCAACCGGGAGCGCCGGCGCGTGCCCGACGTGGCGGAGTACGTCCAACTACGCCGGCACATCGGTGGCGTGCATCCCTGCCTCACGCTGACCGACCTGGCGTCGGCACGGCCCCCCGGGCCGGTCCAGCGCGCCAACCCGACGCTGCTCGCCCTGGATCTGCTGGCGGTGGACCTGGTCTGCTGGTGCAACGACCTCTTCTCCTACGGCAAGGAGAGCCGGACCGACCCGGACGCGCACAACCTGGTGACGGTCATCGCCCAGGGCAGCGACGCGGACGAGCAGGCCGCGCTGCGTGCCGCGGCCGACCGGTTCAACCAGGGCCTGGCGGAGTACCTGGACGCCGAGGAGGCGCTGCTGTCCGGCGGGAACGACGAGATCCGCCTCGTGGTGGCCGCCCGACGCAACTGGGTACGGGCTACCTACGACTGGTCAGTCGTGGCTGCCCGGTACGCCTGATTCCGCGTACCGGTCGGTGGGATGGGACGGCCGGACGATCACCAGGGCTAGCCGATGCACGGTGGCAGGCAATACTCTTCGGTAACCATCATGACGTGACGCCCGTCACGCCACCACCCCCGAAGGCGGCTACAGCGATGGCTCTCGATGTACCGTACCGCTCCATCCCGGACATGTTCCTCAAGCGCGTGGCGGCCACCCCCGACCGGAACGCGTTTGCGTCCCCGACCCCCGACGACGCGGGGCCTGCATGGCTGACCTGGGAGCAGGTCGGCCAGCGCGCCAAGGCGGTCGCCGCCGGCCTGCACGGCCTGGGCGTCGGCCAGGAGGACCCGGTCGCGATCCTCGCCAACACCCGGCTGGACTGGGTGATCGCCGACCTCGGCATCATGTGTGCCGGCGGCGCGACCACGACCGTCTACCCGACCACCGAGCCGGCCGACGCGACGTACATCATCGCCGACTCCGGGTCGAAGGTGCTCTTCGCGGAGAACCCGGCCCAGGCGGCGAAGATCGCCGGCGCCAACCTGCCCGCCCTGACCCACGTGGTGCTCCTCGACGGTGCCGGTGACCCGACCGCCACGATTCCGCAGTTGACGCTCGCCGAGTTGGAGGAACGGGGCACCCGCGCGCTGGCCGCCGAGCCGGATCTGATCGACATGCTCGTGGCCGGCATCGGTCCGGAGCACCTGGCCACCCTGATCTACACCTCCGGGACCACGGGTCAACCCAAGGGCGTCGAGCTGCTGCACGGCGGCTGGTGCTGGGAGGCTGTGGCGCAGGCCGAGGTCGGGCTGCTGCGCGACGACGACCTGCAGTACCTGTGGCTGCCGCTGGCCCACTCGTTCGGCAAGACGCTGCTCTGCGGCGCCATCCACGTCGGCCTGCCCACCTACGTCGACGGGCGGGTGGAGAAGCTTGTCGACCTGCTGTCGGTGATCCGCCCGACGCTGATGTGCGGCGCGCCGCGGGTGTTCGAGAAGGTCTACAACCGGGCGGTGACCACCGCCCAGGGCGCCGGCGGCGCGAAGGCGAAGATCTTCGCCTGGGGTGTCCAGGTCGGCAAGGAGAAGGTCGCCCTGGAACAGGCCGGCAAGCCGGTGCCGGGCGGGCTGCGGCTGCGCTACGGGCTGGCCGAGAAGCTGGTGTTCAGCAAGCTCCAGGCCCGGCTGGGCGGCCGGATGCGGGTGCTGGTGTCCGGCGCCGCACCACTCAGCCCGGAGATCGCCACCTTCTTCGCCGCGGCGAACCTGCCGATCTCCGAGGGCTACGGCCTGACCGAGACCAGCGCCGGCAACTTCGTCAACCCGCCGTCGGGGCTACGGATCGGCACCGTGGGCCGGGCGATGGGTGACCTGGAGTGCCGGATCGACACCGACGGGGAGATCCTGGTGCGTGGTCGGCCGGTGATGCGCGGCTACCACAACCTGCCGGAGGAGACCGCCGCCGCGTTCACCGAGGACGGTTTCTTCCGCACCGGTGACATCGGCACCCTCGACGAGCAGGGCTACCTGCGGATCACGGACCGCAAGAAGGATCTGGTCAAGACCTCGGGCGGCAAGTACATCGCACCCTCGCACATCGAGGGGATGTTCAAGGCCATCTGTCCGTACACCTCGCAGGCGGTCGTCGTCGGCCAGGCCCGCAACTTCTGCACGATGCTGGTCACGCTGGACCCGGACGCGATCCAGGGCTGGGCCGCCGGTGGCCCGCTGGAGGGGCGCAGCTACACCGAGATCGTCGCCTCACCGGAGGCCCGGACGATGGTCGAGGAGTACGTCGCCCAGCTCAACGAGAAGCTCAACCGCTGGGAGACGATCAAGAAGGTGGCCATCCTGCCGCGTGATCTGACGATCGAGGACGGCGAGATCACGCCGTCGTTGAAGATCAAGCGACGCGGCGTGGAGAGCAACTTCGCCTCCCAGATCGACGAGATGTACGCCGGCACCCTCGCCGAGCTCTGACAAGTCGCCGATGGCCCCGCACCCGCTCGGGTGCGGGGCCATCGGCATCGTCGCCGCTCTGCCGCAGGGGCCGTCGCCTCTCGTCGCCACTCTGCCGCAGGGGCCGACGGCAGTCGTGGGCGGGTCAGGCGATGACCGCCGGCTCCCGCCACCGCTGACGGCCGGTGCGGTCCAGGTCGTAACGGACCGCCGCGATCCGCCCCACCGCCTCCACCAGGTCCGCCGCGGGCAGGGTGAACGGCAGCCGCAGGAACCGCTCCAGGGTGCCGTCCAGGCCGAACCGTGGGCCGGGCGCCAGTCGTACGCCGACCTCCTCGGCGGCCCGGGCCAGCGCGCTGGAGACCGGGCCGTCCAGCTCGGCCCAGAGCGTCACGCCACCCCGGGGCACGGTGACCCGCCAGTCCGGCAGCCGGTGCGCCAGCGCGTCGAGCAGCGCGTCGCGTTGGGCGGCCAACGTGACGCGGCGCTCGGTGACGATGGCGTCGGCGTCGGCGAGCAGGTGCACCGCCACCAGTTGGTCCAGCACCGGGCTGGCCATGTCCACCCCGACCCGGACGGCGGCGAGCCGCTGCACCTGCGGTGCCGAGGCGCGCACCCAGCCGATCCGTAGACCACCCCAGTAGGGCTTGCTCATCCCGCCGATGCTGATCACGCGGCTGTGTCGGTCGTAGACGCCGACCGGGGGTGGCACCTCGGTGCCGTCCAGTGGCAGGTCCACGAAGGACTCGTCGACGACCAGGTCGGTGCCGACCGCGTGGGCGGCGGCCACCACCCGCTCCCGGAGCGCGGCGGGCATCAGGTGCCCGGTCGGGTTCTGGAACTCCGGAATCAGGTAGGCCAGCTTGGGCCGGGTCTGCCGGAGGCTGCCCAGCAGCAGGTCGGAATCCCAGCCGTCGGCGTCGGCGGCCAGGCCGTGGGTGGTGATCCGGGCCCGTCGCCCGGCCAACGCGGCGAGCGCGTTGGGGTAGGTAGGGGACTCGACCAGCACACTGCCGCCCGGGGCCAGGGCGAGCCGCAGCACCAGGTCCAGTGCGTGCTGGGTGCCGCTGGTGACCATGATCTGGTCGGCCGACGTGGGCAGCCCTCGCATGGTGTACGCGTCGGCCACCGCCTCGCGCAGCTCGATGATGCCGGTCGGGTGGTAACCGGCGCCGCCCAGGTAGCGGCGCAGGTCCTCGGCGGCGGACCGGGCCGCCGTCTGCAGTTGCGGTGGGGCGGCCGGTGCGGCGGCACCGAGGTCGATCATGTCCCGGTCGTCCAACGGGGTCCACAGGCCGGTGCTGGCGACCCGGTGGTTGCCGGGCAGCATCGTCCAGCTGCCCGCGCCCCTCCTGCTGGCCAGGTGCCCGGTCTCGCGCAGGTGCCGGTACGCGGCGGTGACGGTGGTCCGGCTGATCCGCAGCGCCTCGGCCAGCTCCCGTTCGGCGGGAAGGCGGACACCCAACGGCAGACGACCGTCGGCGAGCAGGCCGCGCACCGCGCCGGCCAGAGCGGCGTAGTCGGGGCTGCGTCGGCGGCCCGGAAGGGCATGCCACTGCCCGAGCAGGCGAGCCAATTGGACCCCGCGCACCTGACCACTCATGGCCACTCCCCCGATATTGGCTTCTTCTTCGACGAGGATTGGCATCTAGGGTGGCATGCATGGCATTGCTTGGCAATCTGCGGCACCGGCCGGTTCGACGGCTGGTCCAGCTCTACCTCGGGCTCGGCCTGTACGGCGTCAGCATGGCCCTGATGGTCCGCTCCGACCTTGGCCTCGACCCGTGGGACGTGTTCCACCAGGGCCTCTCCAAGCTGACCGGGCTCTCGTTCGGCACCGTCACCATCGGCGTCGGCGCGCTGGTGCTGTTGCTCTGGATCCCGCTGCGGCAGCGACCCGGCCTCGGCACGGTCAGCAACGTCGTGGTGATCGGCCTGGTCGTGGATGCCACACTGGCCCTGCTGCCCACCGGTGGCCCGCTCGGCGTCCGGATCGCGCTGCTGATCACCGGGATCGTCGCCAACGGCGCCGCCACCGGCCTCTACCTCGGTGCCCGACTGGGTCCCGGCCCCCGGGACGGGCTGATGACCGGCTTCGTGGCCCGCCGACCCGGCCGGTCGGTGCGGCTCGTGCGCACCGTCATCGAGGTCACCGTCCTGGCGCTGGGCTGGCTGCTCGGCGGCACTGTCGGCGTGGGCACCGTCGCGTACGCGCTGGCCATCGGTCCGTTGGCCCAGCTCTTCATCCCGCTGTTCGCCGTGCCCGAAGCCGCCGCACCCGACGAGCCCACGTCCACGCCTGGCAGAGCCGCACCGGTCACGCCCGCCGGCTGAACCCTCACCGACCGTCCACGAACCGGTACGCGGTGGTGCTCCACGGTGCCGGATGGAGGGTGGGTGTTCCCTTCCGGGACGCGCGCCGTCATCATCTCTGCATGGGGGAGAACGGTTGGCGCTGGACGGACGCCTGGATCTTCGTGTCGCTGGTCATCGCGAGCGGTGCCGGTCGGCATCGTCGGTCGGCGACAAGTCGACGGCCGGAGGGTGTCCGGCTGACCGACGTGCTGTCCACCGCCGACCACCTCAACCACACGATCCCGCAGCGGCACGAGGTGGAGGCCGCGATCCAGCGGCTGGTCGGTGCCGGGCTGGTCAGCGTCGTCGACGGTTGGTTCCGGATCACCCCCGAGGGTGAGCAGCTCTGGCGTACCCGCCCACGGGCGGGTGTGGCGACCATGGTGGACACCGTGCAGGGCGTGCTGACCCGCCGACACGCGCCCGGCAGCGCCGAGTGGAACCTGGACGAGGCCGACCATGCGGCAGCCGTGCAGGAATACGCGGTTCGGTCGATCCCGACGCCCCGCCGGTCCCCGGAGGGCCACTCCGGGGGGCACTGAACGGCTCAGCGCACCGGGTGACCGCTGTCGCGCAGCGCGTCCTTGACCTGGGCCACCGTCAGCTCGCCGAAGTGGAAGACGCTGGCGGCGAGCACCGCGTCCGCCCCGGCGCCGATCGCCGGCGGAAAGTGGGCCACCTCGCCGGCACCGCCACTGGCGACCACCGGCACGTCCACGACCGCTCGCACCGCGGCGATCAACTCCAGGTCGAAGCCGGCCTTGGTGCCGTCGGCGTCCATCGAGTTGAGCAGGATCTCCCCCGCGCCCAGCTCGGCGCTTCGGGCCGCCCAGCGCACGGCGTCCATCCCGGTGCCGCGCCGGCCGCCGTGGGTGGTGACCTCGAAGCCGCTCGGGGTCGCGCCGTTCGGAGACCGGCGCACGTCGAGCGAGAGCACGAGCACCTGCCGGCCGAACCGGTCGGCGATCTCGGCGATCAGCTCCGGACGGGCGATCGCGGCGGTGTTCACGCCCACCTTGTCCGCTCCGGCACGCAGCAGCGTGTCCACGTCGGCGACCTGCCGGACCCCACCGCCGACTGTCAGCGGGATGAAGACCGACTCGGCGGTGCGGCGCACCACGTCGAGCATGGTGCCCCGATCGCTCGACGACGCGGTGACGTCGAGGAAGGTCAGCTCGTCCGCGCCCGCCCGGTCGTAGGCGGCGGCCAACTCGACCGGGTCGCCGGCGTCACGCAGGTCGAGGAAGTTGACTCCCTTGACCACCCGTCCGGCGTCCACGTCCAGACAGGGGATCACCCGTACCGCCACCGTCATGCCGCGAGCCTATCTCCCGCGCACGGCACGGCGGTCGACCCGATCGGGTCGACCGCCGTGGGAGAGGTGGGCGTCACACGCGCACGAGCATCTTGCCCAGGTTGTCGCCGCGCAGGACGCCGAGGAACGCCGCTGGAGCGTTCTCGATGCCGTCCACGATCGTCTCGTCGTAGGACAGGGTGCCCTCGCGCAGCCAGCCGGCGACGTCGCGGACGAACGCCGGGCGCACGTCGTTGTGGTCGTTGACCAGGAAGCCACGCAGGGTGAGCCGCTTGCCGATGACCAGCGCCAGGTTGCGCGGGGCGGCCGGCGGTTCGGTGGCGTTGTACTGCGCGATCATGCCGCAGATGGCGGCCCGGCCGTGCAGGTTCATGGCCGAGATCGCCGCTTCCAGGTGGTCACCGCCGACGTTGTCGAAGTAGACGTCGACGCCGTCCGGGGCGGCCGCCCGCAGCGAGTCACGGAGCGACCCGTCGTGGTAGTCGAAGGCCGCGTCGAAGCCCAACGACCGCAGACGCTCGACCTTGGCCGGTGAGCCGGCGCTCCCGATGACCCGACCGGCACCCTTGAGCTTGGCGATCTGGCCGACCAGGCTGCCGACCGCGCCGGCCGCGGCGGAGACGAACACCGTCTCGCCGGGCTTCATCGCGGCCACTTCCAGCAGCCCGGCGTACGCGGTCAGCCCGGTCATGCCCAGCACGCTCAGGTACGCGCTGGCCGGGGCGACGGTCGGGTCGACCGCCCGGGCGGCGGTGGCGTCGAGCAGCGCGTACTCCCGCCAGCCCAGCCCGTGCAGGACGGTGGCCCCGACGGCGATGTCCGCCGCCTCACTGGCCACCACCTCGCCGATCGCGGCACCGTCGAGCGGCGTGTCGAGTGCGAACGGCGCCACGTACGACTTGACGTCGTTCATCCGTCCCCGCATGTACGGGTCGACGGACATGTACTGGTTGCGGACCACGATCTGGCCCGGGCCCGGCGTCGGAACGTCGGTCTTGACGAGCCGGAAATTGTCGTCGGTGGGCCAGCCCACGGGGCGGCTGGCCAGGTGGATCTCACGGTTGCTGGTCATGGTCGTCCTCTCGTCCGCGGTGGGTGCCTGGAGCCGCGTGGTCAGGCGGCCAGGGTCTCGCGGACGTTCAGCGTGACGTCGATGTTGCCGCGGGTGGCGTTCGAGTAGGGGCAGACCTGGTGGGCCTTCTCGACCAGCTGCTCGGCGATGTCACGGGGCACGGCGGGCAGGTCGACGACGAGCTGCACGGTGAGCCCGAAGCTGCCGCTGCCGTTCGGGCCGATGCCCACCTCGGCGCCGACGACGGAGCCGGTCACGTCGGCCTTGGCCCGGCGGGCCACCACGCGCAGCGCGCCGTGGAAGCAGGCCGCGTAGCCGGCGGCGAAGAGCTGCTCCGGGTTCGCCGCGCCCCCGGTGCCACCCATTTCCTTCGGCGCGGCCAGGTCGAGCGCGAGGGTGCCGTCGGAGGTCTCGACGTGGCCGTCCCGGCCGTCGCCGCTGGCGGTCGCGGAAGCGGTGTAGAGCACCTGCATGGTCACTGCTCCTTCTGTCGGTGGATGGTGTCGGTGACCTGGGTGAGGGTGTCGCGCAGCGCCACCAGCTCGCTGAGGCCCAGCCCGGTGGCCTGGGCGATGCACATCGGGACGTGCTCGACCTGTTGGCGCAGGGCCCGGCCCTGCTCGGTGAGGCCCACCTCGACCCGCCGCTCGTCGTGGATCGACCGTCGGCGGGCCACCAGCCCTGCCCCCTCCAGCCGCTTGAGCAGCGGGGAGAGGGTGCCGGAGTCCAGCCGCAGCTCGGTGCCCAACTCGGACACCGTGCGGGCGTCGTCGGGACGCTCCCAGAGCACCAAGAGGACCAGATACTGCGGGTAGGTCAGCCCGAACTCGTCGAGGATCGGTCGGTAGACGTCGGTCAGCGCGCGCGACGCGGTGTAGAGCGCGAAGCACACCTGCCGGCGCAGCACCAGGTCATCGGTCACCGTCGAACCATAGCCCACAATTGAGTTGTGCACAATCTATTGGGCCGGGGTCGGCCGGCCACGGCCCACGACGTGGACCGGCCAGGCGTGCCTCAGCGATCGCCGAGGTACGCCTCCAACTCCACCTCGACCAGGTGCTCCGGGTCCAGCAGACCGGCCACCACGACCAGGGTCGCCGCCGGCCGGACCGCTCCGAAGACCGCGTTGTGCGCCCGACCCACCTCGTCGGCGTGCAGCCGGTCGGTCACGTACATCCTGGTCCGGACCACGTCACCCGGCTCCGCACCGACCTCGGCCAACGCGTCCAACCCGATCCGCAACGCCTGCGCGGTCTGCGCGGCGGCGTCGCCGACGTGCACCACCTGACCGTCCACCGTCGCCGTGCAGCCGGCCGTCCAGGCCCGGTCACCGGCCCGGACCACCCGGGAGTAGCCGTAGCGCTGCTCCCACGGGCCACCGGAGCCCAGCCGGGTGGCCGTCACGCCTCGGCCAGGGTCCGCAGCGCCTCGGCCACCGTGAAGGCGCCCGCGTAGAGCGCCTTACCGGCGATCACGCCCTCCACCCCGACCGGCTCCAGGGTCGCCAACGCCCGCAGGTCGTCCAGCGTGGACACGCCACCGGAGGCGATCACCGGCCGGTCGGTACGAGCACACACCTCACGCAGCAGATCCAGGTTCGGCCCGCGCATCGTGCCGTCCTTGGTGATGTCGGTGACCACGTACCGACTCGCGCCCGCCTTGTCCAACCGCTCCAGCACCTCGTACAGATCGCCGCCGTCCCGGGTCCAACCACGCGCGGACAGGGTCTGGCCCCGCACGTCCAACCCGATGGCCACCCGGTCGCCGTACTCCCCGACCACCCGGTCACACCAGACCGGATCCTCCAGGGCGGCGGTGCCGATGTTCACCCGGGCCGCCCCGGTGCCCAACGCCGCGCGCAGCGACTCGTCGTCGCGGATGCCACCGGACAACTCCACCTTCACGTCCAACTGGCGCACCACCTCGGCGAGCAGGTGCGCGTTGGTGCCCCGCCCGAAAGCCGCGTCCAGGTCGACCAGGTGGATCCACTCCGCGCCGTCCTGCTGCCAGGCCAACGCCGCGTCCAACGGGTCACCGTAGATGCTCTCGCTTCCGAGGGCACCCTGCACGAGCCGGACGGCCCGGCCGTCGGCGACATCCACGGCGGGTAACAGGGTCAGGCTCAACGTCTTCTCCTCGATCAGGTACGACGGTCCAGGGCGATCACCACGATCGCCGGCAGTACGAGCAGCAAGAGCACGATCAACGCGATACGCAACGCCAGATTGTCGACGAAGGTCCAGATCAGAATCAGCGCCGCGCCGGTGAGCAGCACGATCGCGGCCCGCTCACCCCGGCTGTGCCGGGCCAGCCGGCCAGAACGGCCCCGCCGCAACTGCGGCGTCAACCGGCGGACCATCGCGCGACGACGCTGCCGGCGAGCCACCTGCCGCTGCCGTACCGCCCGCTCCCGGGCCTGCTCCGCCTCCCGCTCCGCCCGCCGACGGGCCCGCTCCCGGCTCACCGCGACGCCCCCGCGCCGGGCACCGGGCGACGACGCTCAACCACCGCTGGGCAGCGTGGCGAGCCAGTTGCGCAGCAGCGCGGCACCGGTGTCGGCGGACTTCTCCGGATGGAACTGGGCCGCCGAGAGCGGACCGCGCTCCACGGCGGCGACGAAATCGACGTCGTGGTGGGCGGTGGTCACCGTGGCACCGGCAGCAGCCAGCGCCGCCGGATTCCCCACGGCGTACGAGTGGACGAAGTAGAACCGGCTCTGCTCCGACAACCCGGCGAAGAGCACCGACTCCGCCGGCGCCCGGACCGTGTTCCAGCCCATGTGCGGCAACCGGGTGGCCGCCAACCGGGTCACCCCACCGGGCAGCAGACCGAGCCCCTTGGTCACCACACCGTGCTCCTCGCCGTACTCGAAGAGCACCTGCATGCCCACGCAGATCCCCAGCACCGGTCGACCCGCCGCCACCCGCTCGGCGATCACCGGGCCGGCGCCCAACGCCTCGATCCCGGCCATGCACGCCGCGTACGCGCCCACCCCCGGCACCACCAGACCGTCGGCGGCGGCCGCAGCCGACAGGTCGTCGGTCACCCGCACCTGCGCGCCCGCGGCCGCCAGCGCCCGCTCCGCCGAACGCAGGTTGCCCGACCCGTAGTCGAGCACCACCACGGCGCTCATGCGTCCTGCCCCGGCAAGAGCCACAGCACCCCGCCGACCGTGGCGAGCACCGCGAGCAACGCGGTGATGCCCACCACGCCCTTCGACGCGCCCTGGCGGTACAGCGACCAGGCACCGCCCACCAGGACCCCGGCCAGGATCAGCAACAACGTCGGCAACGCGGCACTCATCAGAGCTGGCCCTTCGTGCTCGGGATCGCACCGGCCGCGCGCGGATCGATCGCGGTGGCCTCGCGCAACGCCCGGGAGACCGCCTTGAACTGCGCCTCCACCACGTGGTGCGCGTCCGGGTGACCGCCCGGCCGGGCCGCCCGCAGCACGTCGACGTGCAGCGTGACCCGGGCCGCCTGCCCGAAGGACTCCCAGATGTGCCGGGTCATGCTCGTCGCGTACACCGGACCGATGTACGGGGCCAGCACCGGCTCGTCGTGCACCACGTACGGCCGACCGGACAGGTCTACAGCGGCCCGGACCAGCACCTCGTCCATCGGCACGGTCGCCGAACCGTACCGTCGGATGCCGGCCTTGTCGCCCAGCGCCTGGTCGAACGCGGCACCCAGGGCGAGCGCGGTGTCCTCGATGGTGTGGTGCGCGTCGATCTCCAGGTCACCGACGGTGCGCACGGTCAGGTCGAAGCCGCCGTGCCGGGCGATCTGGTGCAGCATGTGGTCGTAGAAGCCCACGCCGGTGCTGATCTCGGCGGCTCCGGTGCCGTCGAGGTCGATCTCGACGAGGACCTTGGTCTCCTTGGTGATCCGCTCCACCCGGGCGGTCCGGCTCATTGTGAAGTCTCCATCGCAGAAAGGAAGGCGTCGGTCTCGGCGGCGGTGCCGGCGGTCACCCGCAGCCAGCCCGGCAGACCGACGTCCCGGACCAGCACGCCCTGGGCCAGCAGGGCCTTCCAGACGGTGGTCTGGTCGCCACCCACCTCGAAGAGCACGAAGTTGGCGTCGCTGTCGGCGACCCGCAACCCGCGTTCGCGCAGCGTCGCCACGATCCGGTCCCGTTGCGCCATGATCGCGCTCACCGTACCGAGAAGGGCCTCGCGGTGGGTCACCGCCGCACGTGCGGCGGCCTGGGTGAGCGTGGAGAGGTGGTACGGCAGCCGGACGAGCTGCACGGCCTGCACCACCGCCGGGTCGGCGGCCAGGTAACCCAGTCGCCCGCCGGCGAAGCCGAACGCCTTGCTCATCGTGCGGCTGACCACCAGCCGCGGGTGGCCGGGCAGCACCGCGAGGGCGCTGACCGTCCCGGGACGGGCGAACTCGGCGTACGCCTCGTCGACCACCACCATGCCCGGCGCGACGTCGAGCACCGCGGCGATCACCGCCGGGTCCAGTGCCGTACCGGTCGGGTTGTTCGGCGAGCAGAGGAAGACCACGTCCGGTTGGTGCTCGCGGACCTGGGCGACCGCCTCCTCGACGGTCAACCCGAAGTCGACGCCACGCTCGGCGGGCACCCACCGGGTGCCGGTGCCGAGCGCCAGTAGCGGGTGCATCGAGTACGCCGGAACGAAGCCGAGAGCGCTACGCCCCGGCCCACCGAACGCCTGGAGCAACTGCTGCTGGATCTCGTTGGAGCCGTTCGCCGCCCACACCTGCTCGACGGTGAGCCCGTGCCCGAGATATTCGGCCAGGTCGGCGCGGAGCGCCACCGCGTCCCGGTCCGGATAGCGGTTCAACTCGCGCAACTCGGCCGCGAGCGCCTTGCCGATCGCCTCGACCACTGGCTCCGGCACCGGGTGGGAGTTCTCGTTGGTGTTGAGCCGCACCGGCACGTCCAGCTGCGGCGCCCCGTACGGCGACAGCCCGCGCAGGTCGTCGCGGATCGGCAGATCCGCAAGGCTGCTCATGCCGCCTCCCCCCTTCGCGAGGAGGTGACATGAGGCACCAGGCGACTGAGCCAGCCGGTTCGCTCGCTGCGCTCGCTCACGCCGACGCTCCCGGGAGGCGAACCTGCACCGCCTGGCCGTGCGCGGGCAGATCCTCCACGTTCGCCAGGGTGACCACGTGCGGGGCCACGTCGCGCAACGCCGCCTCGGTGTACTCGATCAGGTGCACGCCGCGCAGGAACGACTGCACCGACAGCCCCGAGGAGTGCCGGGCGCAGCCGCCGGTGGGCAGCACGTGGTTGGACCCGGCGCAGTAGTCGCCGAGCGACACCGGCGACCAGGCGCCCACGAAGATCGCCCCGGCGTTGCGAACCCGAAGCGCCCACTCCCGGGCGTCGACCGTCTGGATCTCCAGGTGCTCGGCCGCGTACGCGTCGACCACCCGCAGCCCCGCCTCCAGGTCGTCGACCAGCACCACACCGCTCTGCTCGCCGGTCAGCGCCGTGGTCACCCGCTCGGTGTGCTTGGTCGCCGGCACCTGCCGGGCCAACTCCCGCTCGACCGACTCGACCAGCGCCGGCGACGGGGTGACCAGCACGCTCGCGGCCAGCGGGTCGTGCTCGGCCTGACTGATCAGGTCGGCGGCCACGTGCGCCGGGTCGGCCGTGTCGTCGGCCAGGATGGCGATCTCGGTCGGCCCGGCCTCGGCGTCGATGCCGACCACGCCCCGCAGCAGCCGCTTGGCGGCGGTCACCCAGATGTTGCCCGGGCCGGTGATCAGGTCGACCGGGTCGCACCGCAGGTCTCCCGACGGGTCGACCGCCGCGCCGTACGCCAGCATCGCCACCGCCTGGGCCCCGCCGACGGCGTACACCTCGTCGACACCGAGCAGCGCGCACGCGGCGAGCACCCGGGCGTCGGGCAGGCCGCCGTTGTCCTTCTGCGGCGGACTGACCACCACCAGCGAACGCACGCCGGCCACCTGTGCGGGAACGACGTTCATCACCACCGTCGACGGGTACATCGCCAGGCCGCCGGGCACGTAGAGGCCGACCCGGTCGACCGGCAGCCACCGCTCGGTGACCGTGCCGCCGGGCACCACCTGCGTGGTGTGGTCGGTGCGCCGCTGGTCGGCGTGCACCCGACGGGCCCGGCTGATCGACTCCAGCAGCGCGGCGCGCACGCTCGGGTCGAGCACCCCCTCGGCCTCGGTGATCGCCTCGACCGGCACCCGCAGCACCTCCGGGGAGATGCCGTCGAACCGCTCGCTGGCCTCCCGGATCGCGGGGTAACCATGCTCGCGGACCGCCTCGACCAGCGGTCGGATCCGCTCGACGGCGATCGACACGTCGAGCTGGGCACGGGGCAGCAGGCGGCGCGGGTCTCCGAGACCGTTGCGCAGGTCGATCCGGTTCAGCACCCTTGCGAGTCTAGGCTGCCGCCCCGCGGTGCACCCGAGCCGCCCGTACGCCGGGACGGTGAGCCGGGCCACGCTCACCGGCGCGAGATTGGTTAGGCTCGACCATGTGACCGCACGGCTGCCGGTGTTTCCGCTCGCAACGGTGCTCTTTCCCGGGTTGGTGCTGCCGCTGCACATCTTCGAGGAGCGCTACCGGGCGCTGGTCCGACACCTCGTCGACCTGCCCGAGGGTGCTCCGCGCGAGTTCGGCGTGGTGGCCATCCAGGCTGGTTGGGAGGTCGCGCCCGCCGGGCCCGGCAGCCGCGCGACGGCGGGCGTCGGCGAGGTCACCCTGCACGAGGTCGGCTGCACCGCTGAGCTGCGCCAGGTGACCGAGCTGGCCGACGGTGGCTTCGACATCGTCACGGTCGGTCGACGCCGGTTCCGGATCGCCGAGGTCGACGACAACGCGGCTCCCTACCTGACCGCGGACGTCGAGTGGCTGCCCGATCCGGCCGGGGCGGACGAGGTGGCCGATCTGCTGGCCGCCCGGGTGATCGCGGTGTTCCGGCAGTACCTGGGGTTGATCCGCTCCGACCCGGAGGAGATCTCCGAGCAACTGCCGGAGGATCCGACAGTCCTGTCCCATCTGGTGGCGGCGACCGCGGCGCTCACGGTCGACGACCGACAGCGGCTGCTGGCCATCGACGACACCGCCGCGCGGCTCCGCGCCGAGCTGCGGCTACTCACCCGCGAGGCGGCTCTGCTGCGTCAGGTGCGGGCGGTTCCGGTGCCGTTGGCGGAACTGGCGTCCCCGCCGACACCCAACTGAGCCCGGCCGGCTCGGGCTCCGGGCGCAGGCCGGGCCACCGCGACCAGCCGGCCAGCAGGGTGTACGTG
Organism: Micromonospora sp. WMMD961; assembly: GCF_029626145.1. Lineage (NCBI taxonomy): Bacteria > Bacillati > Actinomycetota > Actinomycetes > Micromonosporales > Micromonosporaceae > Micromonospora > Micromonospora sp. WMMD961. Next base: position 5,389,644 of record NZ_JARUBJ010000002.1, read on the forward strand.
ATCGCGGCGCCGAACGCCGGCAACAGCAGGTTGCCGTGCGGCACGGGCAGGACACCGAGCAGCCAGTCGACCCCGCCGGCCCGCAGGTCGGCGGGTTTGGTGAAGGCCTGCCCGGCCGGGGCGGTGGCCAGCAACCGGTCGAAGGTGCCCAGGCCGACCCGCCGCCCCACCTGCCAGGCCACCGGCGCCGCGGCCAACGCGCCGAGGACCGCGGCGAGCAGACCGACCGGGCCGCGCCGACGTCGCAGCACGAACCACAGGGCGAGCGCCACCAGCAACCCGAAGGCCAGCCCGAGGAGACTGAACCATCCGTCGGCGGCGATCGGCTGCTCCGGTTGCGGGTCGGCGTAGATCGCCCCCTCGGCGGTCTTGAGCACCGGCGTGTCCGGCGCGAGCGTGGCCCAGAGCAGCCCGAACGGCACTCCCAGGACGGCCAGCGCGAGCACGCTGGCCAGCACCGTCGCCACGGTGCGCAGCGGGCGGCGCGGCTCGTCGAAGCTCAGCTCCAACGAGCTCTGGTACGCCGCCGAGGCAGGAGCGTCGCCCGGACCGAACCCAGGCTGCGGTGTCGCTGGGTGGGCCTCCGGCGGCGAACCGCCCGCCAGCGGCGAACCGGCCTCCGGGGACAACCCGGCCTCCGTCGGCGAACCGGTCCCCGGCGACGACGCGGCGTCCGGTGACGGCCCGACCTGCGGCGGCGAACCGGGCGACCGCTCAGCCGCCGGCGGCGCACCGGTGCGCCGCTCAGCCTCCGGCGGTGCACCGGTGCGCCGCTCAGCCTCCGGCGAGGTCGCGCCTGGTGTGCCGGGTGGCGCGGGTCGGACGGGCTCGTCGACGGGCCGCGTAGGGTCGGGGTTGTCCGGGCTCACCCGATGATCCTCTCAGGCCCGGTGCGAGCCGGGGGCTTCGGTGCCAGACCAGCTCACCGGGCGAACGGCTCCACCATCATCGCCGCCGCCCGCAACCACGCCTGCCGGGTCTCCGGCTGGAGCTGGTGGTACTCGATCGACGCCCCGGTCTCCAGCGCCGGGTCGTAGGGCACCACGGCCACCGCACGGGTACGGGTGGCGAAGTGCCGCTCCAGGTCGTCCTGCAGCGGCGAGCGACCCGGGGTCGGGCAGGAGATGAGGGTGATGGCATTGTCCGCCAACTCGCCCATGCCCTCCTCGTGCAGCAGGTCGAGCATCCAGTCCGCGCTGAATGCCGCGTCCTCCCGGGGAACCGTGGTCACCACCAGCTGGTCGGCGGCCTGCATCACGGTGCGCCAGTTGGGGCTCTCCACGTTGTTGCCGGTGTCGACGCAGACCACGTCGTGGGTGCGCCGCAACAACTCCAGCACACGCCGGACGGTGAACTGGTCCAGCCGCTGGGCGAAGCGCGGGCTCTCCTCGCCGGCCAGCACGTCGTACGAGCCGTCGGAGGCGTGCCGCAGGTAGTCGTCCAACCGACCCAGCAGCGTCTCGCCCTCGAGGATCTCGATCTGGGCCAGGTCGCTGACCAGGTGTCGGATCGTCCGGGCGTGCCGGGCGCTGCCGGCGCGCAGCCCGAGGGTGCCGCGCAGTTCGTTGTCGTCCCAGGCCAGCACGCCCTGCCCACGCACGCTGCCGACGGTGGCCGCGGCGAGCACGGTGGCGGTGGTCTTGTGCACTCCACCCTTGGGGTTGGCGAAGGCGAACACCCGGGGCGTGCCCAGATCCCGCCGGAGCACCCCGTTGGCCCGTTCCTGCTCCTGGTCGACGCCCTGCGGGCGCCACTCGATCCGGGCCGGGTAGGCGCGTTCGACGACCGCCGAGCCGACCGGCGGGGCCGGCGGAGCGACCGGCGGGGGTGCCATCGGTGGTGGTGTGACCGGCGCGACGGGTGGCGCTACGACCGGCGAGGGCGGCGGCGCGGCGACCGGGTAACCGGTCTCCGGCTGGTAGCCGGTCTCCAGTAGGGCGTATCGCGACTCCACCGGCGGGTCGCCCGGCCGGTAGCCGTTGTCCAGCAACGCGTACCGCGAACGACCTGGGTCGGGGACAGCCGGCGGCGGCTCGGGTTCGGTCCGGTACGTCGGCTCGACCCGACGGTCGGGCTCCGCGCGATAGCCCGGCTCGGCGCGGTACGCCGGCTCCGCGCGATAGTCCGGCTCGGCCCGGTAACCGGGCTCGGTCCGGTAGCCGGGCTCAGCCCGATAGCCCGGGTCCGGGCGATAGTTCGGCTCCGACCGGTACGCCGGCTCGGCCCGATAGTCCGGCTCGGCCCGGTAACCCGGCTCGGCCCGGTAACCCGGATCCGACCGGTACGCCGGGTCCGACCGGTAGTCCGGCTCCGACCGGTACGCCGGGTCGGCCCGGTAATCCGGCTCGGCCCGGTAGGCGGGGTCGACGCGGTAGGTCGCCTCGGCCCGGTAGTCGGGCTCCGCGCCGTACGACAAATCTGCTGGATACCCGATGGCGGGTGCCCGCCCGGCGTAGCCGTTCGGGGCCGCTCGCCGGGGCAGCGGGTCCGGCGGCGCGTCGTCGGCACGCCGGTCCGGCTCGGTCTGCTCCGCGCCGCGACCGCCCAGCCGGGCGCGGTCCAACAACGCACGCCATCGCGGCGCTGGTTCGGCCGGCCGGCCCCAGCCGGTCTCGCTGCCCTCCACGGCCCGCCCTCCCAGCGCCATCGATCTCCGTCTGACAGGCTACGAACCAAACCCTATTCGGACCACACCTCAGAGCGCACACCAGCCGACGCAGATCACGACGACGCGGGTGCCGGCGACTCGGCACCGGTGCTGTCCGGGGAGGTGGCGATGCTCGGCGGCGGCGGCTCGGTCGACCCGGCCGGCGACGCTGCGGGTGACGGAATCGTGACGACTGGTGCGGGTTCCGACGATTCGCCCATCGACGCCAGCGGCGCGGGCGCGGGTGGAGTGGACGGCACCGGACCGTCCGGGGTCGACGCCGGGCTCGGCCCGGTGTCGGTCGGCGGCCGCACCACGTCGCGCTGCTCGGGCAGCGGTGGTGTGAAGACCGTGCGGTCCAGCCGGTACACCTCGGGGGCGGGGTCCACCGCCCGGACGTCCGGCCGGGCCGCCACACCGCGCAGAGCCCCCGGCGCCGCCCGCACCACGGCGGCGTAGACGCAGGCGCAGCCGGTCCGGTACGCCGCCGCCTCGGCGGTCGCCACCTCGGCCCCGCTGACGTAGCGTTCCCGCAACTCGCGCTCCCCCGCACCGTCACCGTCGACCGCTGCGGCCCGGGCCCGGTAGTCGGCGGCTTCGGCGTCCTTGCGGGTCGCCACCTCGTCCATCCCGGCGACCACGTCGCCCGGCACCCGCAGCGCGGGAATCCGGACGATCTCGGTCTGTCGCCCGGGCAGCGGCACCCGCCCGAAGACGGTGGAGACTCCGACGTCGCCGAGCACCGCCGTCAGGCGCTGCGGCGGCAGGTACTCGGTGAGCGTGACCAGCGCGTAGGTGCCGTTCCCGGTGGACGGGTCGGACGCGGAGAGCGCGGCCAGGTCGGCAGCGGCGGAGCGCAGGTAGCCGGGGACGGAGTCACCGTCGGTCACGCCGACCCGGGTCACCTCACCCACCGTCCGGTCGCCCACCGGATCGTCGTCGGCAGCCCAGACCGCGGTGCCCAGCACCGCCGCCGCGGAGAGCACGGCGGCCCAGGTGAGCACCCCGGACCGCGCCGACCGGTCGCCCAGCCGGGACACGGCCCGGGTCAGCGGCGGCAGCAGCCGTTGGTCCAGCTGCCGCAGCAGGTTGCCGGCGCGCACGGGCGGGATCCCCTCGTCGGATCGGTGTCAGGCGGTCGCCGCTCAGTCACGCAGGATCTGGAGCGCACGGTCCAGGTCGTCAGGGTAGTCGCTGACGAACCGGACCTCGTCCCCCGTTCGGGGGTGCAAAAAGCTCAGTTCGCGGGCGTGCAACCACTGTCGGGCCAGGCCGAGACGGGCCGAGAGGGTGGGGTCGGCGCCATAGGTGAGATCACCCACGCAGGGGTGCCGCAGCGTGGAGAAGTGCACCCGGATCTGGTGGGTCCGACCGGTCTCCAGCCGGACGTCGACCAGACTCGCCGCCGGGAACGCCTCGAGGGTGTCGTAGTGGGTGATGCTCGGCTTGCCGCCGGACACCACCGCCCAGCGGTAGTCGTGGGTGGGGTGCCTGTCGATCGGGGCGTCCACGGTCCCGCGCAGCGGGTCCAGGTGACCCTGCACCACCGCGTGGTAACCCTTGTCCACCTCGCGGTACTTGAAGGCCCGCTTCAACGCCGTGTACGCCTGTTCGCTCTTGGCGACCACCATGATCCCGGTGGTCCCCACGTCGAGCCGGTGCACCACGCCCTGACGCTCGGCGGCGCCGCTGGTGGAGATGCGGTGCCCGATCGCGGCGAGGGCGCCGATCACCGTCGGGCCGGTCCATCCGGGGCTGGGATGCGCCGCCACTCCCACCGGCTTGTCGACCACCACGATGTCGTCGTCGGCGTAGACCACCCGCAGCCCGGGCACCGCCTGCGGCACCACGGTGGGAGGTGCGACCGGGGCGGGCAACGTGACGTCCAGCCAGGAGCCGGCCTTGACCTTGTGCGAGTTCGGCCGTGCGCTGCCGTCGACCAGCGCGTCCCCGGCATCCACCAGGGCCGCGGCGGCGGTGCGGGAGAGCCCGAACAGACGGGACACGGCCTGGTCCAGTCGCATGCCGTCGAGGCCGTCCGGCACCGGCAGGGAACGGTGATCGCCGCCAGCGGCGAATGCGGAGGTCATGCCCGCTCCTGCTGCTCGGCACCCTGGGGGGCGTCGGTCTCGGTCGGGTCGCCGTCGCGGCCGGCCCGCCGGCCGTCACGCTGGCGGCCGGTCAGCTCCAACAGCACCGCCAGCAGCACGCCGCAGACCAGCGAGCTGTCCGCCAGGTTGAACACCGGCCACACCTGGCCGTACGCGTCGAAGAGGCTGATCATGTCGACCACGTGCCCGTGGAAGGGCCCGGGTGCCCGGAAGATCCGGTCGACGAGGTTGCCCAGCGCGCCACCCAGCACCAGGCCGAGGGAGATCGCCCAGGGCAGTGAGCGCAGTCGCAGTGCCATCCAGACGATCCAGCCGACCACACCGATGGTGATCAGCGGGAAGACCCAGGTGTGGTCCGCGCCGATGCTCCAGGCGGCACCGCTGTTGCGGGTCAGACTCAGGTAGACGAACCCGCCGAGCAGGCGGACCGGCTCCCGGTCGGTCAACGCGGCCAGCGCGAGGTGTTTGGTGACCAGATCGGCCAGCAGGGCCACCAGGGCGACTCCGGCGAGGATCGCGACGGCCCGAGGTCGGCGTGTGCCGCCACCCGGATCGGTGCGGCCGGGTTCGGCGGACGGTGCTGCGGTCATGCGCTCCCCATCGACAGTCTCGGCGGTGATCGCTCACCGTCTCATCGCCGCCGGGGAACGGACCTCAGCGCCGCTCCTCCAGCTGCTTGCACGTCACACACTGGGTGGCCGACGGGAATGCGGCGAGGCGCTCGACCGGGATCGGGTTGCCGCACCGCTCGCACCAGCCGTAACCACCCTCGTCGAGGCGCTCCAGAGCGCGCTCCACCTGCGTGATCCGTTCCAGAATGCTGTTGGCGAGAGAGATCTCCTGCTCCCGCTCGAGCGTCTTGGTGCCCGTGTCGGCCTGGTCGTCCCCGGCCGAGTCGGTCAGCCGATCGCGCTGCAGCTCGGTGATCTCGCTCAGCGTCTGATCGTACTCGGCGCGGAGCTCGTCCCGCCGCGCCGCCAACGCCGCCCGGATCTTCTCGGTCTCCGCCGTGCTCCGGGTGGCCTTGGCCACCGGCTTGCGCCTGGCGGTCCTGGTGTCGGCTGGCTTAGCCATGGGTCGCTCCCTCGGCCGGGGAGCCGCGTGGTTCGCGGCATCCTGGTCAGGGGGCGCCGACCAAGGCGTCCCCTAATGGACGAAAAGGGGCACACGGCGACGTGGGCCGTGCACTCCGGAGGTTGGCAAGAATACGGAACGTACAGGCGTCCGACAACGTGCCGTGCCGTCCCACTGCTCAACAGCCCCTAGCCCTGCCAAACTGGGGCAAAGGGAACGCTAGCAGATCAACCAGGCACCTCATCCCCGTACTCGCCAAACCAACGGGCCAGCCGACCCCGCCGGCTGACCGCCCGCAACCTCCGCTCGGCGGCGTCCCGTACCCCGGCGGTCGCCACGATCAACAGGCTGTCGCCGGCCCTCAGGCGGGTGTCCGCTGCCGGCACGAAACCCACCCCGTCGCGCAGCACCAGCGTCACCGACGCGCCCAGCGGAAGCCGCAGCTCGTCGACGTGCACACCGGCCAACCGCGAGCCCGCCGGCACCTCCACCTGGAGCAGGTCCGCGCGCATCCGCTCCAGCGGCGCGGTCTCCACATGGATCTCGGCTGCCTCGCTCGGGGCGGTCACCCGCAACCAACGGGCGATCGGCCCGAGCGTCCCGGCCTGCACCAGTGTGAAGATCACTACCAGCACGAAGACCACGTCGAAGAGACGTTCCGCACCGGGCACCCGCTCGGAGAGCGGAATGGTGGCCAGCACGATCGGCACCGCCCCGCGCAGCCCCGCCCAGGACAGGAACGCCTGTTCGCGGGGGCCGACCCGGAACGGCAACGCCGCGACGGCCACCGACAACGGCCGGGCCAGCAGCACCAGGGCCAGTCCCGCGACCACCGCGGGCAGCACCGCCGCGTCCAGCCGGCCCGGTGCGGCCAGCAACCCGAGCAGCACGAACAGCCCGATCTGGGCGAGCCACGCCAGCCCGTCGGCGAAACCGAGGATCGCCTGCCGGTGCGACAACCGGGCGTTGCCCAGCAGCACCCCGGCCACGTAGACGGCGAGGAACCCCGAGGCGTGCAGCACCGCCCCGGCGGCGTACGCCAGCACGGTGATCCCCACTGCGGCGATCGGGTAGAGGCCGGCCGAGGGCAGCGCCGCCCGCCGTAGCGCCCAGGCGCCGGCGACACCCGCACCCACTCCTACCGCCGCGCCCATGCCCAGCTCGTAGCAGACCAGCCCGACCTCGTACCACCACGGATGCGCCCAGCCCTCATGGGACAGCAGCACCACCAGCAGCACCACCGGGGCGTCGTTCATGCCCGACTCGGCCTCCAGCGTGGCCACCAGCCGGGGCGGCAGCCGCAGCCGGCGAAGGGTGGCGAAGACGGCCGCCGCGTCGGTGGACGAGAGCACCGCGCCGTAGAGCAGCGCCAACCGCCAGTCCAACCCCAACAGCAGGTGTACGGCGACACCGACCACCAGGATGCTCACGATCACGCCGACCGTGGAGAGTGCCGAGGCCAGCCCGAGCACCGGTCGTAGCGTGGTCCACCGGGCGGTGAGACCACCCTCCGCGATGATCACGATCAGCGCGCAGAAGCCGAGCGCCCGGGTCAGCTCGACGTCGTCGAAGCGGATACCCAGCCCACCCTCGCCGATCGCCACTCCCAGCGCCAGGTAGACGAGGAGGCTGGGGACGCCGAGTCGGGTGGAGAGCCGCACCGCACCGACGGCGACCAGCAGCACGGCCGCACCGAGCAGCAGCGCGAGTTCCAACCCGGGCGTCATGGTTGCTCCAAACCGGGCGTCACGGCTGCCTGGCCTGGGCGTTCCTCACTCGGCGGATCCGTCGCGCAGTCGGCGCAGCAGCCCGGACAGCTCCGGCGCGGGTCGGTCGATGAGGAAGAGCTTGTCCCGGCTCGCCGCGCCGGCTCGCAGGGACACCGCGGCAGGCCGGAGGCCCAGGGCGGCGGCCAACGCCCGTCGGGCCGCCTCGGTCGCCCGCCCGTCGACGGCAGGGTCGTGCACCGCGATCACCAGGGCGGGCCCGTGTGGACCGTCGAAGCGCCCGCCCACCCGGTCCCGGGAGGCGCCGGGCTTCACCCGTACCGCCACGGTGAGCGTCTCCTGCGCGGGCACCGGCGCGGCTTCAGATCGGCCGGGCGTCGGCGAGCAGGGCGGTGGCTGGCGCGCAGTGCGCGCAGGGAGTGAAACCGAGCTCGACGGCCTCGGCGACCGGCAGCTCCTCGGGCACCCGGCCAACGAGGTGCGGACAACTGGCGAGGTGGTAGCGGGGATGGCCGTCGACCACCTGGACGGCATCGGGAAGGCGTGCCACCCGGGCCGCCTCGGCGGGGGTGACCGACTGCTCGGCCGGCTCGTCGGACACCGCCGCGTCGGCGCGGGAAGCGTCGTCGGTCGACGCCGCCAACGGCGACGCCGGGCTGACGGGCCGGGCGGGAGCGGACGCGCCGGCGGCCGGCGTCACGACCGGCGCCGCGTCGTCGAACGGTCCGGCACTGTCGAACGTCGGCACGGTCTCGGCCCGGGGGCCGAACGGCGACTCACGGTCGACCGGCGGCTCGGGTGGTTGCCGCCACCCGGTGCCGCTGGTACCGACCGTCGTGGGCACGTGCTGGACCGGCACCTCCGGCTCGGCCAGCGGCGGCCCGTACGCGGAATCCGTGGCCTGGCTGGCCATGCGGGGTGCGTCGGGGTGTCGCCGGCTGGTCCGACCGGGATCTGCCGTAGCGCGGTTGGCGGCTGCCTGGCGGGCGCCCACCACCAACGCCACGGCGGCCAGCAGACTGGCCGCGATAGAGATGATCAACAGGAGGCTGGATCCACCGGCCAGGCCGAGCACCAGGAGAACCACCGCGACGAGGATGAGCAGGAGACTTGCGACTATCACGGCTCACCCCCGCCGCGTCGTACCGCCCAGGCTGGGCCGGCGACCGTCACCATTGTCGGAGAGCGATCGCCGGCCGGTGCTCAGCGTCCGGCTTCGAGGGCGCCGGAGCGCCCGCCGCCGCCGTAAGAACCGGCGAGGCCCGCAGCGGCCAGCCCGTTGCCGCCGGCGACCCGGCCCGCCTCGGAGCGGGTCATCTCGGCCTCGAGGCCCTGGCCGCGACCGTCGAGGTCCCGCAGCTGGCTCTCCAGGTACGCCTTGAGCCGGGTGCGGTACTCACGCTCGAACTGCTTGAGCTCCTCGATGTGCTTCTGCAGGGCCGTGCGCTTCGCGTCCAGGCCGCCCATGGCCTCCTGGTGCCGCTGACGGGCGTCCCGCTCGAGTGCGTCAGCCTTCGCGCGCGCCTCCCGGGTCACCTCCTCGGCCTTGCTACGAGCCTCGGACAGCAGGCTGTCGGCCTCGCGGCGAGCGTCGGACACGTGGTCGTCGGCGGTGCGCTGAGCCATCATCAGCACGCGCAGGGCCTGCTGCTCGCCGTCACCGGTGACCCCCGCGGGGCCGCCGGTCGTGCGGACCTGCTCCAGCTCGGCCTGCATCGCGCGGGCAGCCTGCTCGGCCGCCGACTTGTCGCGCTGCACCCGGTCCAGTTGGGCCTTGACGTCGTTGAGCTCCGCCGCCAGTCGGGCGTCGCCGCCGGGGCCTGCGGGGGCGCCGCCACGGCCGCCGCGCTCCACCTGGGCGCGCAGCTCGTTGTTCTCCTCGATGAGACGGGCGAGCTCGCGCTCGACCTCGTCAAGGAAGGCGTCGACCTCCTCCTCGTCATACCCCCGCTTGCCGATCGGCGGCTTTTTGAAGGCGACGTTGTGGACGTCGGCCGGGGTCAGCGGCATCGAAACTCCTCGGGTCAGTTGCGGCCGCGAAAGCGCGTCGGTCATCAGGCAGATGCCCTGATCGACGGCCCTAACACGAACTCCATCAGCACGAACAGGATAACCAGGAGCACAAGGGAGGCCAGGTCGATGCTCACGGTACCAATTCGCAGCGGAGGGATCACACGCCTCAACGCGTTGAGAGGGGGATCAGTGACGCTCCACACGGATTCCAATCCTGCCGATGCGCCGCGGCCCGGTTGCCAGCGCCGGCCGTACTGCAGGACGGCGCTCAACACGAACCGGGCCAAGAGAAGGAGCAGGAAGACATAAAGGATCAGGTACAGCACTTGCAGTAAGATCGACAACACGGTCAGCGACGTCCCTCGGGTCGGGCGGGGTCAACTCAGGCTGAAAAAACCGCCCTCAGCGATCTTGGCCTTGTCCTCAGCGGTGACCTGGACATTGGCCGGTGAGAGCAGGAACACCCGATTGGTCACGCGCTCGATCGTACCGCGCAGGCCGAACGCCAGCCCGGCGGCGAAGTCCACCAGACGGCGGGCATCGGCCTCATCCATCTCGGTGAGATTGATGATCACCGGAACACCGTCACGGAAGTGCTCACCGATCGTGCGCGCCTCGCGGTAGGTGGTCGGATGCAGCGTCGTGATCTGGTAACGCTGCTCCTCCTCGGGCAACGCCCGCTCACGGGCCGTGACCTGCGGCGCGAGCGCCAGGTTGTCACGCGTGTGGTAGGTCAGCGCGCCGGAGGTCTCACCAGCCGACGACCGGGTGATCGACCGGACGCTGGACCGCTCGATCCGCTCCGGACGCTCAGCGTCGCCACGCTCGGACTCGCTCAACCGCCCACTCGTGCGCTCGGAGAGCCGCCCTCGCTCACCGGCCCGTGACCGGGGAACAGGTGGCTCCTCGGTGTCGTCCTCGTCCTCGTCGGCGAACTCCTCGGCGTACCGGCTCTGCCGGTACCGCGACTCGCGGTAGCCACCCTTGTCGTAGCCACCGTCGTCGTAGGCCCGCTCGTCGTCTTCTTCGACCAGACCGAGCCAGACCCCCGCCTTGCGCAGTGCACCCATCCCGCGCCCTTCCGTCCGCCGTGCGGCACGCGCCCCCGTGCCATGTCGCCCGTCGCGAGTGGACAACCATGCCCATCGGACCGAGACGGCAATCCCCCGGCGCGCGATTCGCGTCGCGCGCCAAGACCCCCGACCAGGAGACGCCGTCCCTGAAACAACACTGATGTAATTTGCATGTCTCGCGGTCAGGCTACCGCAGCGTGGAACGCATTCCGAGCAACGCGCTACCGACTCGGACAAGTGTCGCGCCATATCGGATCGCGATGTCGAAATCTCCGCTCATTCCCGCCGACAGCTCGGTCGCTCCCGGATGGACCCCCCGAAACACGTCGGTGACCTCGGCGAGACGGGCGAAGGCCCGCTCCGGTTCCCAACCCAGCGGAGCGACCGCCATCAGACCGACCAGACGCAGCCCGGGCGCGTCGGCCACCGCCTCGGCCACCGGTTCCAGCCCGGCACCCGGATCGGCCGACCCGGGCAGCGCCCCGCCCCGGGCCGCGTCGCCGTCGATGCTCACCTGGACCAGGACGTCGAGCGGCAACTCCCGGTCGGCCGCCGCGGTGGCCAGCGCCCGGGCCAGCCGGACACTGTCGACGGACTGCACCACGTCGGCGTAGCGGACCACCGAGCGGGCCTTGTTGCGCTGCAACTGGCCGATGAAGTGCCAACGGGGACGCACCCCGGCCGCCGCCACCTCGGCGGCCTTACCGGCCGCCTCCTGGTCGCGGTTCTCCCCCATGTCGGTCACCCCGAGCCCGGCCAGCGCCAACACGTCGCTGGCCGGGTAGGTCTTCGTCACCGCGATCATCGTGACCTCGGCCCGGTCCCGGCCGGCCTGCGCGCAGGCGTCGGCGATCCGGGACCGCACCCGAGTCAGGCCGGCGGCGATCTCGGCGTGCCGTTCCGGCCGCGCCGTGGCTGAACTGTCGGTCATCGGCGGCGTTCAGGACCCGTTCTTGAGGAAGTCGGGAACGTCCACGTCGTCGAAGAGCACTCGGCGCGGCGACTGGGCCGGAGCCGGATTGGTCGCCGGCGCCGGCACCGGAGTGCTCTGCGGCGCCGGCTGGTTGGTGTTGGTCTTGCGGGTCGGCTCGGCCGCCTTGTACGCGGGCGTGCCGCCGTCGAAGCCCGCCGCGATGACCGTCACCCGCACCTCGTCACCGAGCGCGTCGTCGATGACCGCACCGAAGATGATGTTGGCGTCCGGGTGGGCCGCGTCGGTGACCAACTGGGCGGCGTCGTTGATCTCGAACAGGCCGAGGTCGGAGCCACCGGCGATGGAGAGCAGAACGCCGCGCGCGCCGTCCATGCTCTGCTCCAGCAGAGGGCTGGAGATGGCCGCCTCGGCCGCCTCGACGGCGCGATTCTCACCGCGGGCGCTGCCGATGCCCATCAACGCGCTGCCGGCGCCGCTCATCACGCTCTTGACGTCGGCGAAGTCCAGGTTGATCAGACCCGGGGTGGTGATCAGGTCGGTGATGCCCTGCACACCGGAGAGCAGCACCTGGTCGGCGGTGCGGAACGCATCCATCATGCTGATGTTGCGGTCGCCCAGCGCCAGCAGCCGGTCGTTCGGGATCACGATCAGCGTGTCGCACTGGTTGCGGAGTTCGTCTATCCCCGACTCGGCCTGCACCTGACGCCGCTTACCCTCGAAGGAGAACGGGCGGGTCACCACACCGATGGTCAGCGCGCCGAGCTTGCGGGCGATGTTCGCCACCACGGGCGCACCGCCGGTGCCGGTGCCGCCACCCTCGCCGCAGGTCACGAAGACCATGTCGGCGCCCTTGAGCACCTCCTCGATCTCGTCGCGGTGGTCCTCGGCGGCGTTCTTGCCGACGTCCGGGTTGGCCCCGGCCCCCAGGCCACGGGTCAACTCCCGGCCGACGTCGAGCTTCACGTCGGCGTCGCTCATCAGCAGCGCCTGCGCATCGGTGTTGATCGCGATGAACTCGACGCCCTTGAGCCCAACCTCGATCATCCGGTTGACGGCGTTGACGCCGCCGCCCCCGATGCCGACGACCTTGATGACCGCCAGGTAGTTGTGCGGAGGTGTCATCTCCGGTCCTTTCCTTCGAGATTGGCTTCGGCCGACCGGGTACGGCGTGGCCAGACCAGCGGCCGACGACAGCTGTCACCAGCGAGGATCAGGGGTGAACCCTCACCCTCTACTAGAGGCTTACAGTTATGTCAACCACTGAACCTCTTCGGGGCAACGTAAGCGCCACCACGCCATGAGCCAAGGACCCGCTCGGCGTGTCGCCGAGCGGAGCGCAACGGGTCACGACGCCACACGCTCCCCAGCTCAACGGAAGGTCACCACGTCCGGCGCGCTCACGTCGATCCGGTCGGTGTCCTCGTCGAGCAACGCGGTGGCCACCCGGGCCTTGTCCGTACCCCGCGTCGTGTCGCCCCAGACCACTGTCCGGTCCCCCCGCAGTCGCAGGGTGATGCGGGCCAGTCCCTCCACGTTCACGTCCACCACCTCGGCACGCAGCTGCGGGGTCAGCGCGACGAGCACCTCCAGCCCGGCCCGGGTGCCCGGGTCGTCGGCGGCCGGTCGGGCCACCGTCACCTGGGGCAACTCGGCAGGTCGTCGGTCCACCGTCCGGAACGCCACCCCGTGGCGGTCGATCAGGGCGAACCCCGGCCCCTGCGGCACCGCCGCCACCGGAGTCCGCTCGGTCACCCGCACCACGAGCGTGCCGGGCCAGTCCCGGGACACGGTGGCCCGCTCCACCGGGGCCAGTCCGCCGACGCGACGAGCAGCGGCGGACAGATCCACCCGGGCCAGCGGCACCCCGTCCGGCACCGCGACCGCATCGTGCACCTGCACCGGGGTCACCAGGTCGGCACCCTCCACCCGTACCTCCCGGACACCGAACAGGCCGGTGCCGAGCACCGTCCACGCGACCAGCCCGGCCAGCGCGAGCACGCCGGCGGCCACCGCCCAGGGCAGCGCGGCACGCATGCGACGCTGCCGGGCCCGGGCCATGAACCGGCGGGTCGAGGGCGGAACCGCGTCCCGACTGGCCCGGACCAGCTGCCAACGCCGGGCCGGACCGCGACGCGGAACGCCGCCGTCGCCGGCGCTGGTCCGCCCTCGGGCCGGGCCGGGACTCATCCGGCCGTGGAAGCCGTGCCGCCAGGTGCGGTGGTGCCACCGAGGGCCGCACCGTCACCGCCGGCCGTGGCCCCACCCGGCACCGGTTCACCGAGCACCGGCGCGGTGGCCACCGGGTCGACCTTCGCGGTCGGCGCGGAGCCGGCTGCCCGCTCCCCCAGGGCGGCCAGCAGTTCGTCGCCCATCAGCGAGATCGGCGGGGCGCCCATGGTCACCACCACGTCCCCCGGGCGGGCCCGGCGGGCCACCTCGACCGGCGCCGCCTCCCACGAGTCGACGAAGACCTTGCGGTCGGCGGGCAGGTCCACCGCCGAGATCAGTGCCGCCGAGCCCTCGCCGGGCTGGCGCAACTCGCCCGGCCCGAAGACCTCCAACAGCACCACCTCGTCGGCGATGGCCAGTGCCTGCGCGATCTCCGCCTGGTTGTCGCGGGTGCGGTACAGCCGGTACGGCTGGAAGACGACGATCAACCGCCCGTCCCCGGCCACCTCGCGCAGCGTCTGCAACGCCAACGTCATCGACGTCGGGTGGTAGGCGTACTCGTCGTAGACCAGCACGCCGTCCGCGACACCCTTGCGCTCGAAGCGCCGCCGTACCCCGGGAAAGACCGCCAGTGCGGCCTCCGCCGCCTCCAGCGGCAACTCCAGCAGGTACGTGGCCAGCACCGCGGAGGCGCTGTTCAGCCCCATGTGCCGCCCCGGCACCGGCAGCCGGAACTCGCCCAGCGACCGGCCGTCGATGGCGGCCAGGTAGCGCACCCCGCGTGCCGACGACGAGATCTCGGTCAACCGCAGGTCGGCGTCGGCCGCCTCGCCGTAGGTGAAGACCCGCCGTCCCTCGGCGCGCAGGCTGTCGGCCAGCCGCCGACCGCCCGGGTCGTCGGCGCAGGTGATGATGAACCCGTCCGGGTCGGTGAGGCGGGCGAACTCCACGAACGCCGCCTCCAGCGTCGCGTAGTCGCCGTAGGTGTTCAGGTGGTCCGGCTCGACGTTGGTGATGATCGAGACGTACGGGCGGTAGATGAGGAACGAGCGGTCGCTCTCGTCCGCCTCGACCACGAAGTGCTCGCCGGTGCCGTGGTGGGCGCCCGAGCCGACCTCGGAGATCTCACCGCCGATCACGAAGGACGGGTCGACCCCGGCCTGCTGCAACACCATGGTCACCATCGACGTGGTGGTGGTCTTGCCGTGCGTACCGGCCACCGCGATCGCCCGGCGGCCGGTCATCGCCGCGGCGAGGGCCTCGGAGCGGTGCAGCACCCGCAGGCCGCGCCGACGCGCCTCGACCAGTTCCAGGTGGTCCTGTGGGATGGCCGAGGAGTAGACGACGGTGTCGACCCCGTCGAGGTTGGTCGCCTCGTGGCTGAGGTAGATGGTGCCGCCGAGCGCCCGCAGACCCGCGAGCGAGGGCCACTCCCGCAGGTCGCTGCCGGAGACCCGGATGCCTCGGGTGAGCAGCAGCCGGGCCACTCCGAGCATGCCCACCCCGCCGACACCGATCAGGTGGACGGCGCCCAGGTCCTCGGCGGTGAGCGTGCCGGCCGGGGTGAACTGCGCGGTCATCGGGCCACCGCCTGGAGCACGAAGGACCGCAGCGCCTCGTCGCCGTCACGTCGCCCGTACGCCGCCGCGGCAGCGCCCATCGCGGACAACCGCTGCGGGTCGCGGATGAGGGGGATGACGGTGCGCTCCAGCCAGTCCGGGGTGAGTTCCGCGTCGTCGACCAGGAGCCCGCCGCCGGCCTCCACCACGGGCAGGGCGTTGCGCCGCTGCTCCTGGTTGCTGTGCGGGTACGGCACGTAGATCGTCGGCAGCCCGATCGCGGCGACCTCGGCGACGGTCATCGCGCCGCCGCGGGCCAGCATCAGGTCGGCGGCGGCGTAGCCCAGCTCCATCTCGGACAGGTACGGCAGGGTCACGTACGGCACCGGCAGGTCGGTGGGGATCGGCACCGGCTCGTTGCGGGCGCCCATCACGTGCAGCACCTGCACCCCGTTGCGGGCCAACTCCTTGGCCGCCCCGGACACCGCCAGGTTGATCGAACGGGCGCCCGACGAACCACCGGAGACGAAGAGCACCGGCAGGTCCGGGCGGAGCCCGAAGTGGGCGCGGGCGGCGTTGCGCAGCGCGAACCGGTCCAGCGCGGCGATGCTGCGGCGCAGCGGCACCCCGACGACGGTGGCGTCGCGCAGTGACTCGGCCTGGCTCGGCTGGTGCGGGAAACCGACCGCGACGTTCTTGGTGAACTTCATGCCGAGTCGGTTGGCCACGCCCGGCGGCACGTTCACCTCGTGGATCACCATGGGCATCTCCCGGCGCCAGGCGGCCAGGTAGGCCGGCACCGAGACGTACCCGCCGAAGCCGACGACGACGTCGGCGCGTACCTCGTCGATCACCTTGCCCGCGGCGCGGGCCGCGGTCCACATCCGGCCCGGGGTACGGACCAGGTTCATGTTGACCGACCGGGGCAGTTGGTACGCCGGGATCGGCCGCAGGTCGTAGCCCTGCGGCGGGATCAGGTCGTTCTCCATGCCGCGTGGTGTGCCGAGGCAGGTGATCCGGACGCCCGGGTCGTGTCGGCGCAGGCAGTCGGCGAAGGCGAGCAGCGGGTAGACGTGCCCCCCGGTGCCACCTCCCGCGAGCACCACCGAACGCAGCGGACCCATCAGCGTCTCCTCTCGCTCGCCGTACCCTGACGGCTCCGGCCCTGCCGGACACCGCGCGGTGCGGCCTGGTCGTCTTTCCGCCGCTCCCGCGACCGGGGCACTTGCCCTCGGGCCGCCGGTGGCGTCGCCGGTCGGCGGCGCCGGCCGGGAAGCGGCGGCAACGGGGCCCAGAGTAGTCGGACCCACCGGGCCGGCGGACGGGCATGCAGTGCTCTGGCCGCATCGGGTTCGGCGCGGGCGAAGGACGCCAGCATGCCGATGCCCGCCAACGTCACGACCAGGGCGCTTCCGCCGTCGGAGATGAACGGCAGCGGCAGGCCGGTGATCGGCAGCAGCCCGACCACCCCACCGATGTTGATCACGGCCTGGCTGACCAGCCAGGTGGTCACGGCGGCGGCGGCGAGCCGGCGGAACGGGTCGTCGACCCGGCGGGCGATCCGCAACCCGGTGTACGCGAGGACCGCGAACAGGCTGAGCACCACCGCGCAGCCGATCACACCCAACTCCTCCGCGATGATCGCGAAGATGAAGTCGTTGTGCGCCTCGGGCAGCCAGTCCCACTTCAGGCTGCCCTTGCCCAGCCCGACGCCGAACCAGCCGCCGTGCTCGATGGCCAGTCGGCCCTGGTAGAACTGGAGGCAGTCGCCGAGCTTGCAGGTCTCCGGGTCCGGCGGATCGAAGAACATGGCCAGCCGGGCGAAGCGGTAGTTGTCCGCGCCCTGCTCGCCGGAGCCGGCGCCCAGCGAGGCCACCGCGATGAGCAGGCCGACGCCGAGCAGACCGACCACGGTCAGCACGCCGAAGACCCGCATCCGTACGCCGGCGGCCCAGAGCAGGCCGACCACCAGGGCCAGCAGGCAGAGCATCGTGCCCACGTCGTTGTAGCCGACCAGGACGAAGAGCAGGCCCATCACCGGAAAGAGCGGGGTGGCCAACTCCCGCCACCAGCCCAGCGCAGCGCCCTTGCGGGCGATCAGGTGGGCGCCCCACAACACCAGCGCGAATTTGGCCAGCTCGGAGGGCTGTACCTGGATGCCGCCGATGAACAGCCAGAGCAGCCGCGCCTCGATCGGGCCGATCCGGGCGGATTCCTGGTCGGTCAGCCGGGCGTAGGCGAGCAGCAGATTGAGCAGCAGCAGTAGCCCGATCGAGGTGAACAGCAGCGGTCGGCCCAGCGACCGGTAGGTGCTGGCGGGCAGGCGCTGGCAGACCCAGAACGCGCCGATGCCGATCACCGCGAAGATCGCCTGCTTGGTCACCGAGGCCGAGGCGTTGCCGTCCTCGGCGTAGTCCTTCACGCTGGTCGCCGAGAAGACCATGGTCAGCCCGATCAGCAGCAGCAGGCCGGCGCAGGACAGCAGCAGGTAGTAGGAGGCCAGCGGCCGGTCCAGCAGGCCGCGCAGCGCGGCGAGCCCGGCGGCCCCGTCCAGCCCTCGCAGCGGTACGGGCGGTGGTGGTTCCGCCGCCCGTGCGGCCCCGCCCGGTTCCGGGCCACGGGCGTCGTCCGGCGGCGCGCCGGCCTCCACGGTGCGCGCCGCGCCCGGTGACCGTCGCGGCCGGCCGGCTGTCCTGTCGTCGGTGCCTGGTTCCTCCCCCACCCCGACATCATCACCGCTAGCCACGCCCGGCGAGCCCACAACGAGACCCCCGGCGTGTCGGACCGCGAAGATCCGCACAACATCGGGGAGATTGCTGCCTCGAAGCACGCCGAGACAGCAACGTCGCCGATGTTGCGCGGATCTTGGGCGAGGCGCCGGACAGCGGGGACCGGGCCGGTCAGGTCATGTTGGCGAGGAACTCGCTGTAGAACAGGCCCAGGGCGATCGCCACACCGATCCCGGCGATGATCCAGAAGCGCACCACGATGTTGACCTCGCTCCAACCGGCCAACTCGAAGTGGTGTTGCAGGGGCGACATCCGGAACACCCGTTTACCGGTGGTCTTGAAGGAGATGATCTGGATCACCACGGACATCGTGATGATCACGAAGAGCCCGCCGATGATCGGCAGCAGCAGGATGGTGCGGGTGGACATCGCCATGCCGGCGATCAGGCCGCCCAGCCCCAACGCCCCGGTGTCGCCCATGAAGATCCGCGCCGGGGACGTGTTCCACCAGAGGAAGCCCACGCAGGCCCCGGCCGCCGCCCCGGCTATCAGCGCGATCTCCAACGGGTCGCGGACCTCGTAGCAGTACGGCTGGCTGTAGCTCGGATCGGCGCACCAGTGCCGGTACTGCCAGAACGCGATCAACGCGTACGCGGCGAGCACCATCACCGACGCGCCGGTGGCCAGACCGTCCAGGCCGTCGGTGAGGTTGACGCCGTTCGTCGCGGCCATCACCACGAAGATGAAGATGATCACCGCACCGACCTTGCTGACCTCCAGGAAGTCGATGTCCCGGATGAAACTCAGCGTGGTGCTGCCCACCGTCTCGGTGTTGGTCGCCTTGCCCGTCGCGTCGGTCATCGTGCTCGGGAACCACAGGGCGATCACCCCGAACACCGCGCCGACCAGGATCTGGCCGAGCAACTTGCCGCGCTTGTTCAGCCCGGCGCTGTTGCGCTTGCGCACCTTGAGGAAGTCGTCGAGGAAACCCACCGCGCCGGAGAAGACCATCAGGCCCAGCAGCACCAACGCCGTGATGGTCGGCTCCACCTGGGCGATCTGCTGGTCCGGCAGGGTGGTCAGAGCGAGGTGCCCGGCCACGTACGCGATCACCGTGGCCAGGATGAAGACGACGCCACCCATGGTGGGCGTGCCCTTCTTGCCCTGGTGCATGGCCGGGCCGTCGGTGCGGATCGGCTGACCGGCCTTGAGCCGGGTGAACACCTTGATCGCGATCGGCGTACAGAACAGCGACACGAGGAAGGCCACCCCGATGGCGACGATGACCGCCCTCATCGGGTGGACTCCCCACCGGCGCCGGCGCGCAGGGCGTCGGCCACCTCCCAGGTCCGGTACCGGGAGCCCTTGACCAGGACGACGTCACCCGGTCGTAGCTCGCCCCGCAGCACCTCGACGGCCGCTGCCTGATCGGTGAGCAGCACCGACTCTCCTCCCCAGTTCGCTACCGCTGTCGCGCCTTCGTGGATCGGCGCGGCCGGCTCGCCCACCACGAGCAGCCGGTCGACACCCAGCTCGGCCGCGAGTTGGCCGACCTCGGCGTGGCCCTCCCGCTCGAACGGGCCAAGCTCGGCCATGTATCCGAGCACCGCGACGGTACGCCGCCCCTGGCCGATGCTGGCCAGCGCCCGCACCGCCACCGCCATCGAGGCCGGGTTGGCGTTGTACGAGTCGTCGATGACGGTCACCCCGTCGGGGCGGTCGAACACGTCCATCCGCCGGGTCGAGACCAGCCCCAGCTCACCGAGCGCCCCGGCCAGCTCGGCGAGCGGCATGCCCAGTTCGCGGGCGACAGCCGCCGCGGCGAGTGTGTTACCGACCTGGTGACGGCCGGTCAGCCCGAGCCGCACCGACGCGCGCCCCTCCGGGGTGACCAGGGTGTACGACGGGTGCCCCCGCTCGTCCAGCGTCACGTCCTCGGCGCGTACGTCGGCCTCCGGCGCCTCGCCGTAGCGGACCACCCGGGCCCCGGTGCGGCTCGCCATCGCGGCCACCCGGGGGTCGTCGGCGTTCAGCACGGCCAGCCCGTCCACCGGTAGGGCCTCGACCAGCTCACCCTTGGCCAGGGCGATGTTGTCCTGCGAGCCGAACTCGCCGATGTGCGAGGTGCCGACGTTGAGCACCACGGAGATCCGGGGTGGCACCAGCTCGCACAGGTACCGCACGTGCCCGATCCCGCGCGCGCCCTTCTCCATCACCAGGTAGCGCGTGTCCGGACCGGCCTGCAGGGCGGTGTACGGGTGCCCCAACTCGTTGTTGAACGAGCCGGGCGGCGCCACGGTGGCCCCGAGCCGGGCGGTGAGCTGACCGATCAGGTCCTTCGTGGTGGTCTTGCCGGAGGAGCCGGTCACACCGATCACGGTCAGGTCGGGGAGCCGGTCCACCGCGGCGCGGGCCAACCGGCCCATCGCGGTGAGAGCGTCGTCGACGAGCACCATCGGCACCCCGGGCACCTCGCGGCTGCCCAGCACCGCCACCGCGCCGGCCTGGATCGCCGTCGCCGCGTAGTCGTGCCCGTCCACCTTCTCGCCGGGGAAGGCCACGAAGAGCGACCCGGGCCCCACCTTGCGCGAGTCGAACTCGACGCTGCCGGTGACGGTGACGACCGGGTCGGCGGCGACGAGCCGCCCGTCGACCGCGGCGGCCACCTCGGCCAGGCTCAGCGCGATCATCGCTGACCCGCCAGGTCCCCGAAGCGGGCCCGCAGCGCGGCGGCCAGTTCGACGCTGTCGTCGAACGGGAACACCTCCCCGGCCACCTCCTGGCCCCGCTCGTGGCCCTTGCCGAGCAGCGCGATGACGTCGCCCGGCTCGGCCAGCCGTACCGCCTCGTCGATCGCGGCGCGGCGGCCCGCCACCTCCACGATCCGGGCGGCCGTGGCGGCCCGGTACGCCCCGGCGAGCACCTCGGCGCGGATCTCCGCCGGGTCCTCGGTACGCGGGTTGTCGTCGGTCACCAGGACCACGTCGGCTCCCTCCGCCGCGGCGGCGCCCATCACCGGCCGCTTGCCCCGGTCCCGGTCCCCGCCGGCGCCGATCACGCAGATCAGCCGACCGGCGCTCAGCTCACGCAGCGCGGCCAGCGCGGCCACGATCGCGTCCGACTTGTGCGCGTAGTCGACCACCCCGCGCACCGGCGCGGCGACGTCGACCAACTCCAGCCGACCTGGCACACCACCGCAGGCGGCCACGCCCGCCGCCGCGGTCGTCGGGTCCACCCCTGCGGCAACCAGCGCGGCGATGGCCAGCAGCGCGTTGGCCACGTTGTGTCGCCCGGGCAACGCCACCCCGGCGGACACGACCACGCCGTCCGGGCCGTGCGCGGTGAACCGCTGGGCGTACCCCTCGCCGCTCACGCCGTCGGCCCACCAGGTCGCGCCCTGGTCACCGGCTGCCGAGTAGGTGACGGTGGCCGGCTTGTACAGCGGCTTGAGGGCCGGGTCGTCGAGGTTGAGCACCTCGACCGCGCAGCGGCCGTCGAAGAGCTGGGCCTTCGCGGCGAAGTAGTCGTCGCTGTCGGCGTGGAAGTCCAGGTGGTCGGAGCCGAAGTTGGTGTAGCCGCCGACGGTGAACCGGACACCGCCCACCCGGCCCATGGCCAGCGCGTGGCTGGAGACCTCCATGACGACCGCGGTGACCCCCCGCTCGCGGGCGGTGGCCAGCATGGCGTGCAGGTCGGTCGCCTCCGGGGTGGTGCGCACGCTGTCGATCACCAGGTCACCGAGCCGGGTCTCCACCGTGCCGATCAGCCCGGTGGTGTGGCCGGCGGCCCGCAGCCCCGACTCGACCAGGTACGCGGTGGAGGTCTTTCCGGCGGTGCCGGTGATCCCGATGACGGTGAGGTCGGCGGTCGGGTCGCCGTACACGGCGGAGGACAACTCGCCGAGCACGGCGCGCGGGTCGGGCACCACCAGGACCGGCAGGCCGCCCGCGGCGGCCAACTGCGCACCAGCCGGGTCGGTCAGCACTGCCACCGCACCCGCCTGGACCGCGTTGGCGACGAACTCAGCGCCGTGCCGGCGGGCACCGGGCAGCGCCGCGTACAGGTCGCCGGGGCGGACCTCCCCGCTGGCGTGGGTAGCCCCGGTGACGACCACCGCGGCGGCGTCCGCCGGAAGGTCGACGGCGAGTCGGACGGCAAGATCACCGAGCCGGACTCCGGTCACGGTACGTGGACGTGGATTGCCGGGCACGGCGTCAGACCCTACCCGGTCGTCCGGTTCCGGCCGCACAGCCGCCCCGGTGGTTCGTCGGCACTCACCGATGATGTCCCGCCGTCGCTGCTCAGCGCGGATAGACAGTGAACTTGGGTGCGGAACCGCCCGTGGACGGCGGCACGCGATAGTGACGCAGAGTGAACTGCATCATGTCGCGGAACGCCGGATTGGCGATCGCCGCGCCCCCGCCGTTGGGCGCGTAGACGAAGACGGCGATCACGTAGCGGGGGTTGTCGGCGGGAGCCATGCCGATGAACGAGGACACCTCACCGGGCTGCTTCTTGCCGTTCACCAGCCGCCACCCGGTGCCGGTCTTGCCGGCCACCCGGTAGCCGGGGACCGCGGCGGTCAGGCCGGTGGCGTGGTCGACAGTGGTGACCGCCTCCAGCATGGTGCGCAGGGCCGCCGCGTTCTGCGGACTGAGCACCGACCGGGTCGCCGGGGCCGGCGCGGGGGTGCGCTTGCCGTCCGGGCCGATCACCTCCTTGACCAGATGCGGCTGCACGTAGGTGCCGTTGTTCGCGATGGCGGCGTACGCGGCGGCCATCTGCAACGGGGTGGCGTCGACGCTGTGCCCGATCGGCACCGACCCACGCGACGACCCGCTCCACTCGTCGGCCGGCAGCAGTCGCCCGCTGGCCTCGCCGGGCATCCCCTCGCCGGTCGGCTTGCCCAGCCCGAACCGCTTCTGGTAGTCGATCAACCGGTCCCGGCCGAGCTTCTCGGCGATCGTGATGGTGCCGACGTTCGACGAGTAGGCGAGCATCCCCGGCACGCTCATCCGCTTGCCGTCGGCCGGGTGCGTGTCGGAGAACCAGGTGTCGCCCATCTTGATGCTGTTGGCGATGGGGAGCACGGTGTCCGGCGTGATCACCCCCTCCTGCAGGGCCGCGCCGTAGGTGATGGCCTTGTGCACCGAGCCGGGGTCGACCACGAAGCTGGTCGCCGCGTCCTCACGGGCGACCGGGTCGCTGGGCATCGGCTTCGCCGCGTCGTAGGTGGGGTTGCTGGCCTGGGCCAGCACCGCGCCTGAGGGGATCTCGATGATCACGGCAGCGCCGGTGCCGCCCCGCGCCTGGGCCATGCCCGCGCTGAGGATCTGCTGGGTGCGGAACTGAAGGTCACGGTCGATGGTGAGGGTCAGCGAGCTGCCCGGCTTGGCCGGCGTGGTCCGGCTGTAGCCGCCCGGGATCGGTGCGGCCAGGTCGCCGAGGCCGGCCTCGTACACCCGCTTGCCGTCCTGCCCGGCGAGCACGTCGTCGTAGCGGGCCTCCAACCCTTCCAGGCCGGCCATGTCCTGACTGGTGAAGCCGATCAGATTGGCCGCCAGGTCGCCGCCGGGCACGTCACGACTCTCGTCGCGGTGCACCCCGATGCCGGGAAGCTCCAGCGCCTGCACCCGTTTGGCCGTCGGGATCTCCACCCCTCGGGCCAGGTAGGCGAACGTGGACGACTTGCCGTTCTCCAGCCTGCGGGGCTTCATCAGCTCGACCAGCTTCGACGTCGGGATGCCGAGCAGCGGGGAGAGTGCCTTCGCGGTGGCGGACGGATCCTTCACCTCGGTCGGGTCGGCGAAGACGTAGCGCGCCTCGACACTGCGGGCCAGCGGCGCGCCGGTGCTGTCGTAGATCGCGCCCCGCGGCGCCGGCAGCTCGACCGTGCGGAGGCGGTCGGAGATGCCGCCCCCGGCATACGCCGGAGCGTCGACCGCCTGGAGGAAGACCAACCGGATGCCGATGCTGGCGAACAGCGTCAGGGCGAGGACGGTGCCCAACCGCAGACGCAGCCGCGAGTCGGCCAGCTTCGGCGGGCGCGGAGGCTTGCGGGACGGACGGCGCGCCACCGGCCGGTCGGGGCGGCGCGGCGCGCGCGGCGTGCTCCGGCGGCGCGGCGCGGGCTCGTCCACACCCGGAGCACGAGGGGTGCGCGGGGAGACGGTGCGCACGACGCCGCCGCGCCCGGCGGCCGGGGCGTCGCGCCGGCCGGAACGGGCGGCGGCCCGGCCGCCGTCGAGCACCTGCAACGCCGGCCGGAACGGGTCGCCGGAACGGGTGCTGCGCGGCGTACGTCGCTGCTCGGCGCCCCCGGCGCGCGCCGACGTGCCGCGCTCGTCGCGGACGGTCCGACCCCTCGGGGTGTACGCGCGGGCACCGGAGATGCCCCCGATGCCGGGCTCGCCGGTGCGCGACTCGTTGTCGGCGGGGCTGGCATCACGCGAAGAACCGCGCCGGGCCCCCTTCGGGTCCCGGCGCGGCTCGTCCGATCTCGGTGGCACCGGTCAGCCTCCCGCACCCTGGCTGGTCACCGACGGCTGGCCGGTCGCGGGCTGCGGCACGCCGATGGTCTTGCCGTCCGGCAGCCGGATGTAGCCCGGCTCGCCGGCGTCGACCAGACCCAGCCGCCGTGCCTCGGCGGTCAGGTTGCCCGGCGCCTCGAACTCGGCGATCTGCTTGTCCAGTTGCTGCTTCTCCAGGTCCAGTCGAGCCTGCTGCTGCTGCAACCGCTCCAACCGGAACGCGTTCTCATTGATCTTGGTGTTGACCGCCAGGATGCCCAGCACCCCACCGACCACCAGCACCACGATCAGCGCCGCGAACGGCGCACGCGGCACCGACACCGGCGGTGGTGGTGCCACCCGCAGCCGGGGCGGGCGCGCGCTGGTGGCGGCGCCGGCCTTCTCGACCGGCCGCAGCGCGGCGGTGCCCTGAGTGGGGAACTCGCGCGCCCCCCGGGCGCGAGCCTCCCCCTGCCGGTTCACTCGATCGATGCGTGGCGTACCGTTTCCGAGGCGCGGAGCTCGCTCCGCCGCGATCCGGCCCCCCGACCGCGGTGCGCGCTGCTCGCCGCCGGTGACGCCCCGGCGGTCGCGCTTGTCAATGCTCATGTCCCTCCCCCTCAACGTCCGTCCCTCTGCCGTCCCGGCGCCCCTGACCCCCCACGGATCAGGCGGACCCCGTGCCCGGTTGGTGCATTCCCTTCACCCGTCGGCGAGACCGTTCGCGGTCGGTCCGCCCAAGCTCTGTCGCGTTCGGGTCGAGTCGTTCCGCGGCCCGCAACCGCACCGAAGCGGCGCGCGGGTTGGCGGCGACCTCCGCCTCCCCGGGCAGTTCGGCGCCCCGGCTGAGTAGCCGGAACGTCGGACCGGACCCGGGAAGTTCGACCGGGAGGTCGACCGGGCCCTTACTGCGGACCCGGTCCGTGAGCGCCGCCTTGGTGAGCCGGTCCTCCAACGAGTGGTAGGACAGGACCACCATGCGACCCCCCACGGTCAGTGCGTCGAGCGCGGATGGCAACGCTGTCTCCAGCGCTGCCAGCTCTCTGTTTACCTCGATCCTTAAAGCCTGAAACGTTCTCTTTGCCGGGTGCCCACCCGTTCGTCGGGCTGGCGCCGGAATGGAGTCCCGAACCAGCTCCGCCAGGAACGCGGACGAGGTGATCCGGGCACGCTCCCGCTGCCGGATGATCGCCGAGGCGATCCGGCCGGCGAACTTCTCCTCGCCGTAGACCCGCAGCACGCGAGCCAGGTCCGGATGTGCGTAGGTGTTGACCACCTCCTCGGCGGTCACCCCCCGGGTCTGGTCCATCCGCATGTCCAGGGGCGCGTCCTGGGCGTACGCGAACCCGCGGTCGGGCGCGTCCAACTGCAACGACGAGACACCCAGATCGAACAGGATCCCGTCGATGCCCGGATAACCCAGCCGGTCCAGCACATCCGGCAACTCGTCGTAGACGGCGTGCTCCAGGTGCACCCGATCGGCGAACCGAGCCAGTCGGACCCGCGCGTGGGCGAGCGCCTCGGTGTCCCGGTCGAGCCCGATCAGGACCGTCTCCGGGTGCGCCTCCAGCACCGCCTCCGCGTGCCCGGCCAGGCCGAGCGTCGCGTCGACGTGGACCGTCCGGCCGCCTCGACCCAGCGCGGGGGCCAGCAGCTCGAGACACCGCTCGAGCAGCACCGGCACGTGCGTGCCGCGCAACTCCCCCATGTCGACCCCCACTGGTTGAAACGTCCGTTCTTCTCGTGCGCCTGTCGTCGGACGGCGCTGCCGTCGTACCGCCAGATCCCCATCCGCTCCCGCCTGACACCGGACTCGCACCGATGACTGGATCGTGCGCCTGGCACCGGGGAAGGGATGCCAGGAACTCGAAAGCGGCTGGAGATCTCGCAGTACGTCGGGCGCCGTTCCGCCCTACAGACCGCCTGGCAGCACCCCCTCCTCGATGTCGGCGAAGTCGTCTTCGCTCTCGGCGAGGTAGGTCTCCCAGGCGACCTTGTCCCAGATCTCCACCCGCGTGCTCGCGCCGATCACCACCAACTCACGGTCCAGTGCGGCATATGCCCGGAGGTGAGCGGGGATGGTCACCCGACCCTGCTTGTCCGGAACCTCGTCGTGCGCGCTGGCGAAGAAGACCCGGCTGTAGGCCCGGGCCGCCTTGTGTGTCATCGGCTGCGCGCGCAACTGCTCCGCGATGCGCTGGAACTCAGGGGTGGGGAAGACGTAGAGGCAGCGCTCCTGCCCTTTGGTGACCACAACACCCCCCGCCAGCTCATCTCGAAACTTGGCCGGAAGGATCAGCCGGCCCTTTTCGTCCAGGCGTGGAGTGTGGGTGCCGAGAAACACGGCCCTACCCCCCTTGCCCCTGAGCGGCGTTCGCGGCGCCGCTGACCCCCCGGGCCGGTGAGCCCTCCCGGCCTCACCATTGGTCCCCACTCTACTCCACTTCCCTCCACCCGCAACCAGATTCGCCCGCGTGGCGCGCCCGAACCAATGGCAAAACCGCACGTCAACAGGGGTGGAGCGGAGTGGAGGGCCGCCGCGCCCCTCCGGCGTGGTCCGCTTTCCGACATAGATCGACTCCGTCCGGCGGAGGCGCCACCGGCCGCCCGCCCAGCCGCCACGGCCGAACGGTTCACCGTCGGCGGCGATCTGGAGGGGCGGGCGGTCCGGTAACCTCGCTCGCGTGACGGACGCGAAAATGCCCCTACGGGCCAAGGTGGCCAGCTCCGTGTCACGGACCGCCGCGGCGCTCTCCCGGGCGGCCGGCCGTGGCGACGGTTCGGTGATCGGTGGCTGGATCGGCCTGAAGATCGACCCGGACCTGCTGGCCCACCTGTCGGCCGGGCGTGCGATCGCGCTCGTCTCCGGCACCAACGGCAAGACCACCACCACCCGGTTGACCTCCGCCGCGGTCGGCGTGCTCGGCCGGGTCGCCACCAACTCGTTCGGCGCCAACATGCCCAGCGGGCACACGTCGGCACTGGCCAAGGCCGGCAGCACCCCGTACGCGGTGCTGGAGGTCGACGAGCACTACCTCGCCCAGGTGCTGGAGGCGACCGAGCCGCACGTGGTGGCGCTGCTCAACCTCTCCCGCGACCAACTGGACCGCGCCAAGGAGGTCGCCATGATGGCGCAGCTCTGGCGCGCGGCCCTGGTCCGGCACACCGATGTCCGGGTGGTGGCCAACGCCGACGACCCGATGGTGGTCTGGGCCGCCACGCCGCCGGGGGACCCCGCCCGCGGCATCCACCCGCCGCACGTGACCTGGTTCAGTGCCGGTCAGCGCTGGCACGACGACTCCTGGGTCTGCCCGGAGTGCGGCTCCACCATCGAGCGCTCCGGCGAGCAGTGGTGGTGCACGGGCTGTGCGCTGCGCCGGCCGGAGCCGCAGTGGGTCGTCGAGGACGAGGGTGTGCTCGACCCCACCGGCGCCTGGCACAAGGTCTCGCTCCAACTGCCCGGCAAGGTCAATGTCGGCAACGCGGCGACCGCGCTGGCCGTGGCCGCCGAGTTCGGTGTCCGTCCGGTCGACGCGGTGTCCCGCCTCGGCATCGTCACCTCGGTCGCCGGTCGTTACGCGCAGGTCGACAAGGACGGGCGCAACATCCGGCTGCTGCTGGCCAAGAACCCGGCCAGCTGGCTGGAGGCGTTCGACATGGCCGACAACGCGCCGACCCTGCTCTCCATCAACGCGCGCGACCCCGACGGCCTCGACACGTCCTGGCTCTTCGACGTCGACTTCGCCCCGCTCCGCGGCCGGCAGGTGTTGATCACCGGCGACCGGGCATACGACCTGGCGGTTCGGTTGGACGTCAACGACGTGCCCTTCCAGCACGTCCGCACGTTCGACGACGCCATCCGGTCGGTCCCGCCCGGGCGGCTGGAGGTCATCGCGAACTACACCGCGTTCCAGGACATCCGAGCGGAGTTGGACCGTGTCATCTGAGAGCCTACGAATCGTCTGGATCTACCCCGACCTGCTGTCCACCTACGGCGACCGGGGCAACGCCCTGATCCTCGCCCGCCGGGCCCGCCAACGGGGGATGCCGGTCGAGGTGCTGGAGGTCCGCTCCGACCAGAAACTGCCCGCGACGGCCGACATCTACCTGGTCGGCGGCGGCGAGGACGGCCCACAGGCGCTGGGCGCACAGCGGCTGCTCGCCGACGGCGGGCTGCACCGGGCGGTGGCCCAGGGGTCGGTGGTGTTCGGCGTCTGCGCCGGCTACCAACTGCTCGGCACGTCCTTCTTCGCCAAGGGTGTGCAGTGCCGTGGCCTGGAGCTGCTCGACCTGCGGTCCGACCGGGGCGAGAGCCGGGCCGTCGGCGAGCTGGCCGGTGAGATCGACCCCCGGCTGGGTCTGCCCCCGCTGACCGGTTTCGAGAACCACGGTGGCCGCACCCACCTCGGCCCCGAGGTCTCCCCGCTGGCCCGGATCAGCGCCGGGGTCGGCAACGACGGCACCACCGAGGGCGCGTGGCGCGGCAAGTTGCTCGGTACCTACTCGCACGGCCCGGCGCTGGCCCGCAACCCGGCCCTGGCCGACCTGCTGCTGCGCTGGGCGACCGGGGCGCACCAGCTCCCGCCGCTCGACGACACCTGGTCGGACCGGCTCCGCAACGAGCGCCGCTCCGCAGTGGCCGCCGCCCGGGCATGATCCGCGCCGTCCGACGGCTGCTCCGGCAGCCGTCGGCCGCCCGGTTCGCCCTGCTCGTGCTGCTGATCGGCGGATGCGGGCTACTGCTGCTCCTGGTGCCCCGGCCGGATCCGGAGCACCTTCCGCTGCTGGCCGACCGGCTGGGCGACCTCGCCCCGGTCGCCGCGATCCTCGGCGGCGCGCTGCTGCTGGTCGCGCTGGTCCCCCGGACCTTCATCACGCTCGCCGCCGGCGCGATCTTCGGCCCGCTGGAAGGCGCCGCGTACGCCCTGGGCGCCGCGTTGGTGGCCGCGGCGATCGGGTTCACGGTCGGCCGGCTGCTCGGCCGGGAGTTCGTAGCCGAACGGGTCCGTGGTCGCCTGGCCCGCCTCGACGGATGGTTCGCCCGGCAGAGCGTGTTCGGTGTGGTCACCGTCCGCCTGCTGCCGATCGCCGGCTTCGGTCTGGTCAGCTACGGCTACGGCACGACCGGTGCCCGCGTGCTGCCGTTCCTGGCCGGCAGCGTCATCGCCTCCGCGCCGACCGCGTTCGGCTACGCGGCGATCGGCGCCGCAGTCAGTTCCCCCGGCCAGGTCAACTGGTACGCCGCCGCCCCGGCCAGCCTCGGCCTGATCGCCAGCGTGGTGCTCGTCCACCAGTGGTGGCGCGCCGAGCGCCGCCGCCGCACCATGCCCGTCTGACCCACCCCGTCCCACCCGACCGCTGGGTCGATCATGGAGTTGTGGTGGGGATCAATCACCCCCTATGGGGATGAGTCAGCCACCACCACTCCATGATCGGCGCGGGCCGGCGCGGGGCGGGGCGGGGCGGGCCGGGGCGGGTTAGGCGACTACCGAGACCATCCGGCCCTTGACCACGATGACCTTGCGGGGCTCCTTGCCGGCCAGGGTCGCGGCCACCGCGTCCAGGGCCGCCGCGCGGACGGTCTCCTCGGCGGCGTCGGCGGGGACCTCGATGCGGCCCCGGACCTTGCCGTTGACCTGCACCGGATAGGTCACCGTGTCGGCCACCAGCAGCGCCTCATCGGCGGTCGGGAAGTCCGCATACGTCAGCGAGGTGTCGTGGCCCAGCTTGCGCCACAGTTCCTCGGCCAGGTGCGGAGCGAACGGCGCCACCATCAGCACCAGCGGCTCGGCCACCTCGCGGGGCGTCGCCGACAGGCCGGTCAGCCCGTTGGTCAGCTGGATCAGCTTGGCGATCGCGGTGTTGAACCGGATGCCGTCCATGTCGCCACGGACACCGTCGATCACCGTGTGCAGCAGCCGACGGGTCGCCTCGTCGGCCGGGTCCTCGGTGACCCGCAGCGCGCCGGTCTGCTCGTCGACCACGGCCCGCCACACCCGCTGCAGGAACCGGTACGACCCGACCACCGCCCGGGTCTCCCAGGGTCGGGACACCTCCAGCGGCCCCATCGACATCTCGTACACCCGGAAGGTGTCCGCGCCGTACGCGGCGCACATGTCGTCGGGGGTCACCACGTTCTTCAGCGACTTGCCCATCTTGCCGTACTCGCGGTTGACCACCAGGTCTTCCAGGTAGTACGCGCCGTCGCGCTCGACCACGTCCTCGGCCTGCACGTAGCTGCCGCGCGAGTCGGTGTACGCGTACGCCTGGATCATGCCCTGGTTGAACAGCTTGCGGAACGGCTCGAACGACGACACGTGACCCAGGTCGAACAGCACCTTGTGCCAGAAGCGCGCGTACAGCAGGTGCAGCACGGCGTGCTCGGCGCCGCCGACGTACAGGTCGGTGCCGCCGCAGTCACCGTCGGCGCGCGGGCCCATCCAGTAGCGCTCGTTCTCGGCGTCGACGAACCGATCGCTGTTGGTCGGGTCCAGGTAGCGCAGCTCGTACCAGCAGGAGCCGGCCCACTGCGGCATCACGTTGGTCTCGCGGGTGTAGCGCTTCGGCCCGTCACCCAGATCCAGCTCGACCTCGACCCAGTCACGCCGCCGCGACAACGGGGTCTCCG
This sequence comes from Micromonospora sp. WMMD961, assembly GCF_029626145.1. Classification (NCBI taxonomy): domain Bacteria; kingdom Bacillati; phylum Actinomycetota; class Actinomycetes; order Micromonosporales; family Micromonosporaceae; genus Micromonospora; species Micromonospora sp. WMMD961. The sequence continues at coordinate 5,420,817 of NZ_JARUBJ010000002.1, forward strand.
GGTTGCTGTCGGCGTCGTCGGCGGCGAACGTCTTCGGCGAGAAGTCGTCCACCTCCGGCAGCTCGACCGGCAGCATCTCCTCCGGCAGGGCGATGGCGGCGCCGGTCTCGTCGTAGACGATGGGGAACGGCTCGCCCCAGTAGCGCTGCCGGGAGAACAGCCAGTCGCGCAGCCGGTAGGTGACCGCGCCGGTGCCGTGCCCGTTCGCCTCCAGCCAGGCGATGATCGCCGCCTTGGCGTCGGCGACCCCCAGGCCGTTCAGGTCCAGGCCGCGCTCGGGCGCGGCGCTGTTGATCGCCGGACCGTCCCCGGTGTACGCCTTGCCGTCGAAGCCCTCCGCGGGCTGCACGGTACGCACGATGGGCAGCTCGAAGACCTCGGCGAACGCCCAGTCCCGCTCGTCCTGGGCCGGCACCGCCATGATCGCGCCGGTGCCGTAACCGGCCAGCACGTAGTCGGCGGCGAAGATCGGGATCTGCCCGCCGGTAACCGGGTTGGTGGCGTACGCGCCGATGAAGACGCCGGTCTTCTCCTTGCTGTCGGCCTGCCGCTCGACGTCGGTCTTGGCCGCCGCCGCCTTGCGGTACGCCTCGACGGCCGCCCGGGGGCTGGTGTGCCCGCCGGTCCAGGCGTCCCTCGTCCCGTCCGGCCAGGCGTCCGGCACCAGCGCGTCGACCAGCTCGTGCTCGGGCGCCAGCACCATGTAGGTCGCGCCGAAGACGGTGTCCGGACGGGTCGTGAACACCTGCACCGGCGCCGCGCTGGTCGGGAAGTCGATGTGCGCGCCCTGGGAGCGGCCGATCCAGTTGCGCTGCATCAGCTTGATCGGCTCGGGCCAGTCCAGGCTGTCCAGGTCGTCCAGCAGCCGGTCGCCGTACGCGGTGATCCGCATCATCCACTGCTTCAGGTTGCGCTTGAAGACCGGGAAGTTGCCCCGCTCGGACCGACCGTCGGCGGTGACCTCCTCGTTGGCCAGCACGGTGCCCAGCCCCGGGCACCAGTTCACCGGGGCCTGCGAGACGTACGCCAGGCGGTGGTCGTCGACGACTCCGCGGCGCTCGGCGACGCTCAGCTCGGCCCAGGCCCGGCCGTCCGGGGTGGGTCGGTTGCCGCCCTCGAACTCGGCGATCAGCTCGGCGATCGGGCGGGCCCGGCCGGCGTCACGGTCGTACCAGGAGTTGAAGATCTGCAGGAAGATCCACTGGGTCCAGCGGTAGAAGTCGGTGTCGATGGTCGCCACCGAGCGGCGCTCGTCGTGCGCCAGGCCCAGCCGGCGCAGCTGCGCCTTGTACCGCTCGATGTTCGCCACCGTCGTGGTACGCGGGTGGGTGCCGGTCTGCACCGCGTACTGCTCGGCGGGCAGGCCGAACGCGTCGAAGCCCATCGCGTGCAGCACGTTACGGCCGGCCATCCGCTGGTAGCGGGCGTAACAGTCGGTGCCGATGTAGCCCAGCGGGTGACCGACGTGCAGGCCCGCTCCGGAGGGGTACGGGAACATGTCCAGCACGTACAGCTTCTCCGCGCCGGCGCGGGGGTGGGTCGGGTCGGCCAGCGGGCCGGTCGGGTTCGGTGCGTGGAAGGTGCCCTCGCGCGACCAGGTGTCCTGCCAACGAATCTCGATCTCGCCGGCCAGGGCCGCGGTGTACCGGAACGGGGGGATGTCGCCCGCCGGTGCGGCTGCCTCACTCATCGTCTCTCCTCGCTTCGCTTCGCTTCGTCTCGGCGCCACCGGGCCGGGCCGGCGACGGGCACAAAAAAGCCCCTCGCGCAGGAGGGGCCGCCGTGCTGTCGCTGCGTTCAGCGCATCAGCACGGCCCGGTAAGAAGCAGGAAGACTCCGGCCATGTCCCGCAGTGTACCTCGCCGCCGGGAGCGCCCGCGTACCGCCGACCGGTCCGTCCAGGCGAACGGGACACCGGGTACCGATAGGCAGAACAGACACGCATCCCCCGGCTGGCGAATATTCGGTGCGTAACCGACGGACTACCTGCGGGGGTCGGCGATAACGACAAACATGGTTAGCCTGAGAGACCAGTGAGATTCCTGCGGCAAACGAGGCTCGACGTCGCGAACCCAACGGCGGGTCCAGGTGCTCTATTTCAGAGCTGCCGTGACGGCGACGAGGAGGAGGCCCGTGACACAACAGACCTGGGACGAGGTGGGCGGCCTACTGCCGCACGACGAGTTCCGCGCCGCCAGCGAGGCCATCGTGGCCAACATCGAGCAGGTCATCGAGGGTAAGACCGCCACCGTGCGGCTCGCCCTGGCCGTCCTGCTCGCCGAGGGTCACCTCCTGATCGAAGACGTCCCGGGTGTCGGCAAGACCAAGCTGGCCAAGGCCCTCGCGCGGTCCATCGACTGCACCGTGCGGCGGATCCAGTTCACCCCCGACCTGCTGCCCAGCGACGTCACCGGCGTCAGCGTCTACAACCAGGAGACGCACGACTTCGAGTTCCGCCCGGGTGCGGTGTTCGCCAACCTGGTGGTCGGTGACGAGATCAACCGCGCCTCGCCGAAGACCCAGTCGGCGTTGCTGGAGTGCATGGAGGAGCGGCAGGTCACGGTCGACGGCGTGACCTACCAGCTGCAGACCCCGTTCATGGTGATCGCCACCCAGAACCCGATCGAGATGGAGGGGACGTACCCCCTCCCCGAGGCGCAGCGCGACCGCTTCACCGCCCGGATCGCGATGGGTTACCCGGATGTCAACGCCGAACTGGCCATGCTCGACGGGCACGGTGCCACCGACCCGCTGCACGAGCTGCGCCCGGTGTCCGACGCGAACATCGTCCGGCAGCTCATCTCCACCGTCCGACAGGTGCACGTCGCGGACGCGGTCAAGCAGTACGCGATCGACCTGGTCACCGCCACCCGCGAGGCCCCCGACCTGCGGCTCGGCGCCTCCCCCCGGGCGACCCTGCAACTGCTGCGCACCGCCCGGGCGGTCGCCGCCCTGGAGGGCCGCGACTACGTACTCCCCGACGACCTGCAGGCCCTGGCGGTGCCCGTGCTCGCGCACCGGATCATCCCGACCGCCGACGCGCAGCTTGCCCGGCGCACCACCGACGCGATCGTCTCCGAGCTGGTGCACCGCCTTCCGCTGCCGCACGACCGGCAGCGCAACCCGTACGACACCCGGCCCGCCACCGGCAACGGCCGCGCACCCTACGAGCCGCGGAGGCCGTGACGTGCGTGCCGGGCTGCGCGGGCTGACCACCCGCGGGCGCTCCTTCCTCGCCGCCGCGCTCGCGGCGGCGATCTCGGCAGGCATCCTCGGCGAGAAGGACCTGCTGCGGGTTGCGGTGCTGTTGGCCATCCTGCCGTTGCTGGCGGCGGCCTACGTCGGACGCAGCCGATACAAGCTGGCCTGCAACCGTTCACTGGACCCGCACCGGGTTCCGGTCGGCGCCAACTCGCGGGTCGTGCTGCGCCTGCAGAACCTCTCCCGACTGCCGACCGGCACCCTCCTCCTCGAGGACCGGCTGCCCTACGCGCTGGGCAGCCGGCCCCGGGTGGTGTTGGAGCGCCTCGGCGCGCACCAGGCCACCTCCGTGGCGTACACCGTGCGGGCCGACGTGCGGGGTCGCTACGACGTGGGCCCACTGGTGGTCCGGATGACCGACCCGTTCGGCCTGTGTGAACTCACCCGGTCCTTCCCGAGCACCGACCACCTGACGGTCATCCCGCAGGTCACCTCACTGCCGTCGGTGCGGCTCCCCGGGGAGTACGCGGGCAGCGGCGACAGCCGGGCCCGGTCCGTGGCGGTGCACGGCGAGGACGACGCGGCGACCCGGGAGTACCGGCGCGGCGACGACCTGCGTCGGGTGCACTGGAAGTCCACCGCTCGCACCGGTGAGCTGATGGTGCGCCGTGAGGAGCAGCCGTGGGAGAGCCGGGCCACGGTCGTCCTGGACACCCGTGCGTACGGCCACCGCGGTGAGGGGCCGACGGCCAGTTTCGAGTGGTCGGTCTCCGCCGCCGCGAGCATCGCCGTGCACCTGCGCCAGGCCGGTTACAAGTTGCGTCTGGTCACCGGCTCCGGGGCGGACGTGGACGCCTCGGAGGCCGGCGGTGACGGGGCGCTGCTCGACCACCTCGCGGAGGTCCGGCTGGATCAACGCGCCGAGGTGACCGACCTCGTGCAACGGGTCCGCCAACGCGCCGACGGCGGTCTGATCATCGGGTTGTTCGGCACGGTGAGCGTGGCCGAGGCCGAGCTGCTGGCCGGGCTGCGCGGCAACGGCGCCACCTGTGTCGGGTTCCTGCTCAACAGCTCGACCTGGCTCAGCCTGCCGGAGAAGGCCCGCGCCGAGGCGGAGCACGCGCACGGCACCGCCGTCCTCGCCATGGTGCGGAGCGGCTGGCGGGTGGTCGGAGTCGACCACGGCAGCCGACTGCCCGCGCTGTGGCCGCAGGCCGGTCGGGGCTCCCAGGGCTTCGCCCTGCGCGCCGCACTGGCCGAGACGGTGGCCGGCGGCGTGCGATGAACGGAAGGTTCCCCTCATGAACGCCAGTCGCAACATCGGCGTGGTGGCGGCCGCGGCGACACTGCTGGCGGCCGCGCCGCTGTCGGCCATCTTCCAGAGTTGGACGTGGCTGATCGAGTCCATCATCGCGGTCGCGGTGGTGGCCGGGGTGGCCGCGCTGACCAGGCTCGCCCGAGCACCCCTGTGGGGTCAGGTGTTGGGCATGCTCGCCGGTCTGGTCCTCGCTCTGACCTGGTTGTTCCCCAGCGGCACGGAGCTGCTCGCCTTCCTGCCGACGCCGGGCACGTTGGCGCACTTCAGCGACCTGATCGCCGGATCCGGACAGGACATGCGCTCGTACGGCGTCGAGGTTCCCGACACCGACCCGCTGCTGTTCATCACCGTGCTCGGCGTCGGTGGGGTCGCCGTACTCGTCGACGTCCTGGCCGTCGGGCTGCGCCGACCCGCGCTGGCGGGGCTGCCGATGCTCGCCATCTACTCGGTGCCGGTCGCCGTCTACGTGGACAGCGTCCCCGCCGTGCCGTTCGTGGTGGGCGCCGCCGGCTACCTCTGGCTGCTGGTCACCGACAACGTCGACCGCGTACGCCGCTTCGGGCGACGGTTCACCGGTGACGGCCGCGACGTCGACGTGTGGGAGGCCTCACCCCTGGCGTCCGCCGGTCGCCGGCTCGCGGTGATCGGGGTGGCCCTGGCGGTGGTCCTGCCCCTGGCAGTGCCGGGCATGACCGGTGGGTTGCTCGACAGCATCAGCCGGGGGCCGGGCAACGGCACCGGAAACGGGACCGGCTCGGGCGGCACTTCCGGTCGGATCGACCTGTTCGCGTCGCTCGCCGGCCAGCTCAACCAGTCCCAGGTGTTCGACATGGTCAAGGTCACCACGACCGAGGAGAACCCGTTCTACCTGCGCTACGCGGTCGCCGACGAGTTGCGCCCGGCTGGTTTCCTGGCGCGTAGCCCGAGCGGCCGGCCGGCCAACCGGGACCTGCCGGACCCGGCCGATCGGGCCGGCCGAGGTGTGCAGCGCACCACCTACCGGGCGACCGTCGAGGTCACCAAGAGCCTGAGCATGGCGCTGATGCCGGTGTACGCCGAGCCGGTGCGCACCGAGGACCTCAGCAGCAACTGGCTGTACGACCCCAACCAGCAGATCGTCTTCTCCAACCGGGAGAACTCCCGGGGCCGTAAGTACTCCTTCGACTACGTCCGCTCGACGTACACTCCGGCGGTGCTGCGGGCCGCGCCGCCGCTCCCGGCGGACCACCCGGTACGCCGACAGATGACCGCCACCCCCGAGCGGGTGCCCGAGGTGGACGAGCTGGTCAAGGGGCTGGTCCAGGGCAAGCGCACCGACTACGACCGGGTGCTGGCGATCTACCAGCACTTCTCCGCGGACAACGGGTTCAAGTACCGACTGAGCACCGAGAGCGGCAGCAGCGGGCAGGACATCGTCAACTTCCTGACCAACAAGGTCGGCTACTGCCAGCAGTACGCGGCGGGGATGGCCTGGTTGGTCCGCGCGTCCGGCATCCCGGCCCGGGTGGCGTTCGGGTTCACCAACGGCAGCAATCGCGACGGTGACACGTTCACGCTGACCAACCTCAACCTGCACGCCTGGACCGAGGTCTTCTTCGACGGCGTCGGTTGGGTGCCCTTCGACGCCACCCCGGCGTACGGGGTGCCCGGCTCCACCCGATCGGCCTGGGCACCGGATACCGACGCGCCGGAGCCGTCCACGCCGGGTGCCGGTGTCACGGGCACCCCGACCGACCCCGGGGCGTCGGCCGGGCCGGCCGGGCCGGACAACGCGGACCGGGAAATCGACGAGGGGTTCTCCGCCGGCGGCACGACCCCCGGCGACCAGCCACCGGTCTGGCCCTGGTGGGCGGCGGGCCTGTTGGCCCTGCTGGCCCTACTCGCGGTGCCTGCTCTGCGCCGGCTCGCGCTGCGACGTCGGCGCGGCGGCCGGACGACGAACGCCACCGTGGCCGCCACCGTCGTCGAAGACGGCGCCGAGCCGGGCTTCCGCGCGGTGGTGGTCGGCGCGGACGCCAACCGTGCCCGCGCCGACGCACACGCCGCCTGGGCGGAGCTGCTCGACACCCTGGTGGACTTCCGGGTGCCGGTCGACCGGACCGAAACGCCCAGGGCGACCGCGGACCGGCTTGTCCGGGACACGCTCGACGACGACGCGGCGGTGGAGTCGGCGCGGCTGCTCGGTAGGGCGGAGGAGCGGGCCCGGTACGCGCGGGATCCGCTGACCGGTGAGAGGTTGTCGTCGGCGCTCCGCGTGGTCCGTGGGGCACTCGCCGCACGGGCGGACCGGCGGACCCGTCTCGTCGCCGCGGTGTTGCCACCGTCGGTGCTGCTGCGCTGGAGGACCGCCCTGGCGGACGCCTCCAGCCGAATGGTGGCGCTGACCGGGAGGACCCGGTACCACCTGCTGCGCTGGAACCCCCGCCGGCTGTTGGCCGACCGGGCGGCCCGCTGACCCACCGCAGGTTTAGGTCAGGGGCGGCGGCCCACCGCCGCCGCCCCGACCACGAGCCCGCCTGCCAGCTCCCCTGGGGCACACGAGAGACCGGCCGCCCAAGATCGTGCTCGATCCAGGAAAGAGGCCCCTCCCGAAGCGCACGATGCCCCTACACCCAGGATCGAGCACGATCTCGCGCGGGAAAGAATGGGCAGGCTCGGTCGGGCGGCCAGGCAGGCGGGCACGGGCGGCCAGGCACGGGCGGTCGGGCCGGTCGGTCGGGCAGGCAGACGGCGGGCACGACAAGGGTCGCCGGGAGTGGTGCCCGGCGACCTGCTCGTCGCGACGTACGGCCGCCTCAGCGGCGTACGGCCGCCTCAGCGGCGGGGTCGGCTCACCGGTGCCCCTCCGGGCGCTGCCGCCACCTGTCCTCCATGCGGTCCAGGATCGACGACCGGCGACCGGATCGGCCACCGCGCGGGCGACGACGACTCGTCGTGCCGCCCACCACGTGCAGGTCGGGTGACTGCGCCCGCCGGTGCGACTGCACCGCGAACGCGGCCGACGCCAGCATGACGACGAAGCCCGCCACCGCCAGTGGTGGAGTCTTGATCACCGCGCCATAGACCAGTAGAGCCAAGCCAGCGATGATGACGCCGGCGGCGACGAGCAGGCGACGCCGCGCATGGAAGCGCGGATCGCTGGCGCGCACGGCCGAGGCGAATTTGGGGTCCTCGGCAAGCGACCGCTCGATCTGATCGAACAGCCGCTGCTCGTGCTCCGAGAGCGGCACGGCACTCCTCCCCGGTCACGTTGAGTCGGCCCACTCGGGCCGACAGACCGTGGCAGCCAACCGGCTGCTTACCCGCAAGTCTACGAGGGGGGTCGCGCGTCGGAAAGCGGGACGACCTATGGGTGCGGTGGATTTTCCTTTCGGCGGGTGTCAGGGTCGCCCATCAGACTGGCCGGACCTATGACGGACCGCCCGAAACGGGCAGCGGCGGCGTCCGCGGCAGCTTCCGCTTCACGCCAACCCCGCTCGGGCGCGCCGAGCGTCAGCTGCCGGGCAGCGCCCCGCGCCGGGGCGAGCCCTTCGACCCGGACCCCGACGAGTCGAACCCGCTCGCCCGGGTCCAATGCGGTGTAGAGCGCCCAGACGGTGTCGAACATCTCCCGAGCGGTGTCGGTGGGCACGTCCAGGGTGCGGGAGCGGCTGACCGTGCGGAAGTCCGCCAACCGGACCTTGAGCGCCACGGTGCGCCCGACCTGCCCGGAACCCCGCAACCGGACGCCTACCTTCGCGCTGAGCGCGAGCAGCGCGCGGCGGATCTCCAGCGGGTCGGCCACGTCGACGTCGAAGGTCACCTCGGCGCCGATCGACTTGTCGACGTGCTCCGGGCTGACGCCGCGCGGGTCTCGCCCCCAGGCCAGCTCATGCAGGTGCGCCGCCGAGGCCGCACCGACCGCCCGGCGGAGCATGCCCACCGGTGCCTCGGCGAGGTCACCGACCGTGGCCAGGCCGAGACGGCGCAGCGCCTCGGCGGCCCGCTCCCCCACCCCCCACAGCGCGTCCACCGGCAGCGGGTGCAGAAAGTCGAGGACCTGCCCCGGCGGTACGACCAGCAGGCCGTCCGGTTTGGCCCGGGTGGAACCCAGCTTGGCCACGAACTTGCTCGGCGCCACCCCGACCGAGCAGGTCAGCGCCTGCTCGTCGGCGACCCGGCGGCGGATCAGCCGGGCGATGGTGGCCGGGGAGCCGAAGAGTCGGCGGGCGCCGGTGACGTCGAGGAACGCCTCGTCGAGAGAGAGTGGCTCGACCAGCGGGGTGACGTCCCGGAAGATCTGCATGACCGCCCGGGAGGCGGCGCTGTAGGCGGTGAAGTCCGGTGGCAGGTAGACCGCGTGCGGGCAGCGGGCGCGGGCCTGACTGGTCGGCATCGCGCTGCGTACCCCGTACCGGCGGGCCTCGTAGCTGGCCGAGCTGACCACCCCACGAGGCCCGACGCCGCCGACGACCACCGGTCGGCCGCGCAGCTCGGGTCGGCGGCGTACCTCGACGGCGGCGAAGAACGCGTCCATGTCGACGTGCAGGATCGGGCTGCCGGAGTCGTCGGCGTCCGGCCCGAAGCGCGGATCGTCGCCCCGGGGCAACGACTGACTGCGGCCCATCCCGGCAGGTTAACCCGGGGGTACGACACCACCACCCACCAGTGCGCCGGACCGTACGCCGGTCAGCCGCGGACGACCAGCAGCGGCACGGTCAGCTCGGCGGCGGTGTCCGACCCGTGGTACGCGACCAGCTTCGACGCCATCGGCCGCTCGGTGCGGCTGGCCATGACCGCGTACGTGTCGTTGCAGGTCACCACCACGTCGCCGATCCGGCCCAGGTGCTCCTCGGGCACCGGCCCGAACCAGCCGGTGGCCACCGCCTCGTCGCGGGTACGGACCCGGGCCGCGTCGCCCAGCACCTCCGACCAGGCGGCCAGCACGTCGTCGATCGCGCCCGGCTCGACGTGCAGATAGCGGACCCGAGCCTCACCGGCCACCAGCCGCACCCCGGCGCGCAGCCGTGGGTCGGTGTCGAGGTCGAAGCGGTGTGCGGCGGGTACGTCGAGCTGGCCGTGGTCGGCGGTCACCAGCAGTGCCGCGTCCGGCGGCAGCCCGTCGACCAGCCGGGCGAGCAGAGTGTCCACCTCGGCGGCGGCGACCCGCCAGGGCTCCGAGTCGACTCCGTAGACGTGGCCGTACCGGTCCAGGTCGGCGTGGTAACCGGAAACCAGTGTCGGCCCGGGGCCGGTGGCCAGCGCGGCCAGCATGGCGGCGGCCACCGCCTCCCCGCCGGCGGCACCCCGGAAGTCGCCGCCGCGGTTGGCGGCCACCGTCAACCCGCTGCCGCCGAACTCCGGCCGGCTCACCACTGTCACCGCCACACCGGCGGCCCGGGCACGTTCCCACTGGGTGGTGACCGGCTGCCAGGTCAACGGCGACGGGTCGGCAGCCCAGTCGGTGTGGGTGAGCACCCGGTCGGTGCCGGGCACGCGCACGGTGAAGCCGAGCACCCCGTGCTCGCCAGGTGCCACGCCGGTGCCCAGCGACACCAGACTGGTCGGGGTGGTGGACGGGAAACCGGCGACGAGCGGCCGGGCGACCGTCGCCGCGAGCCCGGCGAGGGTCGGCGCGTACGGCGCGGCGGTCGGCAGCTGGTACCACCCGAGCCCGTCGACCAGCAGCACGGCGATCCGGCGTACCCCCGCCAGGGCGGGGACGAGCCCGAGCGGGTCGGCCGCGCCGGGGACGCCCAGCACGGCGAGCGCGCTGGGCAGCACGTCGGCGAGACGGCCGCCGCCGTGGTCGGGCCCGAGGACCGCCAGCGGCGCCACGACCGGCGAGTCGCTCATGCCGGCCGGCGGGCGAACAGGTGCAGTTGGGCGGCCAGGTCCCGGTACGGCGGCTGGGCGGCCAACGCCCGTTCCAACTCGACCAGGGCGGCGGGCTGCCCGTCGGCGACCGCGGCCGGCAGCAGGTCGGCCAGCACGCGTACCCCGTGGATCTCCTCGACCACGAGCCCGACGGCACCGAGCAGCGCGGCGGCGCCGGGGGCGTCGTAGCGTCGTCGCAGAGTGTCCCGCGGCCCGGCGGTGCCGGCCGGGTCGGTGGCCAGCGCGGTCGCGACGTCGAGGTGGCCGTTCATCGCGCGGCCCAGCACGGCGGCGGCCCGCCCGGCCACCAGCACACTGGCCGCGCCGCCGGGACGCAACGCGGTGGCCAGTGCCGCCACCACGGGCGCCGGGTCGTCGACCACCTCCAGCACGGAGTGGCAGAGCACCAGGTCGACGCCGGCCGGCTCGACCAGCCCGGCGAGGGCGTCGCCGTCGCCCTGCACGGCGGCGATCCGGTCGGCCACACCGGCCTCGGCGGCCCGGCGGGTGAGCGCGGCGAGCGCGTCGGGGCTGGCGTCGACCACTGTGACCCGGTGCCCGGCGCGGGCCAGCGGGACGGCGAAACCGCCGGTGCCGCCGCCCACGTCCAGCACGGTGAGTTCGGCGTCGCCGCGCCGGTCCAGTTCGGCGCGGAGCACCGACCAGATCACGGCGGTACGGGGGGTCAGCGGCGGCCCGGCGAACCGGCCTCGGGTCTGCTCCACCCGGTCGAGCCTAGTCACCCGGTCCATCCCCGGTGCGGGCGTGTGGCGGGCGCACCCGCCACCCGCCCGGGCGGTGTTGCGGTACCGGGTCGGTCAGGACTCGGTGCCCTCGACCTCGTCCTCCGCCCGGGACCGGCGCTCGTTGGCCACCGGGCCGTTGGTCACCTCGTACTCGCGGGGGTCGGCGAGGTGCGACGGCACCCAGGTCGCACCCAGCCGGGTCCGCCGGGCGTTCGCGATTCCACCGGTGTAGGTGTGATTCCCCATCACTGTCATTCCCCCTCACGGATCACGGGCCACTCTGCCCGCTCGGGGACGAGTCTCCCGCCCACCGCCGCAGGAAACCGTAATGTGGATCACTAGATCAGCGGAAGTCACGGGAGGCGGGGCTGACCGGTGGCTCGATGGCGTCCAGCCGGTCGGCCACCAGGTTGGTCACGCCCTCGTGCCGCTGCAACTGCCCCCTGACCACCAGCGCGGCGCTGGTCCGGGCCACCCGCCGGTAGCGCTGCCACAGCCCCGGCGAACAGGTGACGTTGAGCATCCCCGTCTCGTCCTCCAGGTTGAGGAAGGTGACGCCGCCCGCGGTCGCCGGGCGTTGCCGGTGGGTGACGATGCCACCGACCCGGATCCGTTGGCCGGGCTCCACCCGGCCGAGCCGGGCGATCGGCACCGCGCCGAGCACGTCGAGCTGACCTCGAATGAACCGGGCCGGGTGGCTCTCCGGCGACAGCCCGGTGGCCCACACGTCGGCGACCAGCCGGTCTACCGCCTCCATCCCGGGCAGCGTCGGCGCCGCCGCGCCGGTCACCGTGCCGGGCAGCCGGCCCGGCCGGTCCTGGGCCGCCGCGCCGGCGGCCCACAGCGCCTGCCGCCGGGTCAGCCCGAAACAGGCGAAGGCGTCCGCGGTGGCCAGGGCCTCCAACTGCGCGGCGGTGAGACCGACCCGCCGGGCCAGATCGGGCATGTCCCGGTACGGCCCACCGGTGACCCGTTCGGCCTCGATCCGCTCGGCCACCTCGGCGCCGAGGGTCCGCACGCTGGACAGGCCGAGCCGGACGGCGGGGCCACCCAGCCCCCAGGCGTGCGGCGGCTCCCCCGGCCCGCTGCCCCACCGGGTGTCCGGGGTGGACTCCAGCACCGCCGACGCCGCACTGGCGTTGATGTCCGGACGACGGACCTCCACCCCGTGCCGGCGGGCGTCGTCGACCAGGGTCTGCGGCGAGTAGAACCCCATCGGCTGGGCGTTGAGCAGCGCCGCCAGGAACGGCGCCGGGTGGTAGCGCTTGAGCCAGGAACTGGCGTAGACCAGGTAGGCGAAGCTCATCGCGTGGCTCTCCGGAAACCCGTAGCTGGCGAACGCGGTGAGCTTGCGGTAGACGTCGTCGGCCAGCTCACCGGTGATGCCCCGCTCGGCCATCCCGGCGAAGAGCCGGTCGGCGATCCGGGTCATCCGCTCGACCGACCGTTTGGCGCCCATCGCCCGGCGCAACTGGTCGGCCTCGGCCGCGTCGAAGCCGGCCAGGTCGATGGCGAGCTGCATCAACTGCTCCTGGAACAGCGGCACGCCCAGGGTCTTCTCCAGCGCGTTGCGCATCAGCGGGTGCGCGAAGGTCACCGGCTCCTGGCCGTTCTTGCGCCGGATGAACGGGTGCACCGAGCCGCCCTGGATCGGGCCGGGCCGGATCAGCGCCACCTCCACCACCAGGTCGTAGAACTCGCGGGGCTTGAGCCGGGGCAGGGTGGCCATCTGGGCGCGGCTCTCCACCTGGAACACCCCGACCGAGTCGGCCCGGCAGAGCATGTCGTAGACCTCCGGGTCGTCCAGCGTCATGTCACCCAGGTCGAGGCTCTCGCCGATCATGTCGTAGCCGTAGTGCAGCGCGGAGAGCATGCCCAGGCCGAGCAGGTCGAACTTGACCAGACCGACCGCCGCGCAGTCGTCCTTGTCCCACTGGAGCACGCTGCGCCCGGGCATCCGCCCCCACTCCACCGGGCAGACCTCGATCACCGGACGGTCGCAGATCACCATGCCACCGGAGTGGATGCCCAGGTGCCGCGGGAACGTCTGCAACTCGTTGGCGTACTCCACCACCTGCTCGGGGATGTTCTCGGCGTCGACAGTGGCGACCGAGCCCCACCGGTCGATCTGCTTGCTCCAGGCGTCCTGCTGCCCGGGCGAGTACCCGAACGCCTTGGCCACGTCCCGCACCGCCGACCGGGGCCGGTAGGAGATGACGTTGGCGACCTGGGCGGCGTGCTCCCGGCCGTAGCGGGTGTAGACGTGCTGGATCACCTCCTCCCGACGGTCGGACTCGATGTCCACGTCGATGTCGGGTGGGCCGTCCCGCTCCGGGGCGAGGAACCGCTCGAAGAGCAGCCGGTGCCGGACCGCGTCCACATTGGTGATCCGTAACGCGTAGCAGACCGCCGAGTTGGCCGCCGAACCCCGGCCCTGGCAGTAGATGTCCTGCTCGCGGCAGAACGTGACGATGTCGTAGACCACCAGGAAGTAGCCGGGGAAGCCCAGCTCCTCGATCATGTTCAGCTCGTGGTCGAGTTGCGCGTACGCCGTCGGGTGCGCCTGCGGAGGGCCGTAACGCTCGCGTGCCCCGTCGGCGGTCAGCTTCCGCAGCCAGCTCATCTCCGTGTGCCCGGGTGGCACCGGGTACGCCGGTAACTGCGGCGCGACGAGCTGGAGGTCGAAGGCCAACTCGGCGCCGAACTCGGCGGCCCGCGCCACCGCACCCGGGTACGCGGCGAACCGGGCCGCCATCTCCGCGCCGCTGCGCAGGTGGGCGGTCGCCGCCGCGGGCAGCCAACCGTCGACCTCGTCCAGGCTGCGCCGGGCCCGGACGGCGGCGACGGTGGTGGCCAGCCGCCGCCGGCCGGGGCTGGTGTAGTGCACGTTGTTGCTGGCCACCGTCGGCAACCCGGCCGCGGCGGCCAGGTCGGCGAGCGCGTCGTTGCGGTCGGCGTCGACCGGGTGGCCGTGGTCGGTCAGCTCCACCGCCACCGTCTCCGCGCCGAAGAGCGATGTCAGCCGGTCCAACTCACGGGCCGCCGCGTCCACCCCCTCGGTGAGCAGCGCCCCCGGCACGTGCCCCTTGCGGCAGCCGGTCAGCACCAGCACGTGGTCGCGCAGCTCGGCGGCGATCTCCTCCAGCTCCCCGTAGACCGGGCGGCCCTTCTCCCCGCCGCGCAACTGGGCGCGGGCGATGGTGGTGGCCAGCCGGGCGTACCCCTCATGGCCGTGCGCGAGCACCAGCAGGTGCGAGCCGTGCGGGTCGGGCTCGCCGTTCTGCGGACCGGGCAGCCCGAGGGAGAGCTCCGCGCCGAAGATGGTCGGCAGGCCCAGCGTACGAGCCGCCTCGGCGAAGCGGACCACCCCGTAGAAGCCGTCGTGGTCGGTGACGGCGAGCGCGGAGAGCCCCAGCCGGGCCGCCTCCTCGGCCAGCTCCTCGGGGTGGCTGGCACCGTCGAGGAAGCTGAAGTTGGTGTGCGCGTGCAACTCCGCGTAGGGCACCACGCCGTCGGGGCGGGTCAGCTCCGGCGGCTGGTACTGCTCACGGCGGCGGCTCCAGGCCGGGGAGTCACCACCATCGGCGTCCACGGCGAGCGGGTCCACCACGTGCAGGTGCCGCTCCTCGCGCGACCGCCCGCCGCCTGACCGGCCGGAGCCGCCGCCGGCCCGCCCGGAGAGCACCCGTTCCAACTCCGACCAGGGCATCTTCGGGTTGTTGAAACTCATTCCCGCACCCTCGGCCTGACCGACTCGACCTCCGGGAAGTCGGGCTGTCCGAGTCGGCGGGACACCCCGACTTCGGGAATACCGAGTCGATCAAGCTCGGCTGGACGCTCAGTCATAGATCGCCTCCACCAACCACTGCCCGGCCTCGACGGCCAACAGCAGGGCGGTGCCGTCGGCCAGGCTGACCTGGAACCGTGCCCGCCGCCGAGCCTCGGCTGGAGCCCACCACCGCTCGTCCACCGGCCACGGGCCGACCCAGCCGACGATCTCCGCCGGTCGACCGGTGCCGACCACCAGCCGGGCGGGCGGAGCGCTCACCGCCAGCCGCGCGCTGATCACCACCGCCTCGCCGGTGGCGTCGTGCACGGTCGCGGCGAGCGGGCTGGGCAGCACCACCGCCGGCGCGGGCGGCGGCAGCCGGCCGGGCCACGGTGGAATCCCACCGGCACTGCGGTCAGCGGGCCGACCGGCACTGCCGGCCCGACCGCCGCCACCGGCGATCGGCTCGCCGGGCAGCGGCGCCAGGCCGGGGCGGGCAGGGAGGCGTTCGTCGCCCCACGGCACCAGTCGCACCTGGTCGGCTGGGGAGCGCCCACCGCCGAGCACGGCGGTGACCACCGCCTCCGGGCCGAGGATGCCCTGCACCCGACTCAACGCCCGGTGCGCCCGTTCCCGCTCCTCGCCGGTCTCCCCCCACAGGCCGGCCTGCAGGCCGGCCTGGGCGATCACCCCGTCCGGGATCAGTCGCAGCCGGATGATGCCGGCCGTCGGTCGGGCCGGCCGGGCGCCGGTGCGGCCACTGCTGCCGGAGAGCCAGCCGTCGAGCTGCCAACGCACCCGGTCGGCGATGGCCGCGGCGGTGAGTAGGCCGTCGTGCCGCCACACCCGGTGCAACTCCTGCCCGTGCTCGGTGACCGCCTCGATGCCGAGCCGGGTGCAGGCCAGCCCGTGCCCGGCCAGCCGCTCATGCAGTTGCTCGGCCAGCGCCCGGGCCACGAACGCCGCCACGTCGACCCGGTCGATCGGCTCGTCGTGCTCGGCGGTCACCGTCAGGTCGGCCGGCGGTTGCCGGACGGCGAGCGGGCGGTGGTCCCGCCCGGCGGCCAGCCGATGGGCCAGCGCACCGTCGAACCCGAACCGGGCCAGCACGTCACCGGCCGGCAGCGCGGCGAAGTCACCGAGGGTACGCACACCGAGCCGACGCAGCAGGTCGGCCAACGCCGAGCGGCCGAGCGCCTCGACCGGCAACCCGGCCAGGAACTCCGGTGTGCCACCCGGTGCCACCACCCGACCAGAACGAGCGGCCAACCCGGCCGCGAACACCCCGTCGGCGATGCCGACCTGGCTCTCCACCAGGCACGACTGGGCGACGTGCTCGATGATCCGCTCGGCGGCCGCCTCCTCGCCACCGAGATAACGACTCGGCCCCCGGGCGGCCACCGCGCAGGCGCCCGGACGGACCACCTCGACCCCGGCGACCAACTCCTCCACCGCGGCGACCACCGGCTCGAACGCCCGGGTGTCCCGACCCGGGTCGTAGTCCACGACGGTGAGCTGCGGGCAACGGCCCTGCGCCTCCCGTTTGCGCAGGCCCCGGCGCACCCCCTCGGCACGGGCCCGCTCGGAGCAGGCGACCACCCGGTTGGCGTGCAGCACGGCGACCGGGCCGGTCGCCGGCACCCCGTCGACGATCTCGGCGGCGAGCACCGGCCAGTCCGGGCACCACAGCAGCAGAGTCCGTGCCGGCGAGCCGGTCACTCCCGACCGACCAGGGCGAGCGACGCGGTCGGACGGCCCACAGCCGACGGCTTCGGACGGGGGATCACCCGGGTCAGCCCGTCACCCGGTAGCCAGACCTTGATCTCCTTCGGTCGCGCGGCTGCCCCACGCCCGCGCGCCGAGACGGTGACCTCCCGGCGGCGCAGCCGCCCCCGACCGGCCCCGAGCCCTTCCCACACACCACGGACCACCTGCAACGTCACGTCCGCGCCGTCCCACCGGCCGTACGGGACGAGCACGCTGCCGCGCTGCCGCGCCCGGGCGGCCAACCGGGTGGCGACCGAGGCGGAGACGGTGGCCGGCACGGCGGTGACCACGACGTCCACCCCGTCGATCAGCGCGGCGACCACTGTGGCCCACTCCGGGCCGGGATTCGGCACCAGGGCCAGCCGGTCCAGGGCGATGCCCAGCTCGGCGGCCGCACCCGCACCGAACGTCGGCACACCGACCACAGCGCACCACGAGCCGGACCGGGACGCCTCGGCGAGCAGGGCCAGCATCAGCGAGGTGCCACCGCTGCGCTGGGGCTGGCCGGCGGCGACCGCGATGGTGCTGCCCCGGCGTAGGCCCCGGTTGGGCAGCAGACCGGTCAGCTCGGGCACCACCGGCAGCACCCGGTGGCCGCCGAACTGGTCAGGCATGCTCGCCGGACGCACCAGATCGGCCAGTGCGGCGGAACCGACCACCGTGCGGCCCGCCATTGGACCAACTCCCCCGTCGTTGCTGTGGATCAGATCAGGATCGGCACGCCGCGCCACCGGCCGCCCGGCTCCCCCCGCAGGGCGGTCGGTGGCACGGCGGGATCATGCGGCGAGGCCGTCCAGGGCCGGCTGGTGGGCCACCCCGAGCGCGGTCTCCACCACCGTGACGAACTGTTCGGCAGCACGGAGCAGATCGTCTGCCTCCCGGGCGCTGACCACCCGGGGGATGCCGGCCTCGGCGGCGGCGCGCTTGCTGGCGCCCGCGGCGAAGAACCGGGACCACTCGTCGAGCTCTGGAGCGACCGCGCACAGGAGGACCCAGACGCTGGTGATCCGGTTGCGTCGACTCGGCGCGGGCCGGGCACGGGCGGCGAGCAGGGCGGCGGCCGCACGCAGCGCCGCCAGGTGGGCAGCCGCGTAGCGCAGACCGTCAGGTCGGGTCTGGCCGGCCTCGACCAGCCCACGCCGGGCCAACGTGAGGAGTTGGGCGGGGGTGCGGTGCGGCAGCACGTGCGCCGGCACCGTCGGTGCCTGAGCCGGGTTGGTCGGCATGGGTGTCTCCTCCACATGGCCGGGGCGTCGCCTCGGCGCTGGTGCCGCCGACGAGACGCCGAGGTCGGGTGGTGCGGAGGAAGACGCACCGGGTGTGGCCGGCCGGGTGTGGATGCTTCCCCACACCACACCCGGCCGGCGTACCGGCGGGTTCGTCGCCCGCCGCCCGGGGGTCGTGGGCGGCGGGCGACGATCCTGCCTGTCGGGACCAGGCTCGCGACTGCCTGGAAACCCAGGTGCGGCCCGCGGAGCCGCACCGCCGGGGCTGGCGCCGCGAAACGCCGCGCTCCGGCCGGTTGGAACGAACGTTCGAGGCAATCGAACACTCGTTCTAACTGCTGCTGACAGTACACCTCCCCTCCGACGAAAATGCAACGTGTGGCGCGCTGGGCGTGCCGACCGAGCGCACCAGGGTGAGCCGACACCTGCCGAACCGGGAAGAATGGCACCATGCAGCCGCACCCGAACGTACGAGCCGCCCAGGACGCGCGCACCTCCGCCGGCAGCCCGGCCGACGTGGCGTGAGCACCGCACCGGAGCTGGTCACGCTGCACGTGTGGAGGACTTCCCGCGGCGCGCTGCCCCGGGCACTGACCCGGATGGCGGTGGACCCCCGCCGGCTGCGTCGCCTCCCCGGCGCCCGGTTCGGCAAGCTGCTGGGCACCGGGACCGGCACCGGATTCGGGCCGGGGGACGCCGACCTGACCCGGTGGGCGGCGCTGACCGTCTGGGACTCCCCCGCAGCCGCGGCCGACTTCGACGACTCGACGGTCGGGCGCGCGTGGGCCCGCGTCGCCCGCGCCTCCGCCCGGGTCGACCTGCGCCCGCTGACCAGCCGGGGCGAGTGGTCCGGTCAGCGGCCGTTCGGCGACCCGCCGGGCGGCCGGGTCACCGGCCCGGTGCTGGCGCTGACCCGGGCTCGACTGCGGGCCCGCCGGGCGGCCACCTTCTGGCGGGCGATCCCCCCGGTGGCCGCCGCCCTGCGCGACGCGCCCGGGCTGCTGGCCCGGTTCGGGGTCGGGGAGGCACCGCTGGGTTGGCAGGGCACGGTGAGCGTGTGGCGCGACCCGACGGACCTGGTGGCGTTCGCGTACCGTCACCCGGAGCACCGGGCGGCGATCATGCGAACCCCCACCGAGGGCTGGTACGCCGAGGAGCTGTTCGCCCGGTTCGAGGTGCTCGACGTGTTCGGCGACCGGTCGGTGCTCGGATGGGTCGCCGACGACGGCCCGGCAACGGTGAAGGGTGGACGGGCATGAGGTTGGTGCGCTGGACGCCGGACGATCTCGTCCGGCGGCTGGACGACGTGGTGGCCGTCTACGGCGAGGCGATGGGATACCGCACCGACCTGCTGGAGGCCCGGCGCGGCTACATCGCCACCCACGTCCGCCGGCCGGGTTTCCGGGCGGTCGCCAGCCTGACCAGCGAGGGTCACCTCGCCGGCTTCGGCTACGGCTACCTGGGCGCCTCCGGTCAGTGGTGGCACGACCAGGTGCACCGAGCACTGGACGCTCCGACCCGTCAACGCTGGCTCACCCACTGCTTCGAGGTGGTCGAGCTGCACGTCCGGCCGCCGGCGCAGGGGCACGGTCTGGGCACCGGGCAGCTGCGCGCGCTGCTCGGCATGGCCGAGGGTGACACCACACTGCTGTCCACCCCGGAGGCCGACGAGCAGACCTCACGGGCCTGGCGGTTGTACCGGCGCTTCGGTTTCGTCGACGTGCTGCGCAACTTCCACTTTCCCGGCGACGAGCGCCCGTTCGGCGTACTCGGTCGGGATCTGCCACTCGAGCCACCGGCGTCATGACCCGGCGGATCTCCTGGGCGCTACTCGCGATCCTGGTGCTCGCCCAGATCTGCTACCCGCTCACCACCGGCGCCACCCGGGCCGGGCTCACCGTTGCCACCGTCGTGCTCGGTTGGCTGCTCTCGGTCGGCCACGCGCTGCTCAGCCGGGGCCCGCGGGTCGCGGCGGCGCTGGTCGCGGTGGCCACCGGCGGCGGATTCGCGATCGAGGCGATCGGGGTGGCCACCGGCGTGCCGTTCGGCAGCTACGACTACTCCGGCGAGCTGGGCCCCAAACTGGCCGGGGTGCCGCTGATCATCCCGCTGGCCTGGACCTGGATGGCCTGGCCGGCCTGGCTGGCCGCGGTCCGGCTCACCAGCGGCGCGTCGCCCGCCGGCACCGGCAGCGCGTCGGCAACCAGCACCGGGGCGACGGCCGGTCGATGGGTGGGTCGGATCGCGCTGGCCACCGTCGGGCTGGCCGCCTGGGACCTCTTCCTCGATCCGCAGATGGTGGCCGAGGGCTACTGGGTCTGGCGCGACGCCACCCCGGCGTTGCCCGGCCTGCCCGGCATCCCGGTCAGCAACTACCTGGGTTGGCTGCTCTTCGCGGTGCTGATGATGAGTGCGCTCCGCCCGCTGGCCGGGCCTGCCGCCGAGCGCACCGACCGGCGGGACCACCCGATGACCGCGCTCTACCTGTGGACGTACTTCTCCAGCATCCTGGCCCACGCCGTCTTCCTCGACCTGCCCGCCTCGGCGCTCTGGGGCGCCGCCGGCATGTCGGTGACCGCGATACCGCTGGCGGTGACCCTGCGGCGGGCCCGCCGGGCTCGGGCGACCCGCCAGGAGGACCACCAGCCGCACCGGCCCGGCGTCGACGCGACCCGATGACCGCCCTGCTCGCCCTGCTCGTCGCCGTCGCCGCGTTGACCGGGCACACCTGGCTCAACGCCGCCCGCTGGCTGCGCCGGCCCGCCGACCGGCCCACCCAGGTCGACGAGCCGGTCGCCGTGCTGCTGCCGCTGCGCGACGAGGCCACCCGGGTCACCGGATGCCTGCGCGCCCTGCTCGCCCAGCGCGGCGTGCCCGGGCTGCGCGTCGTGGTCCTCGACGACGGTTCCACCGACGGCACCGCCGAGGTGGTCCGCGCGGTGGCCGGCGACGACCCCCGGGTCACCGTGCTCACCGGTGTCGCCCCGCCGCCGGGCTGGCTGGGCAAGCCACACGCCTGCTGGCAGTTGGCGACCCGGGCCGACCCGACGGCCACCGCGCTGGTCTTCGTCGACGCCGACGTGGTGCTCGCCCCGCACGCCGTGGCCGCGGCCGTCACCGAGCTGCGCGCCGCCCGCGTGACGCTGCTGTCGCCGTACCCCCGGATCGTGGTGGCGACGACGGCCGACCGGCTGGTGCAGCCGCTGTTGCAGTGGCTCTGGCTGACCTTCCTGCCGCTGCGGGCGATGGAGCGCTCGTCGCGGCCGTCGCTGGCCGCGGCGGGCGGCCAGTTCCTGGTGCTGGACCGGGCCGGCTACACCACCGCCGGCGGGCATGCCGCGGTCGCCGACAAGATCCTGGAGGACGTCGAGCTGGCCCGGGCGGTCAAGCGGGCCGGTGGGCGGATCGCCCTGGCCGACGGCTCCCGGCTGGCCAGCTGCCGGATGTACGACGACTGGCCGCAACTGCGCGACGGGTACTCGAAGTCGCTCTGGGCGTCGTTCGGGCACCCGGGAGCGGCGGCGGCCGTGGTGGCGTCGCTGCTGCTGCTCTACACCGCCCCGCCACTGATCGCGCTGGCGGGCGTGGCGGCCGGCGTGCCGGGGGTGGCCGCCGTGGGCCTGGTCGGCTACCTGCTCGGGGTGGCCGGGCGGGTGCTCACCGCCCGGGCCACCGGGGGCCGGTGGTGGCCCGACGCGCTCGCACACCCCGTGTCGGTCGTGGTCCTCGGTTGGCTGACCCTGCGGTCGTACCATCTGCGAAAGCGACGCCGCCTGACCTGGCGGGGTCGCCCGGTCAGCTAGGAGGACGCGGCATGGCGCGGATCGTGGTCGTCGGCGCCGGGGTGGGTGGCCTCGCCACCGCCGCCCGGCTGGCCGCCACCGGGCACCAGGTGACCGTCTTCGAGCGGGCCGACACGGTCGGCGGCAAGCTCGGCCGGTACGCGCACGACACCCCGGCCGGCTCGTTCCACTTCGACACCGGGCCGAGTCTGCTCACCCTGCCCGAGGTCTTCCACGACCTGTTCGAGGCGACCGGGGCCAAGCTCGACGAATACCTGGACCTGGTCCCGCTGGACCCGATCGTCCGGCACGTCTTCCCCGGCGGCGGCCCGGCACTCGACTCCTGCGCCGACCCGGTGGAGTTCGCCACGAGGATCGGCGCCGCCTTCGGTGACCGGGCGGCGGCCGACTGGCAGCGACTGTGGCGTCGGGCCGCGCGGGTGTGGAACGCCTCCTCGCGGGACATCCTGCGCCGTACCGTCGACTCCCCGCGCGATCTCGCGTCGCTGGCCTGGCGGGTCGGTGACCTGGCCGCCATCGCCCCGGGCCGCACCCTGCGCGGCCTGGGCCGCCGACACCTGTCCGACCCACGGCTGCGGATGCTGCTGGACCGGTACGCCACCTACACCGGGGCCGACCCACGCCGGGCGCCGGCGGCGCTGGTCGCGGTGCCGTACGCCGAACTGACCTTCGGTGGCTGGTACCTGCGCGGCGGGCTGGGCACTCTCGCCGACGCGCTGCTCACCCGCTGCCTGGACCTGGGCGTGGTCGTGCAGACCGACGCCACTGTCACAGGGATCGACGCCACCGGCGGCCGGGTGCACGGGGTACGCCTCGCCGGCGTCGGCGCGCCGGTGCCCGCCGACGTGGTGGTGGCCAACGTGGACGCCCTCACCGTCTACCGTGACCTGCTGCCGCACCCGGGTCGGCTGGCCGGGCTGACCGACCGCAGCCTGGCCGGTTTCGTGCTGCTGCTCGGCGTCTCCGGCAGCACCGGGCTGGCCCACCACAATGTCTTCTTCCCGGGTGACTACGACGCGGAGTTCGACGCGGTCTTCGGCGACCCCGGGCGCGGCGTGCGGGCCCGGCCGGCGGCCGACCCGACGGTGTTCGTCACAGTGGCCGACGACCCGATGGTCCGCCCGGCCGGGCACGAGGCGTGGTTCGTGCTGGTCAACGCCCCACGGCAGGGCACCGCAGCGGGCGCGGTCGACTGGCGACGCCCGGGGCTGGCCGACGCGTACGCCGATCGGATCCTGGACGTGCTGGCGCGGCGCGGCGTGGACGTGCGCGACCGGGTGCTGTTCCGCGAGGTCCGTACCCCGGCCGACCTGGACGTGACGACCGGCGCGCCGGGTGGCTCGATCTACGGCACCGCCGGCGGGCTGCTCCGCCCCGCCAACCGGGGCCCGGCGAACGGGTTGTGGCTGGTGGGCGGCTCCACCCATCCGGGCGGCGGACTGCCGATGGTGACGCTCTCCGCGCAGATCGTCGCCGACGAGATCGGCCCCGCCTGGTAGGGCTGCTCAGCCGGCGTCGAGCAGGGCGCGACGGATGGTGGAGAGCAGTTGCCCCAGACCGAAGCCGGCCAGCAGCACCCACACCGCTGTCGCCATGGTGATGGTGCCGGCGGCCAGGTCCGGCTCGATCAGCCCGGCCAACCCGGCGACCAGCAGCCCGGCCAACGCCACCGAGACCCGGGTGGGGCGCTCGCCCACGGTCACCGCGCCGATGTCACGCATGCCGGCGGCGACCGCCCGGGCCCGGACGTACTCGTGCAGCCAGGACAGCGCGCCGCCCGCCACGACCAGCGCGCCCGGCGCGCCGACCAGCCAGAACGCCAGCAACCACGCCACCTCACCGAGCCGGTCGGCGACCGAGTCGTAGACGTAGCCGAGCCGGGTGGTGCGACCGGTGGCGACCGCCACCGCGCCGTCCACGCTGTCCGCCACGGCGGCGAGCAGCACGAACAACGCGCCGAGGAAGAGGCCGTTCCCCGGCCGGGTCACCAGCAACGGTACGCAGAAGCAGAGCAGCACCCCGGCCACGGTGACCGCGGTGGGGCTGACCCGCAGCCGGCCCAGCACATACCCCACGTGGTACGCGAATCGCAGCCAGGCGCGCACCACCGGCGCCGCGACCCGGGGGTCGAACCCGCCGTGCAACCGCGCCCAGGCCGTGGCGTACTGATCCCAGTTCAGCTGTGTGCCCACCATGGATCAACCGTCGTGCCGGGCATCAGGTGTCGCAGGACCAGCATTCACACCCGCGCGCCGGCCTTCAGGTTCTGCCAGACCTCACGGGTCGCGGTGGACCGGTTGAGGGTGATGAAGTGGATCCCCGGTACACCCTCGTCGAGCAGTCGACGGCACATCTCGCTGGCCTGCTCGACGCCGAGCCGGCGGACGGCCTCCGGGTCGTCGGCGACGCGTTCGAAGCGGGCCGCCAGCGCCGGTGGGAAGGGCGCGCCGGACAGCTGCACGGACCGCTCGATGGTGCCGATCTGGGTCACCGGCATCACCCCGGCCAGGATCGGGGTGTCGCAGCCGGCCGCGGCCACCCGGTCACGAAGTCGCAGGTAGTCGTCGGCGTCGAAGAACATCTGCGTGATCGCGAACGCCGCGCCGGCCCGGCACTTGCGGACGAACTGCGCGGTGTCGCTGGCCACGTCGGGCGAGCGGGGATGCTTGTACGGGAAGGCCGCCACGCCGACGCTGAAGTCGCCGGAATCGCGCACCAGGCGGACCAGGTCCTCGGCGTAGTCCACTCCCTCGGGGTGGCGGATCCACTCGCCGCCCGGGTTGCCCGGCGGGTCGCCGCGCACGGCCAGCACGTTGCGCACCCCCACCCCGGCGAGCCGGCCGATCACGTGCCGCAGCTCGGCGACGGAGTGGTCGACAGCGGTCAGGTGGGCCATCGGCAGCAGGGTCGTGTCGGTGGCGATCCGTTCGGTCACCGCCACCGTGGTGTCCCGCGTCGACCCGCCCGCGCCGTACGTGATCGACACGAACGACGGACGCAGCGACTCCAACTCGCGGATGGCCTGCCAGAGCAGCCGCTCCCCGGCGTCGGTCTTGGGCGGGAAGAACTCGAACGAGAAGGTCGGCTGACGCTCACGGATGAGCTCCCCGATCGCCGGCTGCGGATTGGGGAGTACCGAGGGAAGACCGAGCGCCACGCCCCGACTCTAGCGGGCGAGGCGACCGTGACCCAGGCGCTTCCCACCCGATGACCGGCGTCGTCCCGCGCGCCCCGCCCGGTGGGTGCGAGGGCGTCGTACCCCCGGGGTAGGAATGGGTGGCGTGGGAGGGGCGGTGGGGGCGGTCCTGGTGCCCGTGCGGGGGTCAGCAACTCGAGCGGTGACGTCCGTCCCGCCCGACCGGTCGGGCGGGGTGGGGTGGGTCGTCACCGCGCCGACGCCCGCCAGGAGGACCCGTGACCCCACCCGCACCGCCGCGCCCCGCGCAGCTCGGGCCGCTGTTGGCCCGCTGCCGGCTGGCCCGTGGCTGGAGCCAGCAGCGCACCGCCGCCGAGTTGTGTGCCGCCGCCGGGGTGCCGACGCTGAGCCGGCACGAGGTGTCCCGGTGGGAACGACAGCGCCGGGTGCCCGGCGGGTTCTGGCTCGGCTGGCTCGCCGTCGTCCTGGACGTGCCGCTGGTGACGCTGGCCGAGGCCGCGGCAGCCACCCGCCGGGCCACTCGCCGGGCCGTCCCGACCCGAGCCACCGGACCGGGCCGCGCCGCTCGGGCCGGCACGTCACCGGCAGGGCGCACCGGTCCCGGTCGCACCGCTGGGACTACGCGTGGCGGTGGAGCGCCGGCCATCGGGACCGGCTAGCGTCGGGACGTGACCCACGCTGCTCCCGTGTCTCCCGTCGACCGCGCCGACCTTCGCCAGCGGGTCGACAAGGCCCTCACCGAGTTCCTGGCCGGTCAACGGGCCCGGCTCACCGCCGTGGACGACGCGCTGATCCCGGTGGCGGAGGCGATCGAGGCCTTCGTGCTCGGTGGCGGCAAGCGGCTGCGTCCAGCGTTCGCGTACTGGGGGTTCCGGGGCGCCGGCGGGGCCGACGCCGAGCCGGTGCTCGGCGCCCTGGCCGCGCTGGAGTTCGTCCAGGCCAGTGCCCTGATGCACGACGACCTGATGGACCGCTCCGACACCCGACGCGGTGAGCCGGCTGTGCACCGGCGGTTCGCCGCCCGGCACCGGCAGGCCGGCTGGGGTGGTGACCCGGACAGCTTCGGCGACGCCGCAGCTCTCCTGCTGGGCGACCTCTGTCTGGTCTGGTCCGACGAGCTGCTGCACTCCGCGGGGCTGGACCCGTGGGTGCTGGCCCGGGCGCGGCCGGTCTTCGACGAGATGCGCACCGAGGTCACCGTCGGTCAGTACCTCGACGTGCTGACGCAGGCCACCGGGGACACCTCGGTGGAACGGGCCAGCAAGGTCGCCCGGTACAAGTCGGCGAAGTACACCGTCGAACGTCCACTGCTGCTCGGTGCCGCGCTGGCCGACGCGACGGCCGACGTGCGGACGGCCTACTCGGCGTACGGGCTGCCGCTGGGCGAGGCGTTCCAGCTTCGCGACGACGTGCTGGGGGTCTTCGGTGACCCGGCGCTGACCGGCAAGCCGGCCGGGGACGACCTGCGGGAGGGCAAGCGCACCTACCTGGTGGCGGCTGCCGTGGAGACCACCGACGACGCGGGCCGCGAGCTGCTGCTCGGCCGGCTCGGCGATCCGGAGCTGGACGAGCAGGGGGTGGCCCGGCTGCGCGAACTGATCTCCGCGAGCGGGGCGCTCGCCCGTACCGAACAGCGGATCGTCACGCTCACCGACGCCGCGCTGGCCGCCCTGACCGCCGTCGACCTCGACACCGAGGCCCGCCAGGCCCTGGTAGACCTGGCCATAGCCGCAACCCGCCGAGCCGACTGACCCCGGCCCTTCCGCTTTCCCGCGTTGATCATGAAGTTATTGCCACTCGCGTCGGCGTGTCGTGGCAATAACTTCATGATCGACGGCGAGAGAGCGCGGGTGGGGTGCGTTAGAAGCCTTCGGCCTGGGCTCTGCGTTTCACTTCGCGGGCCTGGTCACCGGAGAGCGCGGCGGCGGGGGTGTTCCCGGGGAGGGTGTCGTCCTGTTCGTAGAGCCAGCGCAGGGCGGCCTCGTCGTCGTAGCCGTTGTCGGCGAGCAGGTTGAGCACGCCGGGTAGGTGCTTGAGCACCGTCTGGTTGGCAACCAGGTCCGCCGGGATGCGGCGGACGCCGTCGCGGCGGACCGCCAGCAACTCCCGGTCACGGATCATCTGGTGCACCTTGCTGATCGACACGTCGAGACGCTCGGCGACGTCGGGCAGGGTCAGCCAGCCAGCCGGGTCGGTGGGGCCGGCGAGCTCCGGGCCGGGCACGGCCTGGTCGGGTACGGATTCGGTCACCCGACCACCCTGCCACGCCGTCACCGCGACGAGCCACGGCACCCCGGACAACCGATCGACGCCCCGGCTCGTACGCATCGCTGACCAGCGGACGAGGGGCGGCGAGCGCGGCGGGACGAACCAGTTCAGCGATCGGCTGTAGCATCCTGTTCAACCTTCACCCCCTGGACACATAGACTCCCTGCCGATGGACACTCAGGTCGCCGACACGTTGCTGGGCTCGCTGATCGACGGGCGCTACCGCATTCGCGGTCGCGTGGCCCGTGGTGGCATGGCGACCGTGTACACCGCCACCGACGAGCGCCTTGAGCGCACCGTCGCCGTGAAGATCATTCACCCGACCCAGGCGCCCGAGGCCCGGGCCCGGATCGCCAACTTCGTGGCCCGGTTCACCGACGAGGCGAAGACCATCGCCCGGCTGACCCACCCGAACGTGGTGGCCGTCTACGACCAGGGCACCCACGCCGGCCTGCCGTACCTGGTGATGGAGTACGTCCGTGGCCGCACGCTGCGCGACGTGCTGGCCGAGCGCCGCCGGCTCAACCCGGACGAGGCGCTGGCCATCGCCGAGCAGATGCTCGCCGCGATCGCCGCCGCGCACCGGTCAGGTCTGGTGCACCGCGACGTCAAACCGGAGAACGTGCTGGTCGCCGAGGCACCCACCGGCGGTGTCGCCAACCTGGTCGACAGCGTCGTCAAGGTGGCCGACTTCGGTCTGGCCCGGGCGGTCGAGGCGAGCGCCGACGACGAGCAGGGCACCCAGCTGATGGCCACCGTGGCGTACGTCGCCCCGGAGCTGGTCACCGAGGGCCGCGCCGATCCACGTACCGACGTCTACTCGGCCGGCATCGTGCTGTTCGAGATGCTCACCGGCCGCGTGCCGTACGACGGGGACCGCCCGGTCGACGTCGCCTGGCAGCACGTGGACCGGGACGTACCGGCACCCTCGATGCTGGTTCCCGGCCTGCCGCCGGTCCTCGACGACCTGGTGCAGCGCGCCACCCGACGTGATCCCGGTGCGCGGCCCGCCGATGCCGGCGCGCTGCTGACCGAGGTCCAGGCAGCCCGGGAGCGCCTGGGTGGCGGCAACGCGCACACTGCGGTGCTCCGCCCGGTGAGCGGCGATGCGCCACTGTCGCAGCCGACCATGGTGGTCGCGACGGTCCGGCCTCCCGACCGCCCGGCCTGGGCGCGGCTGCCCGAGGGTGGCAACCAGGGTGCGGGGCGACGTCGGGCCGCCCCGGAACCTGCCGAGGGCCTGGGGTCCCGGCTCGCCGCGCTGCGCAGCACACTGATGGCGAGTCCGCGTGGCCGGTTGGCCGTCGCGGCCGCGGTGGTGACGCTGGGCCTGGTGGCCGCTCTCGGCGGCTGGTGGTTCGGTGTCGGCCGTTACACGACCGCTCCCCAGCTGGTGAGTTTGAGCAAGGCCGAGGCGCAGGCGCAGGCCGACCGGGCCGGGCTCACCCTGGAGTACGGCGAGCCGCGCTTCGACGAGAAGGCCCCGAAGGACAGCGTGCTGGGGCAGACCCCGGCCTCGACCACCAAGATCGTCAAGGGTGGCACGATCACCCTGACCCTCTCCCTCGGTCCGGAACGCTTCCCCGTGCCGGACGTGATCGGCAAGGAGTTCGAACTCGCCGAGGCGGATCTGGTCAACGTGAAGCTGGTGGTGGCCAAGGGCGCCGCACGCTACGACGACACCCTGCCCGCCGGGGTCGTGCTGGACAGTTCCCCCAAGGTGGGCACCGAGGTCAAACCCGGTGCGAAGATCACCCTCATTCTGAGCCGGGGCCGGGCGCCGGTGTCGGTGCCGAACCTGGTCGGCAAGAGCCTGACCGAGGCCCGAGACGCCCTGGGTAAGCTCGGCCTGGTCCTGGTGGAGACCTACAAGGAGTCCGACAAGCCCAAGGACGAGATCCTCGGCCAGAGCCCGGCGGACGGTGCCGGCGTGGAGAAGGGCACCCAGGTCAAGCTGGACGTGAGCAAGGGCCCACCGGCGATCGTCATGCCCCGGGTGGTCGACCTGCCGTGCCAGCAGGCCAAGCAGGCGTTGGAGAGCCAGGGCTTCCCGGTGACCATCGTGCTCAACCCGAACGCGGTGGTCCGGCTCCAGGCTCCGGGCGAGAATTCGCAGGTGCCGCCGGGCACTCCGGTCACCCTCACGTGCTTCTGATGCCGACGGTCACCTCGCGTCCGGTGGGCGCGCACACTCCGACCTCCGGTGGGCTGGCCAAGGCCGCCCTGCCGTACGTCGACGCGACCGGCGCCCGGGTGGTCCAGGTCTACGTCTCCAACTCGCGGGGCTGGGCGTTGCCCAACGGCGACCCGGTGCAGGACGCCCTGTTCCGCGACGGCTGCGCCGAGCGGGGCATTCCGGCGTTCATCCACGCGTCGCTGCTGGTCAACCTCGGCTCACCCACCCCCGCGACGGTCGAGAAGTCGGCCCAGACGCTGGCCCACGCGCTGCGCCGGGGCGTGGCGATCGGTGCTCAGGCGGTGGTGTTCCACGCGGGCAGTTCGGTGGACGAGGGGCACGCCGAGGCGGCGATGCGTCAGGTCCGCCAGGAGTTGCTGCCGCTGCTCGACTGGGCCGCCGCAGCCGGTGGCCCGATGCTGCTGGTCGAGCCGAGCGCGGGCGGCGGCCGGTCGCTCGCCTCGCGGGTGGAGCACCTCGGTCCGTACCTGGACGCGGTGGACCGCCACCCCATGCTCGGGGTCTGCTTCGACACCTGCCACGCCTGGGCTGCCGGGCACGACCTGGCGGTCGAGGGTGGCATGACGGCGACCCTGGACACGCTGGTGGCCACCGTCGGCGCGGACCGGCTACGGCTGGTCCACGCCAACGACTCGAAGGACCTGTGCGGTTCCACCCGGGACCGGCACGAGAACATCGGCAAGGGCACCATCGGCGAGCCCGCCTTCGCCGAGCTGATGGCGCACCCCGCCACCGCCGGCGTCCCCCTGGTCGTGGAGACCCCGAGTGAAAAGCAGATCGGCCACACCGCCGACATCCAAACCCTCACCCGCCTCCACCCCTGAACCTCGCCCCCACCCGCCGATCTTCGTTGATCAAGAGGTTTGCGTCATCCGGACCCGGAATCTGACGCAAACCTCTTGATCAACACCAGGAGGCGGGCCGGGCCCCGCGGGGTCAGGACGCGGCGAGGATGCGGGGCAGGGCTGCGGCGGCGCGGTCGATGTCCGCGTCGCTGACGCCCAGGTGGGTGACCAGACGGGCGGTACGGGGGCCGAGCACCGAGATGAGTACGCGCTCGGCCCGCGCGACGGCGGCCAGAGCGCGCGCGTCCAGGGCGTGCTTGGTCAGGTCCAGCGCGACCAGGTTGGTGCGGGCTGGGGTGGCCAGCACGCCGAACGGCGCGACCGCCTCGGCGAGCCGGGCAGCCTTGGCGTGGTCGTCGGCCAGCCGGTCGACGTGGTGCGCGAGCGCGTACCGGCCGGCGGCGGCGAGGATGCCGGCCTGACGCATGCCGCCGCCCATCCGTTTACGGATCAGCCGGGCTCGTTCGATCCTGTCGGCGCTGCCGACCACCAGGGAGCCGACCGGCGCGCCGAGCCCCTTGGAGAGGCACACCGACAGCGTGTCGAACAGCTGGCCGTACTCGATCAGGGGCACGCCGTCCGCGACGTGCGCGTGCCAGATCCGGGCACCGTCGCAGTGCAGCGCCACACCCGCGTCGTCGGCGACCCGACGCAGATCCCGCAGGGTGGCCAGCGGAATCACCCCGCCACCACCCCGGTTGTGGGTCTGCTCGACGGCGATCGCGCGGGTGGGAACAGCGAAGAAGCCGTCCGGCCGGATCATCCCGGCCACCACCTCCGGGTCGATGTCCGCGCCGACCGCAGGCCAGGTCCGCGAGGAGATCCCGCCGTACGCGGCAGCCGCCCCGATCTCGTACGTGACCACGTGCGCGTCCGCGTCGCAGAGCAGCTCGTCACCCGGCGACACCAGCAGTTGCAGGGCGATCTGGTTGGCCATCGACCCGCTCGGGGCGAACAGCGCCGCCTCGTGCCCGAACAGGGCGGCCACCTCGGCTTCGAGGGCGTTGACGGTCGGGTCCTCGCCGTAGACGTCGTCGCCCACCTCGGCGGTGGCCATCGCCTCCCGCATCCCGGCGGTGGGCCGGGTCACCGTGTCGGACCGCAGGTCCACGAACAGATCAGCCACTGTCATCCCTTCGACCGCCGGTTGCGGGTCTCGCACACCTGGCCACGGTCATCTTCTCGGCTGCCGGCATAGTGGTCCACCGACAGAGTGGTCCACCGACAGGGCGGTCCGCGGCCTCAGCCGCGGAGCATCTCCGCCACCAGGAAGGCCAGCTCCAACGACTGCTGGGTGTTCAGACGCGGGTCGCAGGCGGTCTCGTAGCGGTCGGGCAGGTCGAGGTCCTCGATGCCCTGGGCGCCGCCGAGGCACTCGGTGACGTCCTCACCGGTCAACTCGACGTGCAGCCCGCCGGGGTGGGTGTCCAGGCCGCGGTGCACCTCGAAGTAGCCGAGCACCTCGTCGACGATCCGGTCGAAGTGCCGGGTCTTGTAGCCGTTGGACGACTCGTGCGTGTTGCCGTGCATCGGGTCGCACTGCCAGACCACCTTCGCGCCGGCGGCGGTGACCTTGGCGACGATCGGCGGCAGGGCGTCGCGCACCCGGTGGTTGCCCATCCGGCTGATCAGGGTGAGCCGGCCGGGGATGTTGTCCGGGTTGAGCTTTTCGCACAGCTCGATCGCCTCGTCCGGGGAGGTGGTCGGGCCGAGCTTGACGCCGATCGGGTTGGCGATCCGGGAGATGAAGTCGATGTGCGCGCCGCTGATCTGCCGGGTACGCTCGCCGATCCAGAGGAAGTGCCCGGAGAGCCCGTACGCCCGACGGTCGGAGACCCGGGTGAGCGCCCGGTCGTACTCCAGGGCGAGAGCCTCGTGGGAGCAGTAGAGCGTGACCGTACGCAGCGCCTCGTCGTCGGTCATCCCGCAGGCCCGGATGAACGCCAGCGCCCGGTCGATCTCCCGGGCGATCGCCTCGTAGCGCTCCCCCGCCGGGGAGTTCTTCACGAATCCCTTGTTCCAGTCGTGCACCGCGTGCAGGTCGGCGAGGCCACCGGCGAGGTACGCCCGGAGCATGTTCATCGCCGCCGCCGAGTTGGCGTACGCCCGGATCATGCGCTGCGGGTCGGCGACCCGGGCGGCCGGGTCGGCCTCCAGCGAGTTGATCATGTCGCCCCGGTACGCGGGCAGACCGCGCGCGTCGGTGGGCAGCGAGCGGGGCTTGGTGTACTGCCCGGCCACCCGGGCGACCTTGACGACCGGCAGGGACGCGCCGTAGGTGAGCACGATCGCCATCTGCAGCAGGGTGCGGGCGTTGGCCAGGAGGTGACTCTCGGTGTTGTCGGCGAACGTCTCGGCGCAGTCACCGCCCTGCAGCAGGAACGCCTTGCCCTCGCAGACCAGGGCGAGCTTCTGCCGGAGCTGGTCCACCTCGTAGGGCGCGACGACCGAGGGCACGGTGTCGAGGACCTTGCACACCTCGGCGACGGCGGCCGGATCGGACCACGGCGGGACCTGCTCGCGGGGCAACTCCCGCCATCGGTCCAGGCCGAGCGCGGCGTCCTCGGCGGAGTCGACGGTCGGTCGGCTGGTCTGCAGGCCCGGGCTACCCACCCCGGGATGGCTCAGCTGATGCCACTCATGGCGCATGACAGAAAGCGTACGGCGACGGTCGAGGCGACCGGGCGGCGAGGGGGACGGTTCCGGCAGGTGGGAGATCAATCCGCCGGGTGCTGGTCAGGACGCGGGGGTAGGGGGGGCCTTCGGCGGCGTCGGGCTGGCGGCCGGAGCCTCGCCCGGAGCCTCGCCGGCGATGCACCAGTCGCCTCCGTCCCGGGTGACGGTGAACACCAGCGGCCGGGTGACGGTGCGCTTGCCGGAGGCGACCGAGACCGAGACGCTGACCTCCTGCCCGAACGGACCGGGCCGGATGTCGGTGATGGCCGCCTCGGGCACCTTGAAGTGGTCGGCGAAGTCACCGTTGGGTCCGGTGGCACCCAGGTCGAAACCGTCGTGCAGGAGAGCGCAGAGCTGGCTCCGACCGGCGGCGACGTCCTTCGCGGTCATCGCGTCGAGGTACGCCTGCACGCGCTCACGGGAGCGGGTGGCCGCCTCCTCGGCGGGGGCTCGCGCGGGCTTGGCCGCGGGCTCCTTCTCGGCGTCGCCGCCGATGCCGCAGCCGCCCAGGACGACGGGCAGCAGCACCAACCCGGCGGCGGTCGCCGCCAGCCTGCGGTGGGTCGAGCGCATGACCACCTCCGTCGACCGCGCCATCGAGACCTGCCGAGCCGCGAGTCTGCCACATCGAGCTGGGACAGCCCAACGACGGCGGCCCGGCCGACGCTGGGCGTCGACCGGGCCGCCGGGTCACGGGCGGGGAGGGACGGTGCGGGCCCCTCCCCGCCGTGTGGGTGGAGCGTCGGCCCTCGGCTCAGCCGAGACCGCCCTTGATGGCGCCGATGAGCTCGCCGTTGCTGGTGTCACCGGAGAGCTCCCAGAAGAACGCGCCACCGAGGCCCTGGTTCTTCGCGTACGTCATCTTGCCGTTGATGGTCGACGGGGTGTCGTAGCTCCACCAGTTGCTGCCGCACTTGGCGTACGCGGTGCCGGCGACCGTGCCGGTGGCCGGGCAGGTGTTCTTGAGGACCTTGTAGTCCTCGATGCCCGCCTCGTAGGTGCCCGGTGCCGCGCCGGTGGCGCTGCCACCCGGTGCGGCCTGGGTGACACCGGTCCAGCCACGGCCGTAGAAGCCGATGCCGAGCAGCAGCTTGTTGGCCGGGACGCCCTTGCTCTTGAGCTTCTGGATCGCGGCGTCGGAGTTGAAGCCCTGCTGCGGGATGCCCGTGTACGACGTCAGCGGGGAGTGCGGCGCCGTCGGACCCTGCGCGGCGAAGGCCCCGAAGTAGTCGTAGGTCATCGGCATCAGCCAGTTGAGGTTGCCGATCGCGCCGGCGTAGTCGGTGGCGTCGATCTTGCCGCCGTTGCTGCCGTCCGCCGTGATGGCGGCGGTGACCAGGGCGCTGGACCCGAACCTCGACCGCAGTGCGCTGATCACGTTCTTGAACGCGTTCGGGCCGCTGGTGTCACAGGTCAGACCGCAGGCGTTGGGGTACTCCCAGTCGACGTCGATGCCGTCGAAGACGTCCGCCCAGCGCGGGTCCTCGACCAGGTTGTAGCAGCTCTCGGCGAAGGCGGCCGGGTTCTGTGCGGCCTGGGTGAAGCCGCCGGACCAGGTCCAACCGCCGAACGACCAGATCACCTTGAGGTGCGGGTTCATCTGCTTGAGCTTGCGCAGCTGGTTGAAGCTGCCCCGCAGCGGCTGGTCCCAGGTGTCGGCGACGCCGTCGACGCTGTCCGCCGCCGTGTACGCCTTCTCGTAGTCGGCGTAGCTGTCACCGATGGAGCAACGACCGCCGGTGGTGTTGCCGAAGGCGTACAGGATGTGGGTCAGCTTGGCGGCCGAGCCGCTGGTCTGGATGTTCTTGACGTGGTAGTTGCGCCCGTAGACGCCCCACTCGGCGAAGTAGCCGACGACCTTCTTGCCGCCGGTGTTCGGCGGCGGCGTGGTCGGTGGGGTCGTGGTGGGCGGCGTCGTGGTGGGCGGCGTCGTGGTCGGTGGGGTGGTGGTCGGCGGCGTCGTGGTGGGCGGGGTGGTGCCGCCGCCGCACGCCGCGCCGTTGATGGTGCAGTTCAGCGGCGCCTTGTAGGCACCGGTGCCGTTGTAGCCCCAACTGAACGAGGCGCCCGGGGCGAGGCCGCCGGCCCAGCTCTTCTTGACCGCGACGTAGTGGTTGCCGCTGCTGGTGACATCGGCGTCCCAGGCGCTGCTGATGGTGGTGCCCGACGGTAGGTCGAACTCGATGCGCCAGGTGCTGATGGCGGCACTCGATCCGTTGGTGACGGTCACCCTCGTCTCGTGACCGGTCCCCCAGTCCTGTGCCCTGGTGAACGTGGCGGTGACCGTGCCGGCGCCGAACGCGGTCGTCACCGGCACCGCTGCCACGGTCACGGCGACCACGGCACCGGCCCAGAGGGCCCGGCGGAGCGATCTTTTCATGAGGCGTCTCCCGAACTGTTAGGAAACTTTCCAAAAGAGATGGGTGAGACGGTACTCACGGCGTCATCAGTTCGTCAAGATGTCCATGTTTCGATTTCTCCTGGTGCACGGAGTGCACCAGTCGGGCCCGCACCTCGGCCCCCTCGACCGCCGGTGCGTAGCCTCAGCCCATGACCGTGTTCGATATCCCGATCAATGCCCTCTCCGGCGACCCCGCCGACCTGGCCCGCCACCGCGGCAAGGCGTTGCTGGTCGTGAACGTGGCCTCCCGTTGCGGCCTCACCCCGCAGTACGCCGGCCTGCAGAAACTCGCCGACATCTACGCCGACCGCGGCCTGGTGGTGCTCGGCGTGCCGTGCAACCAGTTCGCCGGGCAGGAGCCGGGCAGCGCCGCCGAGATCGCCGACTTCTGCCAGGTCAACTACGGCGTCACCTTCCCGCTCACGGAGAAGGTCGACGTCAACGGCGCCGACCGACACCCGCTCTACGCCGCGCTTGTGGACACTCCGGACGCCGACGGGCACACCGGAGACGTCCGGTGGAACTTCGAGAAGTTCCTGGTCGCCCCGGACGGCACGGTGGCCGCCCGGTTCGCCCCGGCGGTCCAACCCACCGCCGACGAGTTGCGCATCGCCATCGAAAAGACCCTCCCCACCTCCTGAAACCCCGGGGGCACTCGGGGCGCTCGGGGGCTCGGGGCGCTCGGGGGCTCGGGGGCTCGGGGGCACCGCCTCGATCACGCTCGAACATGGATGTAGTGGCCTCCCGAGTTTCGGATGCCACTACATCCCGGATCGAGCACGATCTTGGGCGGGACGGGGCGGGGCGGGACGGGGCGGGGCGGAACGGGGCGGGACGGGGCGGGACCGCACGGCAGCCGGCACGATCCGCTCGTCACCGGAGAGTGGCACCTCCCCGGAGAGCCGGTCGGCGACCAGCGTGAGCAGTACGTTGTGCAGGACGGGCTCGCGGCGCCACCAGGCACCCGCCGGGACGGCGAGGTCGCCAGCAGCCGGGAGCAGCCGCCCGACGGCGGACAACGAATAACCCACCAGGCTGGTCGGGAATGCGTCGCGGGTGGACGGAGTTGGGAACGAGCATGACAACTGTGGGACTGATCGGCAGTGGCAACATCGGCGGCGCAGTGGCCCGGCTGGCCGTCGACGCCGGCTACGACGTGGTGCTGAGCAACTCGCGGGGCCCGGAGACCCTCACCGACCTGGTGGAGACCCTGGGCGCGCACGCCAGCGCCGGCACCGCGCAGGACGCGGCGCAGGTCGGTGACCTGGTGGTCGTCAGCGTGCCGCTGAAGGCGTACCGCGCGGTGCCCGTGGAACCGCTGGCCGGCAAGGTCGTCATCGACACCAACAACTACTACCCGCAGCGCGATGGCACCTTCCCGGAGTTGGACTCCGGCGAGACCACCAGCAGCGAGCTGCTCCAGCGCCACCTGCCGGACTCGCGGGTGGTCAAGGTCTTCAACAACATCTACTTCACGGGCCTGGCCGCGCTCCCCCGCCCGGCCGGCGCCGCCGACCGCAGCGCCCTCGCGATCGCCGGTGACGACGCCGCCGCGAAGGCCGAGGTGACCGCCTTCCTGGACCGGATCGGCTACGACGCGGTGGACGTGGGCCCGCTGGCCGAGGGGTGGCGCTACCAGCCGGACACCCCGGCGTACGGCACGCTCTACTCCGCGAGCCCGACCGACTGGGAACACCCGGCCCCGAGCGACGCCACGACGCTGCGCGCCGCCCTCGCCGCCGCCACCCGCTGAGCAAGGCCAGCCGCCCTCCCCGGGATCGTCTACCGGGTAGTCGTGCGGAGGGCGGCGGCGAGTTCGTCGTCGTAGCTGGCGATCGGCTGCCCGTCCGAGGCGTACGCAACGAGCCGACCATGGGCCATCGTCGCGGACCGGAACGAGAAGGTACGCGAACCCGGGTACGCGGCGAGCAGCGGGATGGCCCTGGGTGCGCCACCCGGGGCGGAGTAGTACTCCAGTCGGGTCACCTGCGGGGAGACCACGCCGTTGACCCGGACCTTGGTCTTCTCGGCGCGGGTGCCGAAGGTGACCGGCACGTCGGTGGCGAAGGCGGCGCATTCGGCCGGACCACGGCAGACGAAGAAGTATCGCGGGTTGACCACGTCGTCGAGGCTGTACGCCTTGAAGGTGGGGTCGGCCCCGGCCGGCAGCGGTTGCACGGCGAAGAACGCGACCGCCACCGTGGCGGTGACGCCCACCCGCAGCCAGGCACGGCCGGCGGCCGGTCGTCTGCTCGCGCGCTCGGCGGCGACGGCGACACCGCCGAAGCCGACGAGGCACAGCAGGCCCACCCCGACGGCGCGGGCGTTCTCGAAGAGGAACTGCACTCCCGGCCGCGTCGAGATCGGGCTGAGCGCCGCGCCCAACGAGACGACCATGGCGGCGAGCAGCGCCGCGCCGGCGCCCCGCTGGGTGACGCCGGACGCGCCGATCAGCAGCATCGCGGCGAGCACCGGCCACACCTGGTGGTGGGTCCAGGACACCGGGGACGCGGCGACGGTGGCGCAGCCGACGAGCACCGCCGCGTGCCCGGAGCGGCCCTGTCGCGTCAACTGTCGCGCCCGCAGCAACGCCGCCACACAGACGAGCGCGACCAGACCAGCCCAGAGCAGCGGCAACGCCGCCTCGTCCACGCCGAGGCGCAGCAGTATCCCGTGCACGGACTGGTTACCCAGCGAGGCCAGGTTGCCGATCCGCGAGGTCTGCCGCACGGCCTCGGTCCAGTACGTCCAGCTCTCTCCGGGCAGCACGATTCCGGCGAGCCCCGCACACGCCAGGAAAGTCGCCACCGCGCGGCCCGCGTCCCGATAACGGCCGGTGGCGACGAAGTAGACCACGAACAGCAGCGGGGTCAGCTTGATCGCCGCAGCCACCCCGACCAGCGCCCCGCGCAGTCGAGGTGGAAGGACGCCCATCCCGTCGAGCAGGGCCATCAGCACGATGAAGATGCTGACCTGACCGAAGCGCAGGTTGCTCTGCACCGGCGCGGAGAGCATCAGCACCGTGGCCGCCACCGCCACCACGAGCGGCCGCCGGGAGCGTCGGGTGGTCAGCGCGACGCCGACGGCCCCGGCGATGGCGACGACCGCCGCGCACGTCGCCACCAGCCAGATCCCCTGCAGTACGCCCTCACTGACGGCGGTGATCGGCCCCAGCACGAGTGCGGCGAACGGCGGATAGGTGAACGGGCCCCCGTTCGCCGCGACATAGTCGTACAGCGGCTCACCGGCGTGCAGGTCGGACAGTGCGCCGTAGTAGATGTGCAGGTCGGAGAGGCGATCCGGACGGCGCAGCACGAGCACACAGGACACCAGCGCCACGACGGCGAAGGCCGCCCACGCAAGCGCAACCCGGCGATCCCGCATCGACCGAGGATAGGCGAACACGAGGTCCCGCGGCGGCCCCGTCAGCGCCCGGGACCGGGTGCCGGGTCGTCCGCGGCGAGGGCCAGCCGGTGCACCAACTCCGCGGGCCAGCAACCGGCGACGGGACCGCCGGAAACAGACCTCCTCTGCATCGACCCTCGCCACCATGGACTCACCGGCAACCGCCAACCGACGAACACAAACGCCACGTCTGCCCTCGGAAGAACAGGCCCGGCCGGACCGGCGCGGGTCCCTACCATCGGCGGATGGGAGCGACGAGCACACCGGCGTACGACGCCCACGCGGACTGGTACGAGGACTTCATCTCCGGCGGTGGCGACTATCTCCGCCGGGTGCACGCGACAGTGGCGGCCCTGCTCGGCGCGGGCGACGGTCCGTGCCTCGACATCTGTTGCGGCACCGGCGCCCACGCGTCGGTGCCGGCGGGTCTCGGTTGGACGCCGGTGGGCCTGGACCTGTCCGGCGGACAACTGCGGCACGCGAGCGGGCGGCTTCCGGTCATCCGTGCCGATGCGACCGTGCTGCCGATCGCCGACGCGTCACTGCCGGCCGCGATGTGTGTGCTGGCCAGCACCGACCTGCCCGACTATCCCGCCCTATTGGGCGAGGTCGCGCGGGTGCTGCGCCCCGGTGGGCGGTTCGTGCACGTGGGCGTGCACCCCTGCTTCGTGGGTGCCTTCGCCGACTGGGGCCGGCACCCGAACGTCGTCATCGACGAGCGGTACGCGGATCGGGGGCACAGCTTCGACAGCTGGAACACGTGGGGCGTCCGGGTCCGGGTCGGCGCCTGGCACGTTCCGCTCGCCGACCTGCTCAACGCGACCATGGCCGCTGGCCTCGGGTTGGTCCGGGTCGTCGAGGCAGGGCCGGGCGGAGTGCCCAACCTGTTCGGCTTCCTCGCGGTGCGGTAGCGGCACGGCCCGGTCCAGTCAGGCTGGACTCTCGCCGCGGCACGGCTCGCGCGGCACGGCACGCGGCGAGAAAAACATCGACGCGGCAACTTGCGCTCCAGTCCTACTCACGGGACTCTGATCGTGGGTTGCCGCCCGCTCACCGAACGTGCCCCCGGAGGCGACATGCATACGCTTCGTTTCGTGCCCCGCCGGCTGTTGGCCAGCGTTGGCGCGCTCCTGCTCGGCACCGCCCTCGCCGCTGGCACGCCGACTCCGGTCAGCGCCGCCGGCACGCCCGTGCCGGCCCGTGCGGCGACCGGCGCGGACACCGTCGGATACGTCCGGCTCGCCCACCTCTCCCCCGACACGCCGGCGGTGGACGTCTACCTGGCCGCGCCGGACGCCGCGAAGCCTCAGGTGTTCCCCGGCGTCGGGTACGGGGTGGTCTCCGACTACCTGTCGTTGCCTCCCGGCCGGTACGCGGTGGCGATGCGCGAGGCCGGCGCTCCCGCCACCGATCCTCCGGTGCTCACCACCGAGGTGGCGGTGGCCAGCGGCGAGGCCTACACGGTGGCCGGTGTCGGCCGGCACGCCGACCTGGGCCTGCGGGTGCTCAACGACGACCTCAGCACCCCCACCGACGGCCGCGCCAAGGTGCGTGTCGTGCAGGCTTCGGTGCGGGCCCCGGTGCTGGACGTGGCAGCCGCCGACGGCCCGCTGATCGCCAACGGGGTCCAGTTCGCCACGACGACCGAGTACCAACAGGTCGAGCCGGGCAGTTGGCGGCTACGGCTGACCGGCGCGGGCGGCCCGAGCACCGACGCCGAGGTGCAGCTCACCGGCGGCGCGGTCTACTCGTTGCTGGTGCTCGACGCCAAGCAGGGCGGGCTCACCGCCGAGCTGCGCCGCGACGCCGAGGGCGGCACGGTCGTCCCGGCCGGCGGGGTGGACACCGGCGCCGGTGGCACCGCCGGAGCCGGGCTGGGCGCGTACCCCCTGGTGGCCGGCGGGTTGGCTGCGGCGGCCGCCGCGGCGGCCCTGCTGCTCTGGCGTCGGCGGCGGCGCACCACCTGGTGAGCGGCGGGCCGGACCTGTCGATCCGGCGGCACCGCGACCGCCGGGTACCGCTGGCCGAGCTCGTCGCGGCCGGCGCGGCGGTCTTCCTGGCCGCCGGCACCGGGGTCGGGCTGGCCGGCAGCGAGCCGCCGGCGATGGCGGCGAGCTGGCACCCCGGCTGCACCGACGACTGCCCGTCGGTGGCCGCCACGCCCGCGCCGCAGGGTCCACCCACCCGGGTACGCGTGCCGCGCATCGGCGTCGACTCGACGCTCACCGTGCTGGGCCTGGACGGTGCGGGGGCGCTGGTCCCGCCGGACGACTTCGGCACCGCGGGCTGGTACGGCGGCGGCCCGGCCCCGGGCGACACCGGCCCGGCGGTGCTCGCCGGGCACCTCGATTCGCGGCGCGGCCCGGCGGTGTTCGCCCGGCTCGGTGAGCTGCGCCCCGGTGACCGGGTGGAGGTGTGGCGCGGCGGTCAGCGGCTGTCGTTCCGGGTGACCGGGTCGCTGCGCACCCGCAAGGACCGCTTTCCCACGGCGGCGGTCTACGGGCCGACGCCCGGTGCGGAGCTGCGCCTGGTCACCTGCGGGGGTGACTTCGACCGCCGACGCGGGCACTACACCGACAACGTGGTGGTGTTCGCGGTGGCCGAGGGGTGACGACCCGGGTCAGACCGGGCGGCGGCCGGCGAAGCCGCACTCGGCGCGGTGGTACCAGCGCACGTCGGAGTCGCCCTCCAGCCAGCACCAGAGCACGGCACGGCCGTCGCGCTCACCCGGGAAGTCGAGCAGCACCGGAGCGATGCCCTTGACCTGGATGTCGTGCTGGTGCAGCTCGTCGACGACGGCGTGCAGCCGTGCCTCCAGCCCCTTCACCTCGGCCAGCCCGCCGAGGGCGCTGACGCCGTGGTCGGCCAGGTCGGCGCGCAGCTCGGCCAGGTCGGCGCGGACCCGGACCAGCTCGGCGACGCGTGGTTGCAGGGTGGCCACCAGGTGTCGGGCCTGGGCGAGTGTGAACACCGGGCCAGTATGCGGCACGCGCCGGGACGCGCACGGCCCCGCGACGCGGGGCGGGCTCAGTCGGCCTGGGCGGCCAGCTCGCGGGCCCGGTCGCGGGCGGCCTCCAGCGCGGCGAGCAGCGCGGCGCGTACCCCGTGCTTCTCCAGCTCGCGGATCGCGGAGATGGTGGTGCCGGCCGGCGAGGTGACCGCCTCGCGCAGCTTCACGGGGTGTTCGCCGGAGTCGCGCAGCATCACCGCGGAGCCGATGGCGGTCTGCACGATCAGCTCGTGCGCCACCTGCCGGGGCAGCCCGAGCAGGATCCCCGCATCGATCATGGCTTCGACCAGCAGGTAGAAGTAGGCCGGGCCGGAGCCGGAGAGGGCGGTGACCGCGTCCTGCTGCGACTCGGGCACCCGGATCGTCTGGCCGAGCGGCTTGAACATCTCCTCCGCGAGGGCCAGGTGGGCGCCGGTGGCGTACGCGCCCGCCGAGATCGCGGTCATCGCCTCGTCGACCAGGGCCGGGGTGTTGGTCATCACCCGGACCACCGGGGTGCCGTCGGGCAGCCGGCGGCTGAAGAAGCTGGTGGGCAGGCCGGCGCAGAGCGAGATGACGAGCTTGTCGGCCGGCACCTTGGGGCCGATCTCGTCGAGCAGCGCGGCGGCGTCCTGCGGTTTCACCGAGATCGCGAGCACCGCCGCCTCGTCCACCGCCGTCAGGTTGTCGACCACGCGTACGCCGTAGCGGGCGGTCAACTCCTCGGCGCGGGTCGGCCGGCGGGCGGTTGCCAGCAGTTTGTCCACGGGCCATCCCGAGCGCAGCAGCCCGGAGAGCATCAGCTCACCGATCTTGCCCGCGCCGATCACCGCTACCGTGTGCACCCCGGCTGACATCTCGGTCGTACCCCCTCGCGTCGGGTCGCGGCGCGGCGGACCCGCAGGCCCGCCGCGCCGCCGACCGTCGATCAGCTGCCGAAGAACACCTCGGCCTCGGCGTACCGCTCCAGCGGCACGGTCTTCAGCTCGCGGGTGGCCTCGGCCAGCGGCACCCGGACGATGTCGGTGCTCTGCATCGCGACCATCTTGCCCCAGTCGCCGTCGTTGACCGCGTCGATGGCCTGCAGGCCCAGGCGGGTGGCGAGCACCCGGTCGAAGGCGGTCGGGGTGCCACCGCGCTGGATGTGGCCGAGCACCACGGTGCGGGCCTCCTTGCCGGTCTTGGCCTCCAGCTGCTCGGCGAGCCACTGACCGATGCCGCCGAGGCGGACGTGGCCGAACGAGTCCAGCTCCTGGTTGGCGAGGACCATCTGGCCGTCCAGCGGCTGGGCGCCCTCGGCGACGACCACGATCGGGGCGTACTGGTGCTGGAAGCGCTTCTCGACGTAGCCGGCCACCTGGTCGACGTCGAACTGCCGCTCGGGCAGCAGGATCACGTTGGCGCCGCCGGCCAGGCCGGCGTGCAGGGCGATCCAGCCGGCGTGCCGGCCCATCACCTCGACGACCAGGGTGCGGTGGTGGCTCTCCGCCGTGGTGTGCAGGCGGTCGATGGCCTCCATCGCGATGTTGACAGCGGTGTCGAAGCCGAAGGTGTAGTCGGTGGCGCCGAGGTCGTTGTCGATCGTCTTCGGGACGCCGACCACCTGCACGCCGAGCTCGTAGAGCTTGGTGGCCACGCCGAGGGTGTCCTCGCCGCCGATCGCGATGAGCGCGTCCACGCCCTGCTCGGCGAGGTTGTCCTTGATCCGCTCGACGCCGTTCTCGATCTTGAACGGGTTGGTCCGGGACGAACCGAGGATGGTGCCACCGCGGGGCAGGATCCCACGGACGTCGGCGATGCCCAGCGGACGGGACAGACCCTCCAGCGGGCCCTTCCAGCCGTCCCGGAAGCCGACGAATTCGTGACCGTAGGTGGCGACGCCCTTGCGGACCACCGCCCGGATGACCGCATTGAGACCTGGGCAGTCGCCGCCGCCGGTGAGCACGCCGATACGCATGATCCGTCATCCTCCTGGAGCATCAGGTAAAGCCCGATATGCCCCAGGATATGTGTCAGGTCAGACCATCGGCGCCGTTGCCGGCCCGGGGCGGGCCGTCACAGCGCACTGTAGTCGGCCCGCAGGTACGGCGACAGCGCGCCCCGGGGCGATCCCGGTCAGAAGGTCACCTCGTGGTTCTCGCCGGCCTTCGGTGGCCGGCCGGTGACCGCGGCCTTCGCGTAGCCGAGGAGGTTGACGACGGTGCTGCTCGGCGAGTCCCAGTACTCGGCGGAGGTGGCGTGCACCTTGATCAGCGTGAGACCCGGCGTGTCCAGCCCGTCCGGGAACCAGGCCTTGAGCAGCGGGCTCCACAACTGCTCGGCCCGGGCCCGGTCGAACCCCTCGGTGGCGGTCCCGGAGATCGACACCCAGGCGTGGTGCTTCTGGTCGGAAAAGGCGACGTTGACCTCTGGGTTCACCCGGAGCTGACGGACCTTTGCCGAGTCGGTGTAGGCGAAGAACCACAGGTCGCCGTCGAACTCGATCTCCTGGAGCCCCATCGGCCGGCTCACCTGCCGCCCGTCCAGAGCGATCGTGGTGAGCATGCAGATCCGTGCGGCCCGGGCCAGCTCGGTGATCCGGGCGCGGGACTCCGCGGCGCTGGTCGACTCGTTGCTCATGGCAGTCTCCTCCGCTTCGGTTCGCCGAACCGATGCCCGGGACAGAACCGGTCAAACCTACGGCGGTACGACCGACGGTCAGCGGCTCGTCATCGCCCGCCAGCGGGCCAGATTGTGCCGGGCGTCGACCAGAGCGTCGTGCCGGGCCGCGTCCGCCTCCGGCAGGGTCGGCCGACCACTGTCGTCCCAGAGCTGTCGCAGCTCCTTGGTGTAGCGGGGGATCTCCCGGGGCAGCGCCGGCATCGCACCCCAGAGTTGGGCGAGCACCACGTGGTCGTACGCGGCGTACCAGGCCCACAGCTCCAACTGCTCCCCCGGCCG
The DNA here is from genome assembly GCF_029626145.1 of Micromonospora sp. WMMD961. Taxonomy (NCBI): domain Bacteria; kingdom Bacillati; phylum Actinomycetota; class Actinomycetes; order Micromonosporales; family Micromonosporaceae; genus Micromonospora; species Micromonospora sp. WMMD961. The sequence continues at coordinate 5,465,381 of NZ_JARUBJ010000002.1, forward strand.
GTCCCGGATCGGCTCGACCAGGAAGTCGTACAGGTCGTCGCGGATGCGCTCCCGCGACCGCCAGGCCCGGTCCGCCGGGGAGGGCAACTTGTCCAGCACGTTGCGTCGAACCCAGGGCACGGCGCGGGAGTCGTCGAACTCGGTGGAGACCGCGTAGAACTCGCGGCCGTTTTCGTCGACGACACCGATCGAGACGAGGTCGACGGTGGTGCCGTCCTCGATGAACTCGCAGTCGTAGAAGTAGCGGTAGACCATTCCGGCCATCCTCGCCCACCGCCGCGCGACCGTAGCCGGCGGGGGTCCAGCTCGCGACGGTCACGGAAGTGCTTCGAGGGGTGTACAGCAAGCGACCGGACCGTCATGATCTGATGTGTACCGCTACCGGACGCCGAATCGGTGTCAGTTCACCTTGTCAGGGCCATCAGGTTCACCCGGTGAGCGAGTTTGTGGTCCATGACCGGGGAGGGGTTGGGCCGTGGAGATGCGCCTGCCGGAGCCGGGTGACGCGCTCACGGGTGTCGAGATGTTCGCCGGGTTGGAGCCTGAGGTACGCCAGCGTGTCATCGCCGCCGCCGTTCCGCGCACCTACCGCAAGGGCCAGTTGCTCTTCGTGGAGAACGACCCGGGTGAGTCGCTGATCGTGCTGCGCCGCGGCGCGGTGGCCGTCTTTCGCACCGCACCGACCGGTGAGCGGGCCGTGTTGTCGGTGATCCGACCACCGGACGTGCTCGGCGAGGTCTCCCTGCTCGACGCGTCCACCCGGTCCGCATCGGCGGAGGCCATCGAGGACTGCGCGGCGCTCGCACTCTCCCGGGGCGCGTTCATGGAGCTGGTGCACTCCAACCCCCGCATCCTGGACGCGGTGATGCGCTCGTTGGGCGGGCTGATCCGCCGGCTCACCGAACAGAACGCCGACCATGTCTTCCTCGACCTGCCCGGCCGGGTGGCCAAGACGCTGGTCCGGTTGGCCGGCGAGAGCCAGGCGCCGATGATCACGATCGAGCTCAACCAGAGTCAGTTGGCCGAGATGGCCGGCGGCTCCCGGCAGAGCGTCAACCAGGCGATCGGCTCGTTCGCCAGTCGCGGCTGGCTGCGCACCGAGGGGCGTCGGATCGTGGTGACCGACGTCGCCGCGCTGCGCCGCCGCGCCGGCATGAACGACCGCTGACCCGCCCGACACACGCACGACGCGGCCGGGTCACCCGTGGGCGACCCGGCCGCGTCGACGACTCACCGGCGGCGCGTCACACCCCGGAGCTGCCCGGCCCGGCCCACTTGTCCGGGCCTGCGCTGTCACCGCCCTTGCCGTGGGACTGCTCGCTGACGATGCCCTCGGCCTGGAGCGTGGCGAGCGTGGCGGCGTCGACGTCCACCGAATCGCCGGCGGAGTGGCTGACCCCGTTGCCGTCGGTCCAGTCGCTCTCCAACTTGACGTACACCATTGACCTGTCCCCCTCTGGTCGCTGATCGACATGTGGCGGACTGAATGTAGTCCGCTTCCGCCCCGATGGACTGTCCACAAGCCAACAGGCCGGTTCCTGACAGCGGCGGGCGCGGGCGATAATTCCCGGCAGGGGACGCCACCGGCGTCGACCTGTTCGCCTCTGGGGGGGGTGTCATCGCCGCGCAGTGTGGACGCTGTGGACGTACGGCCGCCGACGGCGACCGCTTCTGCGGTGGCTGCGGGGCCGAGCTGGGCGCTGTCTGCCCGCACTGCCTGCGCCCACTCGCCTCGGACGTCACGTTCTGCACCTCGTGCGGGTCGCCCCGACCGGGCGCGGACCGGCCCGCGGCAGCCACCCCGCAGGAGGACCGCCGCCGGGTGAGCGTGCTCTTCGTGGACCTGATCGACTTCACGCCGTACGTCGAGCGGGCCGACCCGGAGCAGGTCCGCGGCATGCAGACCGGGTTCTTCTCCGCCGCCCGGCGGGTGGTCGGCCAGTACGGCGGGGTGGTCGAAAAGTACATCGGCGACGCGGTGATGGCGCTCTTCGGCGCCCCGATCGCCACCGAGACCGACGCGCTGCGCTGCGTACGGGCCGGTCTCGAACTGCAACGGGTGCTCACCCGGTTCGCGCCGACCGGCAGCACCGAGCTGCGGTTCCGGGTCGGGGTGGCCACCGGCGAGGCGCTGGTGGACGTGGCCGCCGCCCGCGACGGTGGGCAGGCGATCGTGGCCGGCGACGTGGTGAACACCGCGTCGCGGATGCAGTCCGTCGCGCCACCCGGCGGGGTGCTGGTCTGTGGCACCACCCACGCGCTCACCAAGGACGCGATCCGCTACGAGGAGCAGCCCCCGGTCACCCTGCGCGGACGGTCGTCGCCGACCGAGGTGTGGCTGGCCCTGTCCCCGCTGCGTCGCCAGCCCACCGACCGGGAGCCGGACACCACCCCGTTGGTCGACCGGGAACACGAGTTGGGCATGCTCGTCAACGCGTTGCACCGGTCGCTGCGTGACCGTCGACCACAGGTGGTGACGATCTTCGGCCGGGCCGGCATCGGCAAGAGCCGGCTGTTGCGGGAGCTCTACCGGCACACCGGCCGGCTGGTCGACGAGCCGCTGACCTGGCGGACCGGGCGGTGCCCACCGTTCGGTGAGAACGTCACCTTCGCCGCCCTCGCCGACATCGTCAAGTCCGAGGCGGGCATCCTGGACACCGACCCGGCGGGCAGCGCCGCGCAGCGACTGGCCGCCGCCGTGGGCGAGCTGATCGGCCCCGGCGAGCGGGACCGGGTGGTGGACGCGCTGCGCCCGCTGGTCGGGCTGCCCGGCACGCCACTGCCGGCCGAGGAGGCGGAGTCGGCGTGGCGTCGTTTCCTGCTGGCGCTGGCCACCCGACGTCCCACCGTGCTGGTCTTCGAGGACCTGCACTGGGCCGACGACGCGATGCTGCGCTTCGTGGAGCTGCTCGGGGCGGCGGCCCGCGACGTGCCGCTGCTGCTGCTCTGTACCGCCCGCCCGGAGCTGGTCGACCGGGACCCGAGCTGGGCCGGGACGATCACCGGCTCGGTGACCATCACCCTGCCACCCCTGCGCGACACCGGCATCGCCGCCCTGTACGCGCACCTGTTCGGCCAGGCGGCGTTCTCCGCCGACATGCTGAGCCCGCTGATCGAGGTGGCCGGCGGCAACCCGCTCTACGCGCACGAGTACGTGCGGATGCTGATCGAGCAGGGGGCGTTGCGCCAGTCCGGGCGGGGGTGGTCGCTGGACAAGCACCTTGAGCTGACCATGCCGGAGAGCGTGCATGCGGTGATCGCCAACCGGGTGGACCTGCTCGACGCCAAGGACCGCGCGGTGCTGCTGGCCGCGTCGGTGGTCGGGGTGCAGTTCTGGCCCGGCGCGGTCGCCGCCGCGCTCGGGCAGCCGGTCGAGTCGGTCGAGCGCTCGCTGCGCCGACTGGAACAGCGCGACTTCGTGCACGAGCAGTCCGCGTCGACGATGGCCGGGCAGGCGGAGTTCCGGTTCCGCCATGTCCTGGTGCGTGACGTCTGCTACCAGCGGTTGCCGCGTACCGAGCGGGTGGCCCGGCACGAGCGGGCCGCGGACTGGCTCGACGCGCTGTCGCACTCCCGCGACACCGACCTGGCCGAGGTGCTCGCCCACCACCGCTGGGCGGCCCACGAGATCGCCCGCTCGCTCGGCATGGAGGTGCGGCGCTATGCCGGGCCGGCGCGGCAGGCGCTGCACCGGGCGGCCCGCCGGGCGTACGCGCTGCACGGGCTGGACGCGGCGGCCAGCCACGCGGGTCGGGCTCTCGGCCTGGCCGACGACGACGACCCAACGGGTCGGCTCCAGTTGGAGTTGTTGAGCACCGAGATCTCGTTCTACCGCGACGGCAACGCGTTCCTGTCCGGGGGCGGGGCGGAGCAGGTGCACACGCTCGCCGACCGGTTGCTGTCGCACGGCGACAAGGCCTGCGCCGCCCGGGCGTGGACGCTGCTCGGCCAGGCCGCCTGGCTTCGGGCCGACCGTGGTGACGCGTTGGCCTGCCTGGACCGCGCGGTGCAGCTGTTCGAGCCGCTGCCGGACAGTCCGCAGAAGGCGGACGCGTACGCGGAGATGGGCCGGCTGCACATGCTCAACTACGAGCGGGACCCGGCCGTGGCGGCGGCGGACACCGCGGCGGAGATCGCCGAGCGGTTGGGCCTGACCGAGACCCGCACCAACGCGCGGATCACCGCGGCCACGGCCCGTTACCAGTCCGGCGACCGGGTGGGCCTGGACGAGCTGCACGCGATCGTCGAGTTCGCCCGGGCCGGTCAACTGCTGGCGTTGCCCCGGGCCACCCAGAACCTCGCCTACGCGATCCGCGAGGAGGGCGACTGGCTGCGGTCCAACGCCCTGCTGTCGGCCGCGCCGGCGCGGACCGCCAGCGGTCAGACATTGACCACCAGCTACTCGGCGGAGGCGATGCGCGCCTGGTTCGACGGTGACTTCGGTCGGCTCCTCACGGCGGCCGAGGCGTTCGTGGACACGCCCACCGGCAGTTGGGACATGCAGGTGCGCGGGTTGCGCTGCTGTCTGCTCGTGCTGCGTGACGACGACGATCCGGACGACCTGGCCGACGCGCTGGACACCGCACGGCGCAGCGGGTTCCACCGGCTGCACTGGACGATGCTGAGCATGGCGGCGTTGTGCCGTGCCTTGCAGGGGCGCGAGGCCGAGGCGGCGGAGCTGATCGAGGAACTGGACCGGTGCTGGTCGGCGGTGCCGGCGTTGGCCAGCGGGGAGTGGATCGCCGCGGCCGCGTACGCCGCAGCTCTGAGCGGTCGGGACGCGGCGGTGCGGGTGCGCACGATGCTCGGCCGGGTCGGGCATCGCACGCCCTGGTCGGAGGCGGCGTTGCGGACCGTGACGGCGGCCCTGGCGTCGGCGGACGGCGACCACCGGCGCTCCGCCGAGCTGCACCTGGCCGCCGCCGAGACCTACGGGCGGATTCCGGACGTGAGCGACCGGGTGCTGGCGTTGGCGTTCGCGGCGGCGGAGCTGACCCGGGCCGGCGATCCGGCGGGCGCCCGGGAGACCCGCGCCGAGGTACGCACCTTCGCGTTGCGCAACGACGCCCCCGGCCTGCTCGCGCTGGCCGGTCGGCCGATCAGCCCGACCGGGCCGGCGGTCGCGTGTTGAGCCGCCTCAGGCAGCTCGGTCGCTGAGCCGCCTCAGGCGGCGACCGGCGTCTTGAGTTTCTGGGCGTAGATGTCGACGTACTCCCGGCCGGAGAGTTCCATCAACTCGTACATGACCTCGTCGGTGACCGCGCGCTCGACGAACCGGTCGCCGGCCAGGCCGGCGTAGCGGGAGAAGTCCAGGGGCGCGCCGAAGCGGACCCGCACCTGGCCGACCCGCGGGAGGAGCCGGCCGGGCGGCTGGAGTTCGTCGGCGTTGAGCATCGCCACCGGCACCACCACCGCGCCGCTCTCCAGGGCCAGCCGGGCCACTCCGGTCTTGCCCCGGTAGAGCCGCCCGTCCGGGGATCGGGTGCCCTCGGGGTAGATGCCGGCCACTCCCTGAGCGCGCAGCACCCGCAACTGGGTGTCCAGCGCCGCGCGGGCGGCCTGACCGCCGGAGCGGTCCACCGGGATCGTGCCGGTGCCGACGAAGAACATCTTCATCAACCGGCCCTTGATCCCCTTGCCGGTGAAGTACTCCGCCTTGGCCACGAAGGTGACCCTCCGCGAAACGATCAACGGGATGAAGATCGAGTCGAAGAAGGAGAGGTGGTTGCTGGCCAGGATCACCGGGCCGGTCGCCGGCACGTGCTGCAGCCCCTCCACCTGCGGGCGGAAGATCAGCTTGAGCAGCGGACCGAGGAGCACGTACTTCAACAGCCAGTAGAGCACCGGCGTCCTTTCCCGTGGTGTGCCCGCGACAGCGTCAGGGCCGGGACGCCACCGTCGCCGACGAGCCTACGAAGCGAGCGCTCCCACCACAACGGACGAAGCCCCGGGCTGACGGTCCGCCGTCAGGCGTCCGGCCGCTCCGGCTGAGGAGGACGCCGTCGTCGTTGGATCACAGCGGCGAGTTCACGCAAAAGGACAACGACAAGTCCGATGCTGGCGGGCACCGCGATCCAGGCACGCCAACCTCCCTCGCCCACGATGCCGGGCAACAGGATCACGGTGAAAAGGAGCATGAGCCCCAACACCGACAGCCTTCGCCCCGAGTCGCCCGAGTTCACCATTGCCAGCTCCGCCTGTAGGACTTCTGCCGGCATGAGGTTCGCGACATGCTTCTGGTCCACTTGCCCAGCCGGTCGTACCGGTAGACCATGCTTCCTCTGGTTCACCCGCTGCCGGCACTGTGCTCGACTACGGACTCTGCCCTGTCCTCACCCGGCCGCGCCAGCCAGGCCGAAGGGCGTGGCGAGAACCGCCGCGAACAGCAGGTCCCAGGATGACGGCCAACAGAGCCAGCGTAGGACCCGCACCCGCAGTCGATGGACAGTCGTCTTCTGGCCGGGCAGGCGGGCCAATCGCAGCCGGACCGGCTTCTCCGCCGCGTCACCCGGAAACACGATCCAGCCCCAACGATCGGCGACCGCAGCCCGCAACCCGCTCAGGCCAGCGCAGAGCATGGCGAAGGCTACTCCGAACAGGACCACGCCGAACGCCATGTCGGCCGTCGCCTCCCCGACCATCGGTTCAATCAGGAGTACGACCGCCACGCCCGCTGCACCCCAGGCCACGGCAAGCGTCATCCAGGCGTACGCCCGCTCCTGACTCCGCAGATTCGCCTCGACGGAGTGCGTGGGCGCCTGGACAGACTCCCGACGCAGGGTGGGCACGTCGTCAGCCAGCGCCGTCAACCAGGCCACCGGAGCGGCCATCAGGCGCACCACGAAGCTGCCCGGATCAGCCAGCGTCCTCCCGTGCGCCCACTCGTCTGTCAGATCCACCCGCCTCGCCACCTACTCACCCTAAATTCGAAGGCTAAGCCACGCGGGTGCGCCTTCGGCATCAGCACCGCGAGCCGTGGCGCCTAGCGAGCGAAGGCCCCGCCCGTCAGCGCGACGACCATGCCGGCGCCCCGGCCTCGCTGGGAGCGTGGTGCCATGGGCGGGCAGGTGAGAGCCGGAAAAATCACCGGGGACGCCGCCGCCAGGCCTACGAAGCGAATCTGCCAGCGGGGCCAGCTCGAATGAACGGGTCGACATTCATCTAGGTGATCCTCTTAGAGACGAGCCACTTCCCACTCGTCGAGTGGGTCTCGGTTCAGTCGGACGGTCGCGACGTACTCAATGCCGGAAACGTGCAAGCGGAGCACCCGCCAGCGGGAGAGCGGACGCTCCTCGATCGCCAACGTTCTCTCACCCTGGAACGCCTGGTAGACGAACTCCGGGACATGCTGGCCCTCGACCTCCTCAAAGGTGAAGTCCTGCACGCTGATCCGGCAGTGGGGATCACTCGCCACGTGGGAAACCAGGACCTCCGGCCCCACCTCCGCGTGCAGGTCCAGCCAGATGTCCGTCACATCCGACTGACCGTCAACCTCACGCACTTCGACGGAGATCACCAGATCATGGTCGAGCCCGTACCTCTGGATCTCGGCGACCAGGACCTCAGCCTCATGGTTCATCTCCACCGAACCTCACCACCACATCGCGCTGGCCGCGGTCGCCAGGAGAGCGAGCACGTACTCCGGCGTCTGGGCCAGCAGCACCGCACGCCACAGCCGGCTCCGCGGATTCCACCAGCGCTCCGGCAGATACCAGACCACCACCACCTTCACCGAGTGCACGGCCGCCATTCAGAAGGGGAAGAAGATCAACCTTGCACCGATGTCGAACCGGGACCAAAGCTCACCACCACAGCGCGTTGGCAGCTGTCAGCAGGGCTGCGAGCAGGTAGTCAGGCGTCTGCGCCAGCAACGCCGCCCGCCACAGCCGGCTCCGCGGATTCCACCGGCGCTCGGGCAGGTACCGGATCACCACCATCTTCACAGCGTGCACGGCCGCCATCCAGAAGGGAAAGAAGATCACCCACTCGGCGATGTCAAACGCCAGATCCTTCATCCGCTCGTTCGCGAATACGGAGATTGGAATCACCACCACCGCGGCGACGGCGACCGCCACACCACACAGGATGAACCAGGCCACCGCCCGGGTCGCGTGCCGCAGGCCAAGGTCGTCCAGATATTCCCCCGGCAGGCCGGCGTGCTCGATCACCTCGGCACGCCGCTCCCCCGCAGTCTCGCCGTCGGCGTCGACAAACCTGGCGATGGGACCCGCCAGCCATTTCGTGAGCCCCATCGCCAGATCCATCTCGCTACCCTCCGTCGTTCAAACAGTGCCGTCGAACCGCGCCGCTAGTAGAGGCGTGACCACCGGGAGACACGGGAGTTGCGGCACGGGTTGTAGCTGCCGCACCGGTTGTAGGCCCAGGATGCCGTCAGCGCGTACTTGCGGTCGATGTTGCCCCACCGGTTCATCTTGCGGTAGCTGCGCTTGGAGATCGATCGCTTGGCGTGCATCCTGCTGACGTACGGCCGCTTGTCCGCACGGGCGCCTCGGTATCCCTTGTACTTGGGAACCTTCCTGGCCATCCGGCTGGCCTTGTAGGCGGTCATCCCCCAGCGAATGCCCCGAGCCCCGCCGCCGATGCCGGGGATCGCTGTGACGAGGTCAGCACCCGCCGCGCCCCACCTGCCCTTCCGAGCGTTGCTCGCGGCCGAGCGGAGTGAGAAGGCGACAGCGACGCCACCCGCGATCAGATTGACCGGAGGCGGGGTGAAGGCGGCTACCGTCGCGGCCACCAACCCGGGATTCTTCTTGGCGAAGTTCCACGCGCCTCGCGCCGCCCGCTTCGCCCGGCCCCAGAACTTCCCGTCCAGGTCGACGCAGTTCACTGGGTCGCCGGAGCAGTAGTCGTACGCCGTCGCGTTACCGCCGTCGACGGGATCGACCTGAAGGAACCGACCGAGCGACGGGCTGTAGAGCCGTACCCCCATCAGCAGGAGGCCGCCCAACGCGTCGCCCGAACGTTGCTTGCCACCCAGCCACCCGTACCGGGTGGTGGCCTGCCCCTCGACAGACACGCCGAACTCGTCGTAGTCGAACACCTCCAGCTCGGTGAGCCCCGGGTCGACGGTGACGGCCACATCGCCGTGCAGGTTGGCCAGGTGGAGCTGCACCTGACCGCCTGAGGTGGTGGCTACGAGGTCACCGTCCGGCCCGGACACGTTGCGGGTGATCTGACCTTGAGCGGTGTCCTCGACGATCCAGCTCGGCTTGTCCGAGTCGTCACCGTAGTGATTGAGCTTGCTCGAGGAGGAGGCCCATGACCCGTCGACGAGCGTCTCGGTGGTGTACCCGCGGAACCGATGCGCCGGGTCCAGCGTCCAGGTCCGTCGCGCGTCACCGACGGTCTGCCGCTCTACCAGGTCGTTGACGTGGTACTCGTTGGTGAGCCCGCCCGGCATACCGGTCGTACGGCCGAAGGCGTCGTAGGTGTAGCCGGCGTCCGTCAACCGGTCCGCGGTGTCGTAGGTGTGCAGTTCCTCGGTGTCCAGGGTGCTTTCTTCGCACGCGCCGTCAGGGGCGGGCGTGAAGGTCGACAGCCGATTCCGGTTGGTGCGGTTGTCGTGGCCGTACGTCCGGGTCACACACCCAGCCATGATGGCGCTGTCGTGCTGGGTACGGGTCAAGCGCCCGAGCCGGTCGTAGGAATAGTGCTTACTGCCGCCGGTGAAGGTGTGCTCGACCCGCTGACCGGCCACGTTCTCTACTACCGACTCCGAATAGACGACCGCCCCGTCGGAGTCGCGGGTGTAGACCCGCTCGACCGGTTCCTGGTTGGCGTTGAGCCGGTCGGTCCGGGTCAGGCCGCCCGGGTAGCTCACGTGCACCGGCTGCTCGTCCGGCGAGTACCGAGCGTTGAACGTCCCGGCGACACTGTCGGCGACACTGGTCACCAGACCGCGGGGCTCCACCGCCCGGTCGTAGGTGAAGGTGACCGATCCGGTCGGGTCGCTCACCTTCACCCGCTTGTCGAACCGGTCGTACTCGGTGTCCGTCACGCCGCCGTCGGCGTCCGTGTAGCGGACCAACCGGCCGAGCAGATCCTGCTCCCGACGAATCGTGTCGGTGCCCGACGTGGTCACGGCCGGCTCACCGGTCACCGCGTCATACGTCGTGGTGACCGCCGGCGTCGCGACTCCCTCGTCACCGGTGATCGAGGTGGTCACCTCCCGGTCGGCGGCATCGTGGGTGGTGACAGTGGTCCGCGTCTTACCGCCGGCGGTCTCCACCACCTCCTCGGCGCTGCCGAAGCGGTTGTACCTGGTCACACGCCGGACCGGCAGCTCAGTCGTCATCCGGGAGGGGTCATGACCGACCACTGCCCCGATCGCACGACTGACACATGCTTGACCAGCCCACTCTGGCCGGTTGCCGCACGCGGCGTCCTGCGCGTTCGCACCCACCGTGTAGTAGATGTGCTCCCGTGCTCGCGCGTCCGAGCCGGACGAGTCGATCCCCCAGGACTTGAGTGCCTTGCCGGTCGCGTCGTACGCGCCGCGCGCGGTCAGATTGGCACCACCCGCGTCCGCGACCATCGTGGTGAACTTGCCGATCGCCCAGCCGGACACCCCACCGCTGTGGCCGTCGTACGAGAAGGTGGTGGTCCGCACATCCGAGTCCGGGTACCCGACCACCTGCACACCGGTGCGTTCCTTGGTGATGAGGTGGTACGCGGCGCCGTCCGGCTTGCCCTCGTCGTACGTGTTCAGCGTTCGGGCCCGGCCGATCACGGTGGTGCCCGCCGGCACGGCCTCCAGGGGGCCGGCCCCGTCCGGGTCGGGCACCGGGTTCTCCAGGACGACGCTCATCGTCGGGCTGAGCGTTTCGAGCAGGTCGACACCATCGGAGCCGTACGTGCTGATGGTGGACAGCGCTAGTGCACGCGTCGCCGTATCGGAGCCGGCAAGACCCAACTCCGCCAGATAGGTCGCGGCGGCAGGCAGGGTACCCAGGGCCAGTGCTCGGTCGGTGGCCTCGAGCGTCCGGATCACGTTGCCGAAACGGTCGTACTCCTTGGTTTCGATATACCCGCCCGGGCTGGCGGTATTGACCTCCTTACCCCCGGCGGAGAGGTAGTGGACTGTGGCGTACTGAAAGCCGTTGGTGCCTGGCGCGGCAGGGGTGGCACTGCTGCGGCCGGGGTTGTCCTCCGGTCCGAACATCGCCGTCGCGTCGGTGGGCAGGTCGACCTGGCCCCAGGTGGAGATGGCGGCCGAGTCGAGGTTGTACGGGCCACCAGCGGCCTGGGTGAGTGGGACGTTGTAGACGACAGTGGTGGCGGTCTCCCCGTCGGTGGCCGTCTTCGAGCCCTGTTGGAGGGCGGCCCGGCGCACCTTGAGCAGCTTGCCGGCGTTTTCGTCGCCGGCCAGGTCGGCGACCTGGGCGTCGGTGAGCGCCTTGCCGTAGACGCGGACGTCGTCGATGCCGCCGTGCCAGATGTTCGAGGCGGCGCCGGCCCACTTGGCCCGGCCGACGACGTAGCCGCCGGTGGCGTTCCAGCCGCCGACGGCGGCGGTGGTGGTCTGCCGGACGCCGTCGATGTAGAGCTTCATCTGGCCGCTGGCGGTGTCGTAGACGCCGGTGAGGTGGGTCCACTTGCCGAGCACCGGGGCGGTGTTGGAGGTGGCCCGGAAGGGCGTGGCGCTGTCGCTGTCGGCGCTCACCCGGGAGAACGCCCACCGGTCGTCGGCGGCGACGTAGTTGAGGAAGAAGCCGCTGGTCCGCGAGCCGTCCTTGGACACGGCGGTGCGGTTGACGGACTTGTCGGTCAACCGCACCCAGGCGGAAACGGTGTACGAGGCGGTGTTGGACAGGGCGGTGCCGGCGACGCTGATCTGCTGACCGGTGCCGCCGGTCAACATGACGGCCCGGTCGTCCGGGTTTTCCGGGTCGTTGCCCTGCGTCCAGAACACGCCGGAGGCCATGGTGCCGGTGCGGCCGCCTCCGGAGGAGTCGGCGACGCTCGTGCCGGAGCCCGCGTCGAGGTCCCACCGCAGCGCGGCGGAGTCGACGTCAGGGTTGCCGTAGTCGACGTTCCAGGGCAACTCCCCGGCCGGAGTGACCTTGGTGACCCGGCCGCCCGCGTACTCGTAGACGGTCTTCAGCGCCGGGGTGACCCGCGGGTCCCACACCTCGCGGAGCTGGCCCAGGTTGTCGTACGCGTACCGGGTGATCTGGGTGGCGGTCATCGCGGAGGTGTCCGGGTCCCAGGCCCACAGCTTCACGCCGGAGACGCGGTCGGTGTAGTCACCGAAGACGGTTTGGCTCAACCCGGAGGTCGTCGCGTTGGCGTACTCGTACTCCAGCACCTCGCAGCCGCGGGCCGGGGTGGCGGTGGTGCAGTCACCGACGCCCGGCTCGGTCGGATTGATCACCTTTTTCAGCAGCAGGCGGCTGCCAGCGGTGTCATACACGTAGCGGGAGGTGGTGTCCGACTCGGGTGTCCAGGAGGAGGTGGCCGCCCACGCGCCACCCTGCTGGGTGAACTCGGTGACCGTGCCGTCCAGTTCGCTCAGCCGGTACGAGGTGCTGCCGACCTTGCTCAGCACCAGACCCTCGGCACCCGGCTCGGGGGCGAAGGTCGTGCCGTCGGAGTTCTTGGCGAAGGTGATCCAGCCTCCGCCGATAGTGTTCACCCGGGCCAGCGACGGCTCGGGCAGGGTGACGGTGGTGTAATCGACGTCCGCCGCGCCGCCGGTGGCACCGCCGGTCCAGGACGGCCCGAACGGAGCGACGACTTCGGTGACGGAGAGGTTGTCCCAGTAGACCTTGCGGCCGGAGCCGCCCTGCATGCCGTTGTAGAGCCGGAAGAACGCTTCGGTGGCCCCGGCGGGCACGGTCATGTCGACCGAGATTTCCTGCCAGCCGTCGGTGTAGCCGGCCATCGCGGAGGTGACCTCGGTGTAGGTGCTGCCGACCTTGTGGAAGCCGACTATCCGCAGACCTCGCGCCGTGTACGCGGGCACCAGCCCGGTGGCGGCTGGCACGTAGATCCAGCCGGTCATCCGGTACGTCTTGCCGGGGCTCATGCTCAGCCGCATCCCGCCACCGTCGCCGCCGACCGCCACATAGGTGTCGTTGCTGGTCGTGGTGACCGGGGTGATCTCCAGCGAGTCGGCCGGCGTGGTTTCACCCTGACCGCGGGCGGTGGAGCGCAGCGCGGACGACGTGGAGGGAACGGTGAAGCCGGTCAGGTCGGTGGAGACCTGCTGCTGGTTGGGGGTGAGGCGCTGCGCCATCGGCTGGTAACCGTCGGCCGGGTTGCGCGAGGAGGCCGCGCGGGTGACCGAGAGGCCCAGTTCCTCGGCGTCGGTGGAGGAGAGCGAGTAGTCGCCGGTGAGCAGGTTGACCGAGCCGGGGCCGACCTCGTCGTCGGCGGCGCCGTCACCGCTGGAGTCGACGCTGACCCGGACCCACGGGATGGTGTAGGCGGGCGTGGTGCCGCTGGCCGTGTAGAGGTGCGCCCGGACCTCGACGACGCCGCCGATCAGGCCGAGGGTGTCGGTGGCGTTCCAGATCGCGTACCCGCCGAGTGTCGACAGGGCGACCGGGCTGGCGGCGGTGGCGGTGATCGGCGCACCGGTGGCGGAGGTGAGGTTGGCCGACGGCACCGGCAGGGTTGCCCCGCCGGGTCCGCGCCGGTACTCGAAGTACGTGCGGGTGTAGCCGCTGACCGGGGTGGTGATCCGCAACTTGGTGCGCTTGACGATCGTCGCGCCGGGCAGCGGCTCGGCGAGCGCGGCGTTACCGGCGTCGAAGACGTACTGGTTGGGGTTGGACAGGTTGCCGGCGGAGTCCTTGGCCTGCACGGTCAGGGTGCGGTGCCCGTCGCGGGGGGTGAGGGTCACCGATTTCGCGCCGGTCGCCGCGACGGTGGTCGCTGCGCTGTCGTAGTCGAACTTGTAGACGAACGCGGCGAGGTCGGTGCTGCCGCCAGCGGGGGTGAAGGTGAACGTGTCGGGTTGGGCGGCGCCGCCGTGCGGCTGCCCGTCGTTGAGGTAGATCGTTGCCGAGACGAACGGCACGCCAGGCTTCTCGGTGTCGACGGTCAACGGCGTCCACGCCGTCCAACCGCCGTAGTTCCACGGGTCCTTGGCGCGGACCTGCCACTCGTACTGGGTGCCGTTGACCAGGTCGACCGGCACCTGCCAGGAGGCGGTCGAGCCATTCGTCCAGGCCGGGCTGCCGGAGCGCAGACCGGACGAACTGACCACCGCCTGGGTGGCCTTGTTGCGCACCACGAACTCGGCCTGAACGGTCTGGCCGGCGTTGGCGTCGGCGAGTTTCGCCGACAGCGTCGGACGCAGCGACGAGGTCCGCGCACCCGAGCCGCACGCGGTGTAGCAGGGGGCGACAGCGAGCGCGGTCGGCGCGGACGGGGCGCTGTTGTAGGTGATGGTCACCAGCGGCGGATGGGTGCCCTCGGCGGAGTCGAACCGCTTCCAGCCGGCCGTGGAGCTCTCCGAGGTGGCCCGCAGCATCACGCTGGCGCTGCTCAGGTTGTTGTCCGCGCTGTGCTGCAACGCGCCGCCGACCTCGACGTAGACGTAGCCGTCGCCGCAGGAGGAGTTGTAACCGCGGGTCTCGGTCGAGGTGCCGACCTTCGCCCGAGCGGTCGGCTGGTTCGTCCAGCGCACCGACGAGTCGACAGTGTCGGTCCGCCAGGCCTCCCAGGAGGCAGCCGTGCACGACCAGGAGTGGTAGTTCCACAGCCGCAACTTCGCGCTGACGACGCGGCTGCCGGCAAAACCGCTGGTGTTAAACCGCAGGTAGGAGCGGGCGTAGAAGGTGCCGCCGTCGTTGGAGTAACCGAGTTTCAGGTCACCGGCCCCGGACTGGTCGCTGGAGTAGGTGTTTTGCACGAACGCGTCGAACGACGGCGACAGCGACGTCGGCGGGTCGATGGTCACCGGGAAGGTCAGGTCGGTCCGGGCGAGGAAGCTCTTGTCCGGAGTCAGCTCCATGACGGTGCGGCCACCAGCCGCCGTCGTCCGCAGGGCGACCGGAGCGTGATTGACGCGCTCACCGGAGAGCGGGGACACCTTCGCGTCCCACATCAACGGTGTCTGCGCCCGCCCGACCTGACCGCCACGAGAGTTCTTGAAGACCAGGCCGCCCATGCCGTCGCCGGCAGCGGTGAGCTTCCCGGTGTTCAGCGGCAGCTTCAGCGTGCGAACGTGTGCCAGGCCGGCCCGGTCCTTGACCACGACGTGCTGCTCGTACCCGGTCGCATGAGCGTGGAAGACCAGGTCGACGCCCGGGCGTACGTCCGGATAGGTGATCGTGCGTCCGTTCAGCACCGGCTCGGGCAGCGCGCCTTGCCAGGCGAGCCCGGCACGCTCTGCGCCGGTGCCAAGCGAGGCGACCTCATGCTCCCCGCCGCCCGAGGCCGCACCGGCGAAGGTCAGGCCACGCGAGTGGGCCTTCGGCGCGATCGTGCCGTCGACCCGACGCTGCAGGGTGAGGTCGACCGGCACCCAGGTGTTGTCGCCCAGGCGTACCCGGACCGGGGCCAGCGCCTGCTCCTCCGTGAGCGTGCCGTCCGGGTTGGCGAACACCTGCGTGGTCTCCGAGCGGCGTTTCGCCACCTCCACCCGCCCGACACACAACTTCGCCGCGACGCCAGCCGACACCTCGTCCGGGCGGTCGGCCGGACACGCGGGCTTCGGCGCTGGCTGCGCTGCCGGCTTCGGCGCCGCCACGGCGGGTTGCCCGACCCGGGCCGGCACGTTCGACATGGTCGCCACGAGGACCACCGCCATCAGCACCGCGACCCGTCGCGCCCAGCGGGCGAAGGCCCCACCCGTCAGCGCCACGAACATGCCGGTGCCCAACTGTTCGTCCACCGCAGCCCCCGTATCAAGTCCGAATGTCGGCGCAGCATAGGAACACCCGGATGCGTCGATCAATGCATTGACAAGGCGATGCGCGCGGCCTAAAACCGGTGATCGTTTGTGGACACACATCCGCGAAGGGCACCGATGCGCCGGAACGGATCGGTCGGATTCGTCGGACAGGTTCTCGTCACCGGGAGTGTGGTGCGATCAGCGGGCGGGCGGACCATCGAGTCGGCCAATGGGGCTCCCGCCTGCTGCTCGGGCTGACCCGATCGACTCAGGTGGATCGAGTTCGTAACGTTAGGTGACCGAGGCGGGCCGAAGGGCCCACCTGCACCTGACGCACGTCAGAGACGATGCGTGGCTCAGATCACATCACTTACGGGTTTGGGCTCACCACCAGACCGCGCTGGCCGCGGTCGCCAGGAGAGCGAGCACGTACTCCGGCGTCTGGGTCAGCAGCACCGCACGCCACAGCCGGTTCCGTGGATTCCACCAGCGCTCCGGCAGGTACCAGACCACCACCACCTTCACCGAGTGCACGGAAGCCATCCAGAAGGGGAAGAAGATCAACCAGTCACCGACGTCGAACGCCAGGTCCTTCACCCGCTCGCTGGCCAGGACGGACACCGGGATCAGGACCAGCGCGCCGACGGCGAACGCCACACCGAACAGGATGAACCAGGCCGCAGCCCGGGTGACGTGCCGTAGCCCGAGGTCGTCCAGATCGTCCCACCCCTTCGATGTGCAGCCGTCTATTCGCTCTGCCCCTTCCTCCACCGTAGGTACGCGCGGTACAGCTCCTCTTCCTGCCTCCGCTTGCGCCGGTGCAGCACCCGGGACACGACCAGGAGTACGGCGCCGCCGCCCAGCATCAGGTGACCGACGATCCGGTCGCCGGGCTGCACAGGGCCCACGCTGAGCAGGAACCCCAGGAAGGTCGAGCCCAGGCCCAGATAGAGCGCGATCCCGGGTGGCGTCTGCCGGTATTCGAGGTGGTGACGGTCCGCGAAGGTCTGGAACCGCTGTGGGACGTCAAGTTCCTCGTACTCACCATCAGCCACGCGTGTCTCTCCGTTCCGATGGCCAACAGTCCAGCAGGACGGCGCTCGGCGTGTCGAGCGCCGCCCGGGCACCGACGAGCACCGAGATCGCACTCGTCGCGCAAGAACGGACAAAGGACCCCCACCGCGACCTGCGGCAGCAGCCGTGACTTTGGAAGACGCGACACAACGCACTCCCGGAACCATGCCCTGACGTGTCACGATTCAGAGCACGGCGTGCCGTCGGGCGTCGAGGGGCAGGGGTGGCCGCGCCGGAAGGCGCGTTAAGGGGGATGTCCGGGTGTCAGCGGGTGGGG
Organism: Micromonospora sp. WMMD961; assembly: GCF_029626145.1. Classification (NCBI taxonomy): domain Bacteria; kingdom Bacillati; phylum Actinomycetota; class Actinomycetes; order Micromonosporales; family Micromonosporaceae; genus Micromonospora; species Micromonospora sp. WMMD961. The sequence goes on from NZ_JARUBJ010000002.1 coordinate 5,482,597, forward strand.
CCCGCCGGGGACGGCGGGACAACGGGCTCGACGCGAACGAGTACGCCGTCGTCGGCGACGTCGATCCGCGCGTCGGTGAGCACCTGCTCGACGTGCTGGCCGCCGGCGGGATCGCCGCCTACCTGCAGCCCTCCGCCGATCTCAACCCGGTCACCCGCACCACCACCGTTCCGGCCCGGCCGGTCGACCGGCTCTACGTCGACCGTTCGCATCTGACCACCGCACGGGACTATCTGACCCAGCTCGCCGACGAGACCACTCCGGAAAAGCCGCCGGCCCGCGACGAACCGGACATCGACGCCGAGTGGGCGCGGATCGTGGCCGGCTTCCACACCACCTCGTCGACCGACGAGCACCCGTGGCCGGCTTCGGAGAACGTCGACGAGCGGGACGAACCGACGGCTGGCCCGCTGGCCCGCTCCGGGGCAGACGAGCCTGGCCCGACCGCCACCGACGTCCGCCGGCTGCCCTCCGCGACCGACATCTCGGGGATCTCGGTCGGTCGCGGCGCTCGACCGGACGAGCCGTCGCTGCTGGATGGGCTGGACACGTTCGGCGCGGACCTGCCCGACGACGAGGACGACGAGGGTTACCACCCGCCCCCGCCGCCACCGTTGCCCCGGGTCAGCAAGTACGCGGTGGTCGGTGTGCTCGGCGTGGTCATCGGGTTCGTGCTCTTCCTCTTTCCGTGGCTGCTCCCGGTGGACAGGTCGGCGGTCACCCTGTTCGGGTTCACCGGCATCCTGGCCGGTTTCGTCACGCTGGTCTGGCGGCTGCGCCCCGGCGACGAGGACGAGGACGACCCGGACAACGGCGCCGTCGTCTGAGTTCGGCCCGCATCCCGGGACGGCAGCGCCCCGCCGGGGGCGTAACAGTGGTGTAACTTACTGTCAGTAGGAATACCGCTGTACGTCACTTCCCCCGCTGACTGACCGGTTTTCCCTTGCTCGTGGCGGTCAGTCCTCTGCTGATCGGAATGCCCGAGATGCGACAGAGTTCCCTCGTGGTGGTGGCCAACCGCCTTCCCATCGATGACAGTCAGGCCCCCGACGGGGCCTGCGAGTGGCGGCGCAGCCCGGGTGGGCTGGTCAGCGCGCTGCACCCGCTCCTGCGGCACACCCCGGCGACCTGGGTCGGCTGGGCCGGCGGCACCGGGCCCGCCCCCACGCTGCCGGACGTGGACGGCGTCCGGATGCACACCGTCGCGCTCAGCGCGGAAGACCTGCGCGACCACTACGAAGGGTTCGCCAACGCCACCCTGTGGCCGCTCTACCACGACTCGGTGGAGCAGCCGGAGCACCACCGCCGGTGGTGGGAGGCGTACCAGCGGGTCAACCAGCGTTTCGCCGAGGCGACCGCCCAGGTGGCCGAGCCGGGCGCGGTGGTCTGGGTGCAGGATTACCACCTGCAACTGGTCCCCGGCCAGCTCCGCGCGCTCCGCCCCGACCTGCGCATCGGGTTCTTCCTGCACGTGCCGTTCCCGCCACCGGAGCTGTTCATGCAGCTCCCCCGCCGGGCCGAACTGCTGCGCGGCATGCTCGGCGCCGACCTGGTCGGTTTCCAGCGCGCCCAGGCCGCGCACAACTTCGCCCAACTCGTGACCCGGGTGCTGGAGCTGCCGGCCACCGACCGGCGGATCGGCATCGACGACCGGGTCGTCCGCATCGGCGCGTTCCCGGTCTCGATCGACACCGCCGAGATGGGCGCGCTCGCCGCCCGCCCGGACGTGGCCGCCCGCGCCCGCCGGCTCCGGCAGGACCTCGGCGATCCCCGGCAGGTCATCCTCAGCGTGGACCGGATGGACTACACCAAGGGCATCGAGCAGCGCCTCAAGGCGTACAGCGAACTACTCGCCACCGGTGACGTCAAGGTCCGCGACACCGTGCTGGTGCAGGTCGCCATGCCGAGCCGGGAACGCGTCGGCCAGTACCAGATCCTGCGTGAGCGCATCGAGCGCGAGGTGGGCCGGATCAACGGCGAGTTCGGCCGGGTCGGCGAGCCGGCGATCCACTACCTCACCCAGCCCTTCGACCGGGCCGAGCTGGCAGCCCTCTACCGGGTCGCCGACGTGATGGCGGTGACCCCGCTGCGCGACGGCATGAACCTGGTCGCCAAGGAGTACGTCGCCGCCCGCGTGGACGACAACGGCGCGCTGCTGCTCAGCGAGTTCGCCGGCACCGCCGCCGAGTTGTCCCAGGCGTACCTGGTCAACCCGCACGACCTGGAAGGGCTCAAGCAGGGCCTGCGCGCGGCGCTGCGGGCCAGCCCGGAGGACGTCACCCAGCGGATGCGGGCCATGCGCGCCCACCTGCACCAGCACGACATCCGGGCCTGGGCCCGCTCGTACCTGCGCGCGCTGGACGAGGGCGGCGCTCTGGTCAGCCGCCTGTCCAGCACCGACGGCAACCCGGAGGGTGGCGCGCGGGTGCCGCTACCCGCCAGCCCCGCCGGCAGCCCGGTGGACCACCGGGCCAGCGGCTGACCGCCGGCCCGATGGCCTCAGTGCGCCGCGGGCTCCTTCTCCAACCAGTCCAGGATCGCGTCGATCGGCTCCGCCCACCGCGCGTCCAGCATCAGATCGTGGCCCATGCCGGGGAAGAGCAGCGGGGCCGAACCGTACCGGCGGGCCACCCGGGTCAACGTCGACGCCGGCACCACCCGGTCGTCGGGGCTGCCCAACACCAGCACCGGCGGCGCGCCCACGGCCGGCTCCGCCTCCGGCTGCCCCAGCAGCGCCCACTGCGCTCGACGGCTGGCCCGACCGAGCCGCCCGACGTGCCGGCGGGCCTCCTCGTCGGGCAGCTCGCGGCTGAACAGCTGCCCACGGTTGAGCCGCAACGGCCCGCCGAACACCGCCGGCACCGTGCCCGCAGGGTTACGACGCAGCGCCGCACCCAGCACTCCCCAACCGCCGAAGACGGGCGCCACCAGCACCGCGCCCCGCGCCGGGTAGCGGGCCAACGCGTGCGCCACCACCAACGCCCCGGCGCCGTGCCCCACCAGCACCGTCTGCCGTGGCAGGCTCGCGGCCACCTGGACCACATCATGGGTGTACGCCCGCAGCGTCGCCTCCGGCGCCGGCTCGCTGGCCCCGTGCCCCCGCAGGCTCACCGCGTACGCCGGGAAGCCCCGCGACGCGGCGTGACCCAGCCAGTGCTCGGCGAACGCCCACGCACCGTGCCCGAACCCGGGTACGAAGAGCAGCGGTGGACGCCCCTCCTCGTGCTCGGGAAGGGCGCTGAGCACCTCCCGCCGAACCGGCCGGACCGGACGTGACCACTCCCGGCCCCGCATGATCCGCAGCTCGGTCACTGCTCCGCCTCTCGCTCGCGACTGCGCGGCCGGCCGCTCACTTGCCCTCCAGGTCGACTAGGGCGCGCTGGACGGCGCGCAGGTAGTCGGCGTGACCGACCTCGAACCAGTGCCGGCTGCTCTCCTTGACCTGCCCGGAGTAGCGCTCCCCGGCCCGTTCCCGCACCCGCTGGGCGAACGCCGCGGCCCGCTGCGGCCGGTCCCGGCGGGCCTGGAGCACCCGGGCGAAGAGCACCGTCTGCCAGTGCGACAGGGTGAACAACCCGGAATCCGGCTGCACCAGGCCGGCGACCGCGAGCGTCGGGTGGCCCGGCGTGAACGCGTTGAGCCACAGGGTGGGGCGACCCGCCCCCGCGCTGTCGGAGAACACCGAGGCGTCGAGGAACTCGAAGCGCGGCAGGTAGCCGGTGGCGAAGATGACCACCTCCGGGTCGATCTCGCGGCCGTCGGCCAACTCCACGGCGTACGGGTGGAAGCGGGCGATGTCCGGCACCGGACCGATCCCGCCGTGGCCCACGTAGTAGACGAGCTGGCTGTTGGCGATCGGGTGCGTCTCGTACACCCGGTGGTCCGGTTTGGGCAGGCCGAAGCGGGTCAGGTCGCCGACGGTCAGCCGCATCGTCCAGTGGTAGAGCCACTGCCGAACCCGCAGTGGCACCCGCAGTGCCAGCAGGCTGTCGTTCACCTGGTCGGCGGGTCGACCCAGCACGAACTTCGGCGCGTACCAGTAGCCGCGCCGGGTGGAGTGCCAGCAGCGTGAGGCCTGCTGGGCGGCCTCGACGGCGATGTCGCACCCGGTGTTGCCGGCACCGACCACCAGCACCCGCTTGCCGCGCAGCTGCGCCGGGTCCTTGTAGGACGACGCGTGCATGATCTCGCCCCGGAACTCCTCCAGCCCTTCGTAGCGGGGCAGCTTCGGCGACCAGTTGTGCCCGTTGGCGATCACCACGGCGGCGTACCGGGAGGTGCGCTCCGGGCCGTACCCGCCGGTGGAGCGGGTGGTCACGTCCCACCGCTCCCCCGGGGCGGGTTCGACCCGGACCACCTCGGTGCCGAACCAGATGTGCGAGCGCAGGTCGAAGTGGTCGGCGTACCGCTCGAAGTAGGACAGCAGCTGACTGTGGTGCGGGTAGTCCGGCCAGGAGTCCGGCATCGGGAAGTCCGGGAACTGGGTGAACGGCTTCGACGAGATCAGGTGGGTGCTGGCGTACACCGGACTGCGGTCGTGCCGCCAGTTCCAGGCGCCGCCGACGCCTGTCTCCCGCTCGTAACAGTCGACGCCGAAGCCGTGTTCGCGCAGGTTCTTGATGGCCGTCAGACCGCTGGCGCCGGCCCCGATGACGCAGACCGTGTCGCCCCGGTCGGAGAGCGGGCGACCGTCGCTGTTCAGCGCGGACGGGGTCGCCTCCGGATCGGGCCGGCCGCGGTCGGTGGAGGTGGACACCGAAACATCTCCTTTTGGTACGGCAGGCGTGCCGGTCGCCGCGAAATCCTCTCCACAACGAAGCCGGATGTCCAGTCCTACCGCGCGGAGATCGACGGTCGAGCCGACGCCGGGGTCAGTCGGTGCCGGGCAGCAGCAGGTCGACCAGGACCGGGAAGTGGTCGCTGGCGCGCCGGGTCTGCGGGGTGTCCACCACGTCGTAGTCGACCACGGTGATCCGCGGGTCGACGAAGAGCGCGTCGATGCGCCGGCGCGGTTCGTGACAGGAGTAGGTGAGCCGGTCCTCCCGGTCGGCCGCCACCGCGGCGTCGGTCAACCCGCGTGACACGGTCGCCCAGGCCGACCCGTCCGGACCCTCGTTGAGGTCCGCCCCGGCCAGCACCGGGCTGGTCGCCGCGTCCAAGCCCCGCTTGAACTCGGCGGCCTGGGCCGGTCGCTCGGCGGGATCGGTGGACAGGTGCGAGCCGGCGAGGGTGAACCGGGCGCCGGCCACCCGGCAGTCGGCGTACGCGGCGCCGCGCAGGTGCCGGCCGGGGGTGAGCGGGAAGCGCTGACACCGGGTGTTCCCCACCTGGACCCGCAGGTTGGTCAACAGCAGGTTGCCCAGCGCCGGTAGCCCGCCGGCGGCCACCACCAGGCCGAACGACTCGGCCAACGTGGCGGACTTCTGCCGCCACCGGAACCGGCGCGGCCCCTCCTGCACGATCACCACGTCCGGCCTCGCCGCGCGGACCACCGCTGCCAGCGCGGCGGTGTCGTCGCGCTGGCTGTGGATGTTGTACGACACCACCCGCAGCGGTACGCCCATCGGTGGACCGCCTCAGATCCGGCGGGCCAGGTCGGCGGCGCCGATGACGCCCGCGCTGTTGCCCAGCTCCGCCGGGAGCACCTCGGCCACCGGCAGGCGACCACGCTGGGCGAGCGCGTCGACGTACGAGCGGCGCGTCGGGCCGAGCAGCAGGTCACCGGCGTCGATCACACCGCCGCCGACCACCAGGGTCTGCGGGTCGAGGATCTGCGCCATGTCGGCGAGGCTGGTGCCCAGCCACCGGCCGATCTGCGCGAACGCCTCGGCGGAGATCGGGTCGCCGCCCTGCGCGGCGGCGGTCACCATCGGACCGGTGATCGCCTCGGCCTCACCGCCGGCCAGCTCCAGCAGCGCGGTGGCCCGGTTGGGCTCCTGCCGGGCACCGGCACGGGCGAAGCGGACGAGGGCGCTGCCGCTGGCGTACTGCTCGATGCAACCCAGCCGGCCGCAGCCGCACTGGTGTCCGTCGGGAACGGCCAGCATGTGGCCCAGTTCGGCGGCGATGCCGTGCGCGCCCCGCATCAGCTCACCGCCGAGGACGATCCCGCCGCCCACACCGGTGCCGATGGTGAACATGATCATGGAGTCGTCGGCGGCGCGGGCCGCGCCGTACCGGAACTCGGCCCAGGCGGCCACGTTCCCGTCGTTCTCCACGATCACGGGAAGCCCGATGGCCTTGCCGACGTACTCGCGCAGCGGTTCGTCGCGCCAGGCCAGGTTGGGGGCGAAGAGCACGGTCGACCGACTGGCGTCGATCCAGCCGGCCGCGCCGATGCCGACGGCCTCGATCGTCCGGCCGGCGGCCAGCTCTCCGACCAGCTCGATGATGACGTCGCGGGTCTTGCCGACGTCATCGGCGGGAGTGTCCCGTCGGGTCTGCACGAGGACCGTGCCGGTCTCGTCCACGACACCGCCGGCCACCTTCGTGCCACCGACGTCGACTCCGATGGTCAGCGTCACCGCTGCCGCCCCCCTCTGCTGCTGTCCGGCCCGCGCCCCGGCGGCGTGCCGGTCCGGGTCGGGATGTCCCGCGCCTCAGGCGCCGTCGCCCGATGCTTCCGCGTCGGAGTGGTCGGGCGCCCGCGAGGCGGGCACCACGGGACGGTTGGTCGGTGCCGGTACGGTCGCCGACCCGGCCTCGTCGACGGGTGGTGCGGCGGCCGGGGCGAGAGGATCCGCCGTCCGGGTGGCGACCGACCAGACATCCCGTTCCGGCGCCGGCTGAGAATCATGCCCGGTGCGGGTGGCATCGCGCCACACGTGCTCGTCGGCGGCTGCGGTGGACGGCTCGTGCCCGGCTGGCTCCGGCAGCACGTCGTCGGTGCTCACGGCGGGTTCCGGCGCTGTCCGGCTACGTGGTTCGGCGGCCGGCCCGGAGGGGCTCGTCGTGGGCGAATCCGCTGGGGAGAACGCGCGGAGCAGGCTGGCGACACCCGCCGCGAGGTCACCGGCGCCGGTCGCGAGACGTTCGGCGAATTCCGGACTCGGGTCTCGCAACGCGGCGATGCCCCGACAGACCGGGCAGACGCAGCATTCGGGCGATCCGGTGGCGAAAGCACCACCGGGGCCGGGACGCCCGTCCGGACCGGCGCTGTGACCGAGGACACCGGCCAGCACCCCGCCCAGCGAGCCGAACCCGCCGCCCGCCGAGCCTGCGGACGCCAGTCGCACCCCCGCGAGCAGGGTGGCGACCAACCGTTCCGCCTCTTCCCGGGCCGAACCCGGATCCGTTCCGCCCACCCTCGGCTCCTCTACCGTGCCACCGGACACGTCACTGCGCCGCACCGGTTGCTTCTACCCGGCGCTTGAGCTGCTTCAACGCGGTATCCATGATCATCTTCTCGGCTTTGCGCCGAAACATCCCGAGCATCCCCACCGACAGGTCGACCTCCAACGTGTAGGTCACCGTGGTGCTGCCGTCCGGGTTGCCCACCAGGTCGTACGAACCGCGCTGGCTCTTCTGCATCTTCGAGGGGGCGACCAGGTGCCACTCGATCCGGGACAGGTCCTCGGCGTACTCGTAGGCGAGCACGTACTCGTCGGCCATCACCCCGGCGTCGATGGTGAAGCGCACCTGGCTGGCGTAGCCGTCCTCGTACTCCTCGACGACCTCGGCGCGGCGCACCGCGTCGGTCCACTCGGGGTAGCGCGCGAAGTCGCAGATGACCGCCGTCACCCGTTCCGGTGCGGCGCCGATGATGATCGACTGGGTGGAGGAGTCCGCCATGGGGGGGAGGCTACCCGGCGCGTACCGCCAGCACGCCGCGCCGCCCCCGGCGACCAGCGGGCCCGGACACGCTGGCCGTTAACAGGGTGCCCTAGCTCACCGGGTAGGTTTCGACACAGCCGACGCCCACCGTGGCGTCCGGCCCGGCCAGTGCGAGCACGAAGGAGTGCAGGTGCGCGAGTTCTCCGTCCCGCCGATCGTCACCGTTGGCGACTCGGCCAACCTCACCGATCCGGTCTGGGACAACGCCGAGGTCGCGCCCGACGCCGTCCAGTTCGCCCGCCCCGTCCCGGGCGCCGACGGCTCCGTCACCACCTGGACCGAGGTGACCTGCCTCCAGTTCCGCGACGAGGTGGCCGCCGTGGCCCGCGGGCTGGTCGCCGCCGGCATCGAGCCGGGCGTCCGGGTCGGCCTGATGAGCCGCACCCGCTACGAGTGGACGCTGCTGGACTACGCCATCTGGGCCGTCGGCGCGGTCACCGTGCCGATCTACGAGACGTCCAGCGCCGAACAGGCCGCCTGGATCCTCGAGGATTCCAACGCGGTAGGCGTCCTCGTGGAGACGGAGGCGCACGCCGCCCTGGTCGCCGGTGTCCGGCACCGACTGCCCGAGCTCGACCACGTCTGGCAGATCGACGGCGGCGCGGTCGACGAGCTGGTCGCGACCGGCGCCGAGGTCGAGCTGGCCGAGGTGGAGCGGCGACGCAGGGCCGTCCGCGCCGGCGACCTGGCCACGATCATCTACACCAGCGGCACCACCGGCCGACCCAAGGGCTGTGTGCTCACCCACCGCAACATGTACGCCGACATCGCCAACGCGGTGCCGGTGCTGCCGAACCTCTTCAACGCCGGCGCGACCACCCTGCTGTTCCTCCCCCTGGCGCATGCCTTCGCCCGGCTGATCCAGATCGGCGTCGTGCAGGCGCGCGCCACCATGGCCCACTGCGCCGACACCAAGAACCTGGTCGCCGAGCTGCAGGCGTTCCGGCCGACCTTCGTGCTCTCCGTACCCCGGGTGTTCGAGAAGGTCTACAACGCGGCCAAGCAGAAGGCCGAGGCGGACGGCAAGGGCGGCATCTTCGCCCGCGCGGAGCAGGTCGCCATCGCGTACAGCGAGGCCCTGGAGACCCCGGGCGGACCTGGCCTGGCGCTGCGCGCCCAGCACGTGGTCTTCGACCGGTTGGTCTACCGCAAGCTGCGCGCCGCGCTCGGCGGGCGGTGCCGGGACGCGATCTCCGGCGGCGCGCCGCTCGGCGCGCGGCTCGGGCACTTCTTCCGCGGTATCGGCGTGACGGTCCTGGAGGGCTACGGCCTCACCGAGACCTCGCCCGCCGCCGCGGCGAACCTCCCCACCGGCACCCGGATCGGCACCGTCGGTCGCCCGCTGCCCGGAGTGACCGTCCGCATCGAGGACGACGGCGAGATCCTGATCTCCGGCGAGCTGGTCTTCCAGGGTTACTGGCGCAACGAGACGGCGACCGCCGAGACGATCAGCGCCGACGGCTGGTTCCGCACCGGTGACCTGGGCAACCTCGACTCGGACGGCTACCTGAGCATCACCGGCCGCAAGAAGGAGCTGATCGTCACCGCCGGCGGCAAGAACGTCGCCCCGGCGGTGCTGGAGGACCTGGTCCGGGCGCACCCGTTGATCAGCCAGTGTGTCGTGGTCGGTGACGGCAAACCGTTCATCGCGGCACTCGTCACGGTCGACGAGGAGGCGCTGCCGACCTGGCTGGAGGGCACCGGCCTGCCCGCCGACACCTCCGTCGAGCAACTGCGTGAGCACGAGGGCCTGCGCAGCGAGATCCAGGCCGCGATCGACACCGCGAACCAGGCCGTCTCCAAGGCCGAGGCGATCAAGGTGTTCCGGGTCCTGCCCCACGACTTCACCGAGGCGACCGGCGAGTTGACCCCGTCGCTCAAGGTCAAGCGCCAGGTTGTCCACAAGACGTACGCGGCGGAGATCGCCGATATCTACCGAGGCTGACTACCATCCGTCACGTGCCCGCATCCACAGCCACCGCACCACACCCGCATCCCCTCGCCGCGGCCGCTCGCCTGGTGATGCTGGCGCTGATCGCCGTCCTGACCCTGTTCGCCACCCGCGACGTCGCCCAGCTGTGGTGGATCGCCTTGCTGGCGGTGGCCGGGCTGCCGTCCCTGCTGGCCCCCCAGCACCGGCTGATCGCGCCGCTGAGCAGGGTGGCGGAGGTGGTGGTGCTGGGTCTGGCCGCGAGCCACGTGGCGGCGGTCGCGTCGATCGGCGGCACGGTCGGCGGGCTCGGCGCCTCGGCGATACTGCCCTACCTGGCGGTCCCGGTGACCGTCACCGCGCTGCGCCGACGCTTTCGTGAGGGCACCGCCCTGCTCGCGGTCACCGCCGCCACTCTGCTGGCCAGCGGCGCCCTGACCCGGGTCGGCGGAGGAATCCAGCTCGGCCAGCCGGGTTACCTCGCGGTCTGCGCGCAGTGGCTGATCCTGGCGGCGCTCGGGCTCTACGCCGCCGGCACCCTGCACCGGGTGATGGCGGTCCGCGGCGAGGGCAAACCCCAGCCGTACGCCGAGGCCACCCGACTGCTGACCCAGCTGCGGACGGTGGCCCGGCAGTTGCCCGGCGCCACCCTCGACCCGGGAGGCATCTCCGAGCACCTGCTGGAGGAGTTGCGCACGGTGGCCCAGGCCGACCGGGGCGCGGTGCTGTCGGCCAGTGGCGGCGGCCGGCTCGTGGTGCTCGCCCAGGCCGGCGTCGACCGGGTGGACTGGGAGACGACGTTGGACGCGGACTCGGCGATCGCCGACGCCTGGGCCAGCCAGCAGGCCACGACGGCCGCGCGGTCACAGTCGCGCTCGCACCGTGGCGGTGACGTGTCCGCGCTGATCGTCCCGCTGGTCGCCGGGGTACGCACGGTGGGACTGGTGGTGCTGGAGGCGGACGCCGCGCAGGCGTACCCGCCGCCGGTGGTGTCCCGGGTGACCGCGCTGACCCGCCCGGCCGCGCTGCGGCTGGAGGCGGCGCTGCTGTTCGACGAGGTCCGTTCGCTGGCCACCAACGAGGAGCGGCAGCGGCTGGCCCGGGAGATCCACGACGGGGTGGCACAGGAGTTGGTGATGGTCGGCTACGGCATCGACAACGCCATGGCCACCGTCTTCGACGACGCGGACGAGACCGCCGAGGCCCTGCGTACGCTGCGCGCCGAGGTGACCCGGGTGATCCAGGAGCTGCGGTTGAGCCTCTTCGAGCTGCGCAGCGAGGTGGACCGGCAGGGTGGGCTGGCCGCGGCGATCGCCGAGTACGCCCGCACCGTGGGCGCGTCCGGCGGGTTGCGGGTGCACCTCTCGTTGGACGAGTCCACCGCTCGGCTGCCGGCGGCCACCGAGGCCGAGTTGCTGCGCATCGCGCAGGAGGCGGTGACCAACGCGCGCAAGCACGCCGGAGCCTCGAATTTGTGGGTCACGTGTGAGGTCGACCCCCCGTATGCACAAATAGAAGTGTCGGATGACGGTCAGGGGATGGCTGACCAGCGCCCCGACGGACGGTACGGTCTTGCGATCATGGCCGAGAGGGCGGAACGTATCCGGGGCCGGTTGGAGATCAGGCCGCGGCAACCGAGCGGCACGACCGTGGCGGTGGTTCTCGGTTCCTCGTCCCGGCGCGACAACGTGCGCGACAGCGCAGCACCAGAAGGGGAGTAACCCGAGGATGACCACAAGTCCGACACCGGCCACCCGCACCAAGGTCCTCCTTGTCGACGATCACGACCTGATTCGCAAGGGCCTGCGGCACGCCTTCGAGCGCGACCGCCAGTTCGAGGTCGTCGGTGAGGCGGCCACGGCGGCCGAGGGTGTACGCCAGGCCGGCGCCCTGCAGCCGGACGTGGTGATCATGGATCTGCGGCTGCCCGACGGCAGCGGCCTGGAGGCCACCCGCGCGCTGCGCAAGTCCAGCGCGTCGATGGGCATCGTGGTGCTGACCATGTACGCCGGCGACGACCAGCTCTTCGGCGCCCTGGAGGCCGGTGCGAGCGCCTTCGTGCCGAAGACCGCCCCGGCCGACGAGGTGGTGGCCGCCGCGCGGCACGCCGCCTCGTCCCCCAGCGCGTTCACCGCCGCCGACCTGGCCGAGGCGATGAAGCGTCGGCTCGCCCCGTCCGGCCCGCAGTTGTCGCCCCGGGAGGGGCAGGTGCTGCGGTTGCTCGCTGACGGGATGAGCGTGGCGGGCATCGCCAAGCAGCTGTTCGTCAGCGAGTCCACGGCCAAGACGCACATCTCGAAGCTCTACGAGAAGCTCGGCGCGGCCAACCGGGCTCAGGCCCTGATGACCGCGCTCCGACTCGGCCTGCTCGAGGCACCGGACGCGCCCAAGTTCTGACCTGTCCCCGCTCGTCGAGCGGGACGTCGCGGCCGATGGTCCGCGCCAGCTTCGGCCCGGCGCGGACCGTCGCGCATCGACCGACGTCGGCGGGCAACCTCCGGCGCGCTATGGTCTGGCGTGCCTGGCGGGTGCACAATACCCGCGCGGGCGACGACGCCCACGTCGAGGACTCGAGGGGTTGACGCATGCAGCGGCCGGACTGGGCACCCGACACCATCGACATCGAGCGCCCGAGCGTCGCGCGGATGTACGACTACTACCTCGGTGGTTCGCACAACTTCGCCGCCGACCGGGCCGCGGCGCAGGCGATGGTCGCGGCGGTGCCCGAGGCACCGCTGATGGCACAGGCCAACCGGGCGTTCCTGCGCCGGGCCGTGCACCACCTCGCCGAGGCCGGGATCCGGCAGTTCCTGGACATCGGTTCGGGCATCCCGACCGTCGGCAACGTGCACGAGATCGCCCAGCGGCTCGACCCGCAGTCGCGGGTGGTCTACGTGGACGTCGACCCGGTGGCGGTGGCGCACAGCCGCGAGATCCTCGCCGGCAACGAACGGGCGGTGGTCGTGCAGGAGGACCTGCGGCGCCCGGAGGCGATCCTGGCCCACCCGGACGTCCGCAAGCTGCTCGACCTGAGCCAACCGGTGGCCGTGATGGTCGTGGCCGTCCTGCACTTCGTCTCCGACGACGACCGGCCGGCGGAGCTGCTGCGGACGCTACGGGACGCGTTGGCGCCCGGCAGCTACCTGGTGCTGTCGCAGGCCAGCGACGACGGGCGCAGCGACGACGAACGCGCCGAGGCCGAGCGGGTCTACCGGCGCACCGACAGCCCGCTGTGGGTGCGCAGCCGCGCCGAGCTGACCGCGCTCTTCGACGGGTTCGAGCTGCTCGATCCCGGCGTGGTCTGGGTGCCCGAGTGGCGACCGGACACCCCGGAGAGCGCGGAGGACGCCGAGCGCGCGGTCTTCATGGGCGGCGTCGGGCGGCTCGGTGGCTGAGCCGCCCGCGGTGACCTCCCACCCGGGCACGTTCGCTCGTGCCTGGGCGAAGGCGGTCTCCGGGACCAGCTACCTGCCGATGACGCAGGCCCAGCTGGAAACCCTCCTGGACCGGCTCACCGGGCAACTGGCCGGCGCGTTGCTGACCGAGCCGTTCGACCTGCGTGCCGGGCACCGGGTCGGTGCCGAGTTGGTCGCCGCGCACATCGCCTCGGCGGAGGGTCTCGGCCGTACCGTCGAGGTCATCCAGCTCCGCCTGGTGCGCGACCTGGGTCTGGTGGCCGAGGACGTCGAGGACCGGATGGCCCGGCTGCTCGCCGCCGTGGCGACCGGCTACGCCCGCGCGCTGCGCGACCGGACGCTCGACGAGCAGGAGTCCATCCGCCGGGCCGCGATGAGGGCCCGTACGCAGGCCGAGAGGGCGCTGCGGGCAAGCGAGGCCCGGTTCCGCCACCAGGCCACCCACGACCCGCTCACCGGCCTGCCCAACCGGACGCTGTTCACCGAGCGGCTCGCCGCCGCGCTGAACGAGCCGGGTCGGGGAGCGCAACGCGTCGGGGTGTGCTTCCTGGACCTGGACCGCTTCAAGGTCGTGAACGACACCCTGGGGCACCAGGTGGGCGACCAACTGCTGGTCACGGTGGCCGAACGGTTGTCCAAGGCCATGGGTGAGGACCTGGTGGCCCGCCTCGGCGGGGACGAGTTCGTGATCCTGGTGGAGCGCAGCGGCGGCACCGACGCGATGGTGACGGTGGCCGAGACCGCGCTGGCCGCGATCCGGACACCGGCCCTGGTCGACGGGCACGACCTGCAGATCTCGGCGAGCATCGGCATCGTCGAGCGTCAGGTCGCCGGGGCCAACCCCAGTGACCTGATGCGGGCCGCCGACAGCACCCTGCACTGGGCGAAGGCCGCCGGTGGGGCACGTTGGGCGCTCTACGACGCCGAGCGCAACCAACGTGAACTGGCCCGCTACGCGCTCTCCGCCGCCATCCCGGCCGCCCTGGAGCGGGGCGAGTTCTACCTCGACTACCAGCCGCTGACCTCACTGCGCGACGGCAGCCTGATCGGCGTCGAGGCGCTGGTCCGCTGGCGTCACCCGGAGCTGGGGGTGCTGCGGCCGGACAGCTTCATCGGGTTGGCCGAGGAGACCGGCCTGATCGTGCAGCTCGGCGGGTGGGTGCTGGCCGAGGCGTGCCGCGAGGCGGAGGCCTGGTCGGCCGGTGGCGCGACGGCACCGTTCGTCAGCGTCAACCTGGCGGTGCGCCAGGTGCACCGGCCCGGCCTGGTGCAGGAGGTCCGCGCTCTGCTGCGGCAGACCGGCCTGCCACCGGAGCGGCTGCAACTGGAGATCACCGAGAGCACGATGATGAGCACCGCGAAGGAGCCGGTGCGCGCCCTGCGGGTGCTGGCCGACCTCGGGGTACGGATCGCCATCGACGACTTCGGCACCGGCTACAGCAACCTGGCGTACCTGCGGGACCTGCCGGTGACCGAACTGAAGGTGGCCGGGGAGTTCGTGGCCGGACTGCGGTCGCCGTCGGTCGGGCGTACCGACGAGCGGATCCTCGCCTCCCTGGTCTCGCTGGCGCACGCGCTGGACCTGACGGTCACCGCCGAGGGGGTGGAGACCGCCGGGCAGGCCGAACGGTTGCGAGCCATCGGCTGCGACGCCGCCCAGGGCTGGCACTTCGGCCGCCCGGCCCCTGCCGACCGCATCCTCGCCCGCATCCGCTGACCCGTCCGGGCCCGCGCTGGGCTGGCCGCCCGCGCTGGCCGGCCACCGCTCCGGGTTGGTCATCACGGGCGGCGTAGACAGCGTCTACGGCCAACTGGTAGACAGTGTCTATGGACGTGGACGAGACCGGGTTGCGGGCGCGACTGGTGGCCGTCGGAGTGGACCTGGTGCTGCGCGAGGGCCAGTCGGCGGTGTCGCTGCGGGAGATCGCCCGCCGGGCCGGCGTCTCGCACGGCGCGCCGCGCCGCTACTTCCCGACCCACGTCGACCTGCTCTCCGCCATCGCCCGCGAGGGCTTCGCGGATCTCACCGCCCGCGTCGAGAAGACGATGCGCGACGTCGACCCGGACCCGCGTACCCGCCTGACCGCGCTGGCCCGGACGTACCTGGACTTCGCGGCGGCCCATCGCGGCATGTTCGAGTTGATGTTCCGCCACGACCTGCTGGACAGTGGCCGGCTACGGCTGCGGGAGACGAGCCTCCCGCTGTTCGCCGTGCTGGCCGACCTGGTGGCCCAGGTACGCCGACCGACCGACGCGCCCGCGCCGGTGCTCGCCGGCGCGCTCTGGGCCAACCTGCACGGCATCGCCCAGCTCTGGGCCTGGGGCAGCCTGCCGCTGGCCACCGGCGCCACCGACGACGACGCCCTGGTACGCGCCACGCTCGACGCCCACCTCGGCCCGACCCCCGCCTGACCCCGACCCCGGAGGACACGTGCCCCTGCTGTACGACCTCACCAAGCTGACCGTCGGCACCGCGCTGCGGCTCGGCTGGCGGCCCCACGTGGAAGGGCTGGAGCACCTGCCCCGGCACGGAGGCGCGATCCTCGCCAGCAATCACCTCTCCGTTGCCGACGAGCTGTTCCTCGTCACCGCGACACCCCGCCACGTGACCTTCTGGGCCAAGGCCGAGTACTTCACCGGTCGCGGTCCGGGCGGCTGGCTCAACCGGCAGATTGTCGCCGGCATGGGCGCCATCCGGGTCGACCGCGCCGACGGGCGGGCCGCCCTGCGCGCCCTCGACGCCGCCGTACCGGTGCTGCGCTCCGGCGGCCTGGTCGCCGTCTACCCGGAGGGCACCCGCTCCCCCGACGGGCGGCTCTACCGGGGCCGGGTCGGGATGACCCGACTGGCCCGCGACGCCGAGGTGCCCATCATCCCGGTCGGCGTGCTCGGCACCGCCGAGGTGCTGCCGGTCGACGCGCGACTGCCCCGCCGCCACCCGGTCACGCTGCGGTTCGGCCCGCCCATCCCGGTCGCCGATCGGATCACCGGGCCCCGCGACATCAGGACGATCACCGACGAGGTGATGGCCGCGATCCAGAAGCTGACCGGCCAGGAGTACGTGCCGAGCTACGCCCTCAGGCGGGAGGACCCGGCCGCCTGAGCCGGGCTCGGTTGACGCATCTGATCGTGTCCGGCGGAACACGGATTGGGACCCGATACGCAAGTTTCCCGGTTCCGAGTGGACGGGTCCATGCAGGACTCGGGAAGACGTTAACATTCGTCCAACGCCAATCAACGGGGGTGAATGTGCGTATCTTGAAGAGCGCCCTGGTGGCCGCGACCGTCCTCACTGTCCTCTTGGCGAGTGCCGGTGTCAGCTCGGCAGCCGCCAACGTCAGCTACAACGTCTGGACCTGGAACGTGGCGGGTTGGACGATGCACCGCGGTTCCACCAGCAACGGTTTGATCAACGTGATCTCCAATTCCATCCGGAACCGCTCGACGCATCTCGCCGCGCTCAATGAGCTGTGCTGGGGGCAGTACAAGGCGATCCAGGCGAATCTCCGCGCGTCCGGCTGGGGCGACGACGAGGAGAACTACTCGCGATTCGAGAGCACCAACGACACCGGCTGCGGTGGAGAGGAGTCCGGCATCGCCCTCTTCAGCAAGGCACCGATGGGCACGGCCAACCGCATCGCCCTGCCGGACGACGGCCGCGTCGAGAAGCGGAAGCTGTTGTGCGCCCCGCTTGAGGCCCGACCACACCTCCGGTTCTGCACGACCCATATCACCACGTCGAGCGAGACCATCGGGGGCAGCCCGATCAATCAGCAGCAACTAGACGCCGTCCGCGCTCACGTGGATGCGTTCAATGCTGCCGGCGACACCGTGATCATCGCCGGCGACTTCAATGCCCAGCCCAGCTACAACCGTCTGGACAAGTGGTATTCGTCATCCGTCAATACGGCGAACAACCCCAACAACAGCGGCAGCCACCGCGAGCTTGACGATCGCGATTCGCGTTGCGTGGGCTACGGCGAGAACACCCAGGACGACGGGACCCCGGCCGGTCCGTGCGGGCCCGGCAAGAAGATCGATTTGATCTTCGTACGGGAGGACAAGATTGTGGGCGCCTACGACGGCGACTCGCTGAGCATTTCCACCAGCTGCGGCGGCGCATGTTCCGATCATCGGATCGTCATCGGAACGGTAACCGTGACCGTCGCCGGCTGATCCATCCGATCGCGGGCGAGCCCGAGATGTAGGGGCCAGTCAACAGCGAGTGGTCCCTACATCCATCCGAGGCTCCGGCTGGCGCCCCGGGGCAGCCGTCAGCCGGCGAGCAGCGCCGCCATCCGGTCCGCCTGCGCCTCCCAGCGCCACTCGCGCTCCACCCACGCCCGGCCGGCGGCGCCCAACTGGCGGGCCAGGTCCCGGTCCGCGAGTAGCCGGGCGACCCGGTCGGCGAGCTGGGCGACGTCCCGGCCACGGACGACATAGCCGGTCTCGCCCTCACGGACCGCGTCCGGTGCGCCGCCGGAGTCACCGGCCACCACCGGCAGGCCGGTCGCGGAGGCCTCCAGGTAGACGATGCCCAGCCCCTCGACGTCGAGCCCACGGTTGCGGGTGCGGCACGGCATCGCGTAGACGTCGCCGGCCGCGTAGTGCGCCGGCAACTCGACCGACGGCACCGAGCCGGTGAACACCACGTCCCGTTCCACGCCGGCCTGCCGGGCCAGCTTCTCCAGGGTCGCCCGGTACGGGCCGCCACCGACGATCAGCAGCGCCGCGTCCGGCACCCGACGACGGATCTCCGGCAGTGCCCGGATCAGCATGTCCTGACCCTTGCGCGGCACCAGCCGGGACACACAGACCACCACCGGCCGGTCGGTCAACCCGAGCCGAGCCCGGACCGGCTCGCCATCCACTGTCGGGTGGTAGGTGTCCACGTCGACGCCGGGCGCCAACTGACGCAGCTCGGTCACGCCGTCCAGCACCCGGGCCAGCCGGCTGCGGGTGTACTCACCGAGGTAGGTCGTGACGTCCACCCCCCGACCGATGCGCCGCAGCGCCGGCCGGGCGGCCGGCAACGCCGCCCAACCGACCTCGTGGCCGTGGGTCTGCGCCACCACCCGGCGTACGCCCGCCCGCCGGCGCAGACCGGCCGCGAGCAGCCCCAACGGGGCCGCCGCCCCGAACCACACCGTGTCGCAGTCGTACGCGCGAGCCAGCCGCGCCGCCCGGCGGGCGATCAACGGGGTCGGCAACAGCACCCGGGTGCGCTCCCGGATCACCTCGAACGGCTGGTCGGCGTCGAACTTCGCAGACCCCCGCCAGTTCGACGCGTACACCACCACCGAGCCGGCCGGTTGGCGCACCGCGAGGTTGTGCACGAAGGACTGGATGCCGCCCGGACGGGGTGGAAAGTCGTTGGTGATCAGCAGGGTGCGGCTCATCGGCCGGCCTCCCGGGCGTACGCGCGGGCGGCGGCCATCCGCTCCACGGTGGACGGATGCGAGGCCGAGTAGAGGTATTCCCATCGCGGCGGGTCGGGGTCGCCCAGGTTGACCGAGCCGAGCCGCCGCTGCATCGACTCGAAGGCCGCCGGGTCGCCGGTGAGCGCGAGGGCGTGCGCGTCGGCCCGCGCCTCCACCCGCCGCGACATCAACGCCTGCACCGGCGCGGCGACGAACCCGGCGACCGTGACGAGGGCCAACAGCAACGGGAACGCTCTCGGCTGGGCGACCGAGTCGACGCCGGCCAGCCGCAGCAGCGGCCCCCACGAGCCGAGCAGGTAGAGCGCCACCACCGCGGCGGCGGCGCCCAGCGCCCCGGTCAGCGTGCCGACCGCCACGTCGGAGTCCTTGGCGTGCCCCAACTCGTGCGCCACCACGGCGGTCACCTCGGCCGGGGTCGCCTCGGTCAGCAAGGTGTCGTAGACGACCACCCGCCGGGTCGGACCCAGACCGGAGACGTACGCGTTGACCGCCTTGGTGCGGCGGGAGGCGTCGGCGACCAGCACGTCCCGCACCGGCACCCCGTCCCGGGCGGCCATGCTGATCAGCTCGGTGCGCAACGGCCCCTGCTCCATCGGCGTGAACCGGTTGAACACCGGCTCCACGAGCACCGGCAGCACGAACGACAGCAGCACCACCAGCACTGCCGCGCCGCCCGCGCCGAACGCCCACCACCAGCGCGGCGCGAGCCGGATGACCGCGTAGAAGCCGAACAGCGCCACCGCGCCGATCACCGCGCTGACCGCGTACGACTTCAGCAGGTCCACCGCCCAGCCGCTCCACCCGTTGGTGCTCAGGCCGTAGCGGGTGAGCACGCTGTGCCGCCACGCGGCGAACGGAAGTGTCACCAGGTCGGCGACGAGCACCACGGCCAGCCCACCGAGCACGGCCTGCGCGGCCCAATGCCCCCCGAAGGGGCGGCCCACCAGCTCGACCAGGCGGCTGCCCAGCGGGGTGAGCCCGAGCGCGAGGGCGACGAGCAGCCCGACGGCGAGCGCGGTGTAGCTGCCGGGACGCAGTGCGGCCCGGAACTCCCGCCCCTTGGCCACCTGCTCGGCCGGCAGGTCCCGCAACGCTGCGAGCTGGTCGGCCCGGGGCGCCGGGGGCCGGTGCCAGGGAATGAGCAGCGCGGCGACCACGACCAGCGCGACGGTCAACCCGGCCAGGGCCACCAGCGCCCACCCGCGCGGGGTCACCGCGTCACCGCCCGTCGTACCCCGCTCATCGCGCTACTCCTCCCGCCGTGACCGCTCATCCTATGGCCCGCGAGAAGCGTGCTTCCGAGTGCGGTGTCGCGCTCAGGCGACCCGGCGGGTGGAACGGCGACGAGCCGCGTCGGGGCGCGCGGGCGCAGCCAGCACCTGCACGTCGAAGCCGGCCCGGGCGAACACCTCGATGGCCTCGACCTCGGCGGCGACCAGACCGGCCGCCGGGGACGTCTCGTCGAACAGGGCGGTCAGCGGGCAGCCGGAACAGCCGTCGGCCCGCTTCGCGCACCGATCGCAGTCGATGATCATCACACCTCCTGATCGGCACTCGGCACAGGGGCGACTCCGGTCGTCGCCGGCCGAGCACCGTCGGTGACATCGACATTAAACAGCGGGTACGACAGGAACCCCGTCCGACCGCCCGTTTCAGGGCTAGATCCACTCCAGATCAGCGATATCGGGGTATCCCACCCTCGCGGAACGGCCCGACATCACGGAACTCGTGCCGACCGAGCGAGAAGGGGCATCGTTTGGTCGATCGGTCACCCGGGCACTGAGCGACGGTGGCCGACCTCGATGCTTCGTCCGTCGTGGACTTCCGGTACTCCCCACGCCGCCATCGCCGCGCCAAGGTGCTTGCGGTACTGGGCGCCGCGGCTCTCGTCGCCTTCTACCGGGCCCCGCCACACTGCGTCGTGAGCTGGCCCGGCGGCTACCGACCGGTTGACTGGCGGCCGAGCGCCCGCCCGGTCCAGGAGCGAGCCCTCATCCCTGCGCGTCGAGGTCACGCAGTGCGTAGCGGAGGTGCTGCCACTCCTCCTGGAAGATCACGTGGAGGCAGTGCAGGACGGACACATTGTGCTCGGGCCACCAGGCGCTCGGCCGAGACTCGGCGAGCAACTCCGGTGTGACGGTCGCCAGGAATTCGCGCACCATGGCCTGCCGCTCGGCCCGCACCTGGAGGACCGCGTCGAAGGTCGGCTGCTGCGTGGCGAAGACCGACATGTCGAAGCCGTCCGTCTCGTACTCGGCGTGCGGCTGACCGAGTGGGTGGAACGGCTGCGGCAGGCGTAGGACCGCCTTGCCCAGCCACGCGTCCGCCGCGAACGCCAGGTGGCGCAACGTCTGCGCGAACGACCACTCCCCGTCGACCGAGACGTCGACCGCACCCTGGGGCATGGATAGAGCCCGGTCGACCGCCGCCGCCCAGGCCCGTTCGACCGCCGCCCACCCCGCGCGTAGGTCGGCCGGGTCCTTGGCCTGCCTGAGCTCCCGCCCGGGGAACCGCCGGTTGAGCTCGGCCTCCACGAGCGGCACGACATCGACGCCGTTGACCACGAGCGTGCCCTCGGCCAGCCACGGCGCGTCGATGTCCAGACCGTCCACATCGACGCCGCGCATCACCCCACCGGCAATTGTCGAGCGGTTGAACCGCGCCCCCCGCAGATCCTTGTCGACGAAGACCCTGAAATCGTCCTGCACCACTGCGACTCCCATCCCCGGCGGTCGCGGCGATGCTAACGCCGCGGTCCGACACGCTCCGGGAGCCTGCGGTCAGGAGCGGGCTAGTCGCCGCAGCAGGGAGTCCGCGCCCAGCGGGTAGGCGCCGTGCCGGCGTACCCCGTCGGCGACCTCGCGGTCCGAGGAGACCACCACCAGCGGGCGCCCCGCCGGCTCGGCACGGACCAGCCGCCGGATCAGCTCGTCGGCGGTCTCGCCCTTGCGGGAGAAGAGCACCCGCACGCCGCGCGGCGCGGGTGGCAGCCCGTGCATCCGCTCGGCGCCGTCGAAGACCACGGTGACCTCGTCGCCGGTCTGCGCGGCGATGCCGCCGAGGCCGGTGATCAGGCGTTTGCGCTGCTGCTCCAGGGACATCTCGCCGAAGCCGCGCTTGGTGACGTTGTAGCCGTCGACCACCAGGTGTGCCCGGGGCAGGGCGAGCAACTGGTCGAGCCGGGCCGGGTCGTCGGTGTCGCGGGCCCGTGCGGCCGGGCCGGCCGGGGCGGTGCCCGGCTGCTCGGCGAACGCGTCGGCCACGAAATCGGCGGGGAGTTTGTCCACCGGGTCGAGCGCCAGCTCCCGGCGTAGGCCGACAGCGGCCTGGCCGATGGTCTCCAGCAACAGCCAGAGCCGGGCGTCGTCGACCGAACGCGCCTCCTTGGCGCTCGCCCGCGCCACCCCGGCGGCGGCTTCCGCCTCGGCCAACCGGGCCCGGGCCCGACGTAGTTCGGCGTCCACGTCCGCGCTGGCCCGCGCGGCGCGGCCGCGCTCGGTGGCCAGCAACTCGGTGGCCTTGCGCTCACGGGCCTGGGTCTCCCGCAGGGTACGGGCCACCTGCCGGGACTCCTCGCGGAGCTGACCCAGCTCCTCACGGACGCGGGCCAACTCGTCGCGCAGCTTCTCCGCCTCGACCCGCGCCACCGCCCGGTCGTGCTCGGCACGGGTGGCGCGCTGTTCGGCCTCACGGACCAGTTCGGCGACGACCGCGCTGTCCGCCTCGGCGCGAACGGCGGCGCCGCTGGCGTCGATCAGCTCCCGCCAGCCACGCGGTCGGGCCAGGTAGGCCAGGGCGGCGACCTCGACCGGGTCGGCGGCGGCGGGGGCGGTGCCCTCGACGACAGCGGCCCCGAGGTCGCCGGCGTCGGCGAGGACGCGAGCGGTGACCCGCTGCCGGAACAGCGGGTCGGCGGTGAGCTGGGCGGCGATGACCGGCGCGCCGAGCCGGGCCCGCCGGTTGGGGGCGAACTTGGCCACCCGGCGCAACGGCACCGGCACCTCGTCGGCGGGCAGGGTGGGCAGCACCGCGGCGGTCAGCGTCACGATCCGCTGCCGGACCGGCTCGGGCAGCGTCGGTTCCGGCTCGACGGCCGGGCCGTCGCCGGTGGCCGTCGGGTCGGATGCGTCGGATGTCTCGTTGACTACGTTGTCGTCCGGGTTGCCCTGGCCCCCGTCGAGCGCGACCAGATCCTCCTCGGGGAGGTGGTCGTCGTGCGGCTCGGCGAGGGGCATGTGGCAAGTCTCCCACCGCGACCGGGCCCACCGCCCGGTGAGTGAGCCGATCTCTCATCCTAGCCCCATGGTGACTGGTGGGACGCATGCGACCGGAGTGTCGGACCCGGGCGTTAGCGTGCCGCCGATGGCACAGGCGGAGTACGTCCAGGAGTCCCTCGCTGGTCTCGACCCGGCGGTGGGTGGGGTGGACCCGGCGCTGCCGCTCTACGCGACCACCTTCGTGGTGGTCGACCTGGAGACCACCGGCGGCGCGCCGGACGGCGGCGGCATCACCGAGATCGGCGCGGTGAAGGTGCGCGGCGGTGAGCAACTGGGTGTGCTCGCCACGCTGGTCAATCCGGGGCAACCGATCCCGCCCTTCATCACCGTGCTGACCGGGATCACCCAGGCGATGCTGCTGCCGGCGCCGCCGATCGAGCAGGTGCTGCCGAGCTTCCTGGAGTTCATCGCCGACGCGGTGCTGGTGGCCCACAACGCCCCGTACGACGTGGGTTTCCTGAAGGCCGCCTGCGCCAAGCACGGCTACCGTTGGCCCAACCCGCGTGTGCTGGACACGGCCGCGCTGGCCCGCCGGGTGCTGACCCGCGACGAGGTGCCCAACCGCAAGCTCGGCACCCTGGCCGCCTACTTCCGCACCGCCACCCAGCCCACCCACCGCGCCCTGGACGACGCGAAGGCCACCGTCGACGTGCTGCACGGCCTGATCGGCCGGCTCGGCGGCCACCGGGTGGACACGGTCGGCGACGCCATCGAGTTCGCCCGGGCGGTCAGCCCGACGCAGCGCCGCAAACGGCACCTGGCCGAGGGGCTGCCCAAGGTCCCCGGTGTCTACATCTTCCGGGCCGCCGACGACCGCCCGCTCTACGTGGGCACCTCCGTGGACATCGCCACCCGGGTGCGCAGCTACTTCACCGCCGGGGAGAAGCGGGCGCGGATCTCCGAGATGCTCGCCGCGGCCGAGCGGGTCGAGGCGGTGGAGTGCGCGCACTCGTTGGAGGCGGAGGTCCGCGAGCTGCGGTTGATCGCCGCGCACGCCCCGCCGTACAACCGGCGGTCGAAATACCCGGAGCGGATGGTCTGGCTCAAGCTGACCGACGGTCCGTACCCTCGGCTGTCGATCGTCCGCGACCTCTCCCCCACCGACACCGCGTACCTCGGGCCGTTCACCTCCCGGCGCGCCGCGGAGCTGGCCGCCGCCGGCTTCCACGACGCGGTGCCGCTTCGCCAGTGCACGCACCGGCTCTCGCTGCGCACCGTCACGCCGGCCTGCGCGCTGGCCGAGCTGGGTCGCTGCCCGGCACCCTGCGAACACAAGATCACCCCGCAGGAGTACGACGACAGCGCCGCCGCGCCCTTCCGCACCGCCACCGCCAACGACCCCCAGCCGGTGGTGGACGCGCTGCTCGCCCGGATCGACGTGCTCTCCCGCGACCAACGCTACGAGGACGCGGCCGTGGTGCGGTCGCGGCTGGCCGCGGTGCTGCGGGCCACCGTCCGGATGCAGCGGTTGGCCGCGCTGACCGGGATCGTCGAGCTGGCCGCCGCACGGCCGGCCGCTCGGGGTGGCTGGGAGTTGGCGCTGGTGCGGCACGGCCGACTGGCTGGTGCGGGGGTCTCGCCGCCGGGTGTCCACCCGCGGCCCACGTTGACCGCCATCCGGGCCACCGCGGAGACGGTGCCGGGCGGGCACGGCCCGGTGCCGGCCGCCACCGCCGAGGAGTCCGAGCGGATCCTGTCCTGGTTGGAACGACCGGAGACCCGGCTGGTGGAGATGTCCTCCGGTTGGTCCTCCCCGGCGAGTGGCGCGGGCCGGTTCCGTGACCTGCTGGCGAAGGCCGAGGGCGGCGCGTCCCACCAACTCTCGACCGAACGCTCATGACCAACTGACCGATCGGACTACGTCGACTCGCTTAGGCTGTTAGAGAAGTGCAGTCCTGCCCGATTCGTGGGCCTGCTCCCGCCGCCGGGTGTCGGCGATGTGGAGCCGGGGTGAGGAGGTGTCCCTCGTGGACGTCGACGCCGGACACGGCGCCGCCCTGGGGGGCGCCCTTCCGACACAGCCGGGTGAGCTGCCGCTCGCCCGCCGGCTGCGGTCGTTGCTCAGCTGGCCGACCACCGACTCCGACCCGGTCACCCACCTGGTGCGCACCCACCGGAGCATCCACGCCGGCACCGACCCCGCGGTGCTGCGCCGGGCCTACACGATCGCGGAGAACATGCACCGCGGGCAGTTCCGCAAGAGCGGGGAACCGTACATCACCCACCCCCTCGCGGTGGCGCAGATCTGCGCCGAGCTGGGCATGGACTCCACCACCCTGGTCGCGGCGCTGCTGCACGACACCGTGGAGGACACCCGCTACACCCTCCAGGCGCTCTCCGAGGACTTCGGCGGCGAGGTGGCCCACCTGGTCGACGGGGTGACCAAGTTCGACAAGGCGTTCTACGGCAAGGCCGCCGAGGCGGAGACGATCCGCAAGATGATCGTGGCGGCCGCGAAGGACGTCCGGGTGCTGATCATCAAGCTGGCCGACCGGCTGCACAACATGCGCACCCTCGGGGTGCGCTCGGCGTCCTCCCGGGAACGCATCGCCCGCAAGACCCAGGAGGTGTTGGTCCCGCTCTGTGACCGGCTCGGCATCCAGACCCTCAAGCGCGAGCTGGACGACGTGGTGCTGCTGCACCTCGAGCCCGACGAGCACGCCCGGCTGGCCCGGCACGTGCACGACCGGCCGGGATGGGACGCGTACCTCGACTCGGTGGTCACCCGGGCCCGGGTGTCGCTGAAACGCAGCCGGGTCGACGCCGAGGTGAGCCCTCGTCCCCGGCACCTCTACTCGATCTGGAAGGACACCATCGCCGGCAACCACACCGCTCCGTACGACCTGCCCCGCATCGTGGTGGTGGTCGACGGCCCGGCGACCGACTGTTACGCCGCGTTGGGCGCGATCCACGGCACGTGGCGACCGATCCCCGGCCGCTTCAAGGACTTCATCGCCTCACCGAAGAACAACCTCTACCGGTCGCTGCACACGAGCGTCTGCGGCCCGCAGGACCGCACGGTCGAGGTGCTGATCCGCACCGAGGAGATGCACCGCTCGGCCGAGTACGGCATCGCCGCCGACTTCCGCTTCCCGCGCTCGGGCAGCGGCAGCGCGGCGGCCCGCGCCGAGCAGTTGGACTGGCTGCGCCGGGTGCTCGACTGGGAGCCGGACGCCGCCGACCCGGCACAGTTCTACGAGTCGCTGCGCTGCGACCTCGCCGAGGGCCAGATCCAGGTCTTCGCCGACGGGCAGCAGGTCGTGCTGCCGGCCGGCGCGACCCCCGTCGACCTGGCCTACGAGCTGGGCAACGAGCGGGGCGACCACTGCCTCGCCGCCCGGATCAACGGTCGGCTGGCCCCGCTGAGCTCGGAGCTGGACGAGGGCGACGTGGTGGAGATCTTCACCGAGAGCGACGGCGACAACGGGTTCGAGGCCGGGGTGGCGCCGCGCGGCCCCCGCCGGGAGTGGCTGAGTTTCGTCAAGTCGCCGCACGCGCAGATGCAGATCAACAGGTGGTTCGCCGAGCACACCGAGCCGGGCATCACGATCAGCGACAAGGTCCGCCTCGGGCGGGCCACCATCGGGCTCGCCCTGCGTCAGCACAACCGTGGCCTCGCCAGTGACCTGCCACTGTTGCGCCTCTCCGAGGAGCTGGGCTACCCCGACCTGGAGACCCTGCTGGTCGCGGTCTTCGACCGGGTGATCGAACCGGACACCGTGGTACGCCAGCTCATCGACCTGGTCGACCATCGACAGTGACCGGGCCAGCCCCGGCGCGTCCGAGCGACATTCGTGACCACTAGCCTGGAGTCATGATCCCCCGCTCCCGCGCCACCGGTCGGGCCATCTTCTACCAGGCCTTCTACCGAATGCCGCTGCCGGTGCGTCGGCGCCTGGTCCGGCTGGCCGTGCCCAAGTACATCGTCGGCGCGGTCACCCTGGTCCGCGACGCCGAGGCGACCGGCGCGGGCCGGCTGCTGATGCTGCGCCAGCCGCCGGGCAAGGGTTGGTCACTCCCCGCCGGCCTGCTCAATCGCGGCGAGCCCCCGGTGGTGGGAGCGGCCCGCGAGCTGTTCGAGGAATCCGGCATCCGGCTTCCCCCGTCGCGGCTGCGCCCGGCGGCACCGAACGCGATCGTGCACGCCAAGGGCTGGGTGGACATGGTCTTCGAGACCGAGGTGCCCGCGTCCACCACCGAGTTGGCGGTCGACGGCGCGGAGGTCTTCGAGGCCGCCTGGCACCCGCTGGACGACCTGCCCAAGCTGACCTGGCCGACCGCCCGGCTGCTCGCCTACTACGACATCGGGCCGCTGGCCGGGCAGTTCCCGCCACCGGTCCCGGACGATCTGCCGTGACCGGCGGGGCCGGCGTTCCAGCGGAGCTGTGCGCGGTCGTGCTCGCCGCCGGCGAGGGCACCCGACTGCGCCCGCTCACCGAACGGGTCCCCAAGGCGCTCTGCCCGGTGGGCAACGTGCCACTGCTCGACCGCGTGTTGGCCCGGCTGGCCGGGCTCGGTCTGAGCAGTCCCGACCGGGTCGCGGTGAACGCCTGCTACCTCGGCGACCAGGTGGTCGCGCACGTCGGTCACCGCACGCACCTGTCCGTCGAGCCGGGCGACCCGCTGGGCACTGCGGGCGGGGTGGCCAACCTGCGGGACTGGATCGACGGGCGGCCGGTGCTGGTCGGCAACGCCGACGCGTACCTCGCCGATCCGGTGGCCGCGCCCGGCCCGGACGTGGCCGCCCTGCTCGACGGCTGGGACGGGCGCACCGTTCGCCTGCTGGGGCAGCCCGCGGCGAACCCGACGGCGCCGGGCACCTTCGACGGGCACTGCTTCACCGGCTTCTCGCTGTTGCCCTGGCGACTGGTCCGTGACCTGCCGGTGGTCGTGTCCGACCTGGTCCGTGCCGTCTGGCGTCCGGCGGAGGCGGCGGACGCCCTGGAGGTGGTGCCCTACCCGGGCGCCTTCTTCGACACCGGCACGCCGGCCGACTACCTGGCGGCCAACCTGCACGCCGCGGCCGGCGGCAGCCTCGTCGACCCCTCGGCGACGGTCACCGGCCGCTGCGTGGAGTCGGTGATCGGCGCGGACGCGCGGGTCGACGGCGACGTGCTGCGCACAGTGGTGTGGCCGGGCGCGACGGTACGTGCCGGGGAACGGCTGGTCGACGTCATCCGGTTCGGCAACGACCGCACCCTGCCCGCCACGGCACACGGGTGACCGCGCCACGGCACACGGGTGACTGCGCTCCCCGAACCGGACCGGCGGCCCTCGCTCGGCAGGGCCGGAAAACATCTAGCATGAGCGACGACGCCGACGAACGGAGAGATGTCCCGTGATCACCGCGATCGTGCTGATCGACTGCGCCACCGACGCGATCCCCGAGGTGGCCGAGACCCTGGCCAACCTCCCCGGCGTGAGCGAGGTCTACTCGGTGGCCGGGCACGTCGACCTCATCGCCATCGTCCGGGTCCGCGAGTTCGACCAGATCGCCCAGGTCATCGCGGGCAGCATCTCCAAGGTGCCGGGCGTGCTCAACACCGAGTCGCACATCGCGTTCCGCGCGTACTCCCAGCACGACCTGGAGGAGGCGTTCGCGATCGGCCTGGCCAGCGCCGACTGACCCGCCCCTACCGTTCCAGGCCGGGGTTCACCGCACGCACGGCGGCCGGTCCACCGCTCGGGTGGACCGGCCGTCTGCTGTCGCTACGTCAGCTCTCGCTGGGAGCCGGCGTTTCGGTGGTGCCGCCGCCCGGTGCCGGGGACTCGGTGTTGCCACCCGGAGCCGGCGACTCGGTGCCGGTGCCGCCCGGAGCCGGCGACTCAGTGCCGGTGCCACCCGGGCTGGGCGTACCGCTGGCGCTGGTCTGCGGAACCGGGATGCCCAACTGGTTGGCGAGCTGCACCAGCTCGTCGTAGTGCGCCTGCAGCGTCGGCAGGGCGGTCTGGGCCAACTGGACCACCGACTGCTCGGAGCCCTGCGAGATCTCCGTCTGGGTGGCCTGGATGGCCTGGACATGACCAGCCAGCTCACTGGTCACCCAGAGCCGGTCGAACTCCGCACCACTGGCGTTGTTCAGCTGGTCGATGACCGCCTGCTGATCGGCGGTGGGCTCGTTCGGCAGCTCCACGTTGAGCTGGGACGCGGTCTGCTGCACGGTCTGGTCCAGCTGGGTGTGGTCGGTCTTGAACATCGCACCCAGGTCCTTGACCCCCTGGTTCTGGCCCTTCTGCTGGGCCAGGTCACCGGCGGTGATCTCGAACAGGTTGACCTGGTGAACCGCCTGCAGGTACTGGGTGTCCTGCGTCGACGGCTGTGCCGCAGCCTGCGCGGCCGCGGCCGGCGCGACACCGACCAGTACCAGCGCGGCCAACAGGCCGAGGCGTTTGATACCCAACATGCTTCCCCCCCTTGAGACGTTGGACCGCACGCATACCCGGCTCACCGGGGTTATTCCTGCGATCACCCGTCGCGCGGGCTCGACCGGTCTGAGCGTGGCCGCCCGACTCCGCCTCGGAAGGGCCGTGGGATGCGGAAACGACGTGACGCCCGCCGGAAATCCGGCGGGCGTCACGTAACGGTGCGATCGGGTGATCAGCGGCGGCTCTCGCCGCTGCCGATCTCCTCGCGCTCGGGCCGGGCCTCGACCGGCGGGTGCCCCGGCGAGACCGGCGCCTCGACCGGCTTCTCGATCGGGTAGAAGAAGCCCCGGATGGCCGGCCCGAGGGCACCCAACCGGTTCATCTTCTTCGGTACGACCCAGCCGACGTACTCCAGCTCGCCGTGACCGTCCGCGTGCCCGTTCGACGCGCTGAGCGGCTGGTGCACCTCGACGAACCGGCCGTCCGGCAGACGCCGGATGATGCCGGTCTCCACGCCGTGCGCGAGCACCTCCCGGTCGTGCTGCTGCAGACCCAGGCAGAGCCGGTAGGTGACGTAGTACGCCAGCGGTGGGAGCACCAGCAGACCGATCCGGCCGGCCCAGGTCATCGCGTTCAAACTGATCTGGAACTTGTCGGCGATCACGTCGTTGGCGCCGGAGAGCGTCAACACGACGTAGAACGCGACGGCCATCGCGCCGACGGCGGTACGGGCCGGAGCGTCCCGGGGCCGCTCGAGCAGGTTGTGGCTCTTGCGGTCCTTGAGCTGCCGGGCCTCCAGGAACGGGTACATCGTCGACAGGCCGACCAGGATGCCGGGCAGCACAACCGTGGGCCAGAACAGCGGCGGAATCACGTACCCGTCGCCGAGCGGGATATTGATCTCCCAGGCCGGCATGAGTCGGGTCGACCCGTCGAGGAACATGACGTACCAGTCAGGCTGGCTGGCGGCCGAGACCACCCACGCCTCGTACGGGCCGAACAGCCAGATCGGGTTGATCTGGAACAGACCGCCCATCAGCGCGATGACGCCGAAGACGACCATGAAGAAGCCGCCCTGCTTCAGCGCGTACCGCGGGAACATCCGCTCGCCGACCACGTTGTTGTTGGTCCGGCCGGGGCCGGGCCACTGGGTGTGCTTCTGCTTGAAGACCAGCCCCAGGTGGACGCTGATCAGCGCGACCAGCAGACCCGGGATGAGCAGCACGTGGGCGATGAAGAACCGGCTGATGATGATCGTGCCCGGGAACTCGCCGCCGAAGACCGACGAGGTGACCCAGGAGCCGATCACCGGGATGGACAGCATGATCGCCGAGGCGATCCGCAGGCCGGTGCCGGAGAGGCCGTCGTCCGGCAGCGAGTAGCCGGTGAAGCCGGCCAGGAAGCCGACCCAGAACAGCAGCGAGCCGATGATCCAGTTGGTCTCACGCGGCTTGCGGAAGGCGCCGGTGAAGAAGACCCGCAG
Organism: Micromonospora sp. WMMD961; assembly: GCF_029626145.1. Classification (NCBI taxonomy): domain Bacteria; kingdom Bacillati; phylum Actinomycetota; class Actinomycetes; order Micromonosporales; family Micromonosporaceae; genus Micromonospora; species Micromonospora sp. WMMD961. The sequence continues at coordinate 5,513,343 of NZ_JARUBJ010000002.1, forward strand.
CATGTGCACGACGATCGCGGCCATGAACAGCAGCGCCGCCCAGTGGTGCATCTGCCGCATCACCAGACCACCGCGGACGTCGAACGAGATGTCCAGGCTGGAGGCGTACGCGGCGGACATCGGGGTGCCCTGCAACGGCGCGTAGCTGCCGTCGTAGACCACCTCGGTCATCGCCGGCTCGAAGAAGAAGGTGAGGAACACACCGGTCAGCAGCAGCACGACGAACGAGAACAACGCGATCTCGCCGAGCAGGAAGGACCAGTGGTCCGGGAAGACCTTGTTCAGCAGCTTGCGCAGCGGGGTGGCCACCGCGAAGCGGTCGTCCACTCCCACCGCGGCCTTGCCCGGCGTCGCCGCCAGGTCGAACTTACGACGCTTCACGGCCGCTCCCAGAAGTCAGGCCCGACAGTCTCGGTGTAGTCGGACTTCGCCACGAAGAAGCCCTCGGAGTCCACCTCGATCGGCAACTGCGGCAGCCGCCGGCTGGCAGGGCCGAAGACGGGCTTGGCGTTGTTGGTGATGAGGAACTGGGACTGGTGGCACGGGCAGAGCAGCCGGTTGGTCTGCTGCTCGTACAGGCTGGCCGGGCAGCCGGCGTGCGTGCAGATCTTGGAGAAGGCCGCGTAGTTGCCCCACATGTAGTCGCCGTGGCCGATGCTCTCGTTGGCCCGGCGCGACTCCTGCGCGTCCGAGTCGCGGAGGTGGATCAGCAGCGTCGGCGAGTCGGCGTGCTTGTTGCTCACGCCGTGATCGATGCCGGGGAAGACGGTCAGCTGACCACCGGCGCTGACGTCCGCCGGACGGACCGGACGACCGTCCTCGCGGACCAGGCGGATGCGCTCGCCGCCCTCGGCCGGGGCGAACCCGGTGGTGAACATCTGGTTGTTCTTGTGCGGGTTGGAGATCAGCCCACCGACCAGTGGCGCGGCGGCGACCGCGGCCACCGGCGCGAGACCGGCCAGCAGCGAGATGCCGAGCAGCGGGCGACGCTTCACACCCAGCTCGTCCGCCATGTAGAGCATGGTCTGGCCGGTGATGGTGCGGCCTTCCTCGTCCACCTGGCCCTCGTGCCGGTCCTGGATCGAGACCTCCTTGGGCAGCAACTTCTTGCCCCAGGTCAGGATGCCGAAGCCGACGGCGAGCAACGCCACGCCGAGGGTGAACCCGAGCAGCGGGGTGTAGAACTTGTCGCCGCCCCGGCCCGCCTCGTACTGCCACGGCCACCAGATGTAGATGGCCAGGAAGGCGGTCGCGGCCAGACCGGTGATCAGGAAGAACCCGGCGACCACCCGGGTCAGCCGACGCTCCGCCTTGGTGCCGGGCAGCACCTGCGGCTCGTAGTGGACGATCTCGATGTCGTCCCGACGCGCACCCTCACGAACAATGTCGAACCGGGTGAGCTTGGGGTCGTTCACGTCGAGCGGCTCCCGGCCCTGCGGGGCCTGGTGCTCGGTGTGGGTGCTCATGCCGTCACCTCGCTACGGGTGGTGCCGAGCGGCACCACGGCGCTGAAACTGAGTATCCGCTCGGTCACGACTTGCCTGCAATCCACAGGCTGGCGAAGACGAGCGCCACGATGCCGACCAGGAAGATCGCCAGGCCCTCGGTGGAGGGGCCGTACCGCCCGAGGTTGAACCCACCCGGGTCCTGGTCGTGCTTCAACGTCTCCTGGATGTAGGCGATGATGTCGGCCTTCTGCTCCGGCCGGAGCTGGTTGTCGCCGAACACCGGCATGTTCTGCGGGCCGCTCAGCATCGCCGCGTAGATCTGACGGTCGGTCGCGGGGTGCAGGCTCGGGGCGAACTTGCCCGAGGAGAGCGCGCCGCCGCCACCACCGAAGGCGTGGCACTGCGAGCAGTTGATCCGGAACAGCTCACCGCCGGCCGCGATGTTGCCGTCCTCGCGGAGGTCGTCGCCGTCCGGCACGACCGGGCCGCCACCCAGCTCCTGGATGTACTGGGCCAGCTGACGGGTCTGCTCGTCGGTGAAGACCGGCGGCTTGCGGTGCGCCTGGGCCTCCTGGCGGGCCAGCGGCATGCGCCCGGAGCTGACCTGGAACTCGACCGATGCCGCGCCGACGCCGATCAGGCTCGGCCCGCGGCCCTCGACACCCTGGGCGTTGCGACCGTGACAGGTCACGCAGCTCACGTCGAACAGCGCCTTGCCCTCGGCTGCGGCGCCGGTCAGCTGCGGGTTGTCCTGCGCCTGGGCACCGGGGGCGAAGACGGTGTAGGCGCCGCCGGCGAGCATCAGCGCGGCGATCAGCCGGACCGCGGCACCCAGCCGGCGGCGGCCCCTGCTGCGCGCGGCGGGCCGCTCGCGCAACCGCGCGAGCAGACCGCGTCGGCGGTCGTTGTCAGAAGTCATGAGCGGTGTCCTTAACCGGTTGGACCTGTCTCAGGGGACGGAGCAGCAGCGCGGAACGTGACGCGCAAGATCACTGAAGCCAGTAGATCATGGCGTACAGCCCGATCCACACGACGTCGACGAAGTGCCAGTAGTACGACACGACGATCGCCGAGGTCGCCTGCGCCGGGGTGAACCGGCCCATGGTCGTGCGGACCATGAAGATGATGAAGGCGATCAGACCGCCGGTCACGTGCAGGCCGTGGAAGCCGGTGGTCAGGTAGAACACCGACCCGTAACCGTCTTCGTTGATCTTGACGCCGTCGGCGACCAGGTGCCGGTACTCGTTCAGCTGGCCGAGCACGAAGATCAGGCCCATCACGAAGGTGACGGTGAACCAGCGCCGGAGCGCGTGCACGTCACCCTTCTCCGCCGCGAAGACGCCGAGCTGGCACGTCACCGAGGACAGCACCAGGATCACCGTGAAGGTGGTCGCGTACGGGATGTTCAGCGCCTCGGTGTGCTTCTCCCACTGCTCCGGCGCAGCCGCGCGGATGGAGAAGTACATCGCGAACAGCGCCGCGAAGAACATGAGTTCGCTGGAGAGCCACACGATCGTCCCGACGCTGACCATGTTCGGTCGGGTCAGAGAGTGGATCCGGCTCTTGTCAATGGCTGGGGCCGCAGTCACGCCGTCATTATTGCCCCTGACCGGGGCCGGCGATCAGCGGGGTGGCAAACCTGCGCCTTCCGTGGCCCGGGCGTCAGGGTCCGCTTCGCCTGGCCTAGCCTGAAAAGCGTGCTGCACGTCGATCCGATCTTCGCCGCCACCTCGGCACCGCCGCCGTTCACCGTCGGCGCGGTGCTGACCGAGACCCGGCTGGACAGCTGGCTGGCCCTCGGTCTGGTGGTCGCCGCCGGCCTGTACCTCTACGGGGTGTACCGGCTGCGCCTGCGCGGCGACCGCTGGCCGATCGTCCGTACGGTGTTCTTCCTCGGCCCCGGGCTGGGCGGCATCGCGCTGGTCACGGTCAGCGGGTTGCACGCGTACGACACCGCGCTGCTGTCCGTGCACATGATCCAGCACATGGTGCTGTCCATGGTGGCGCCGATCTTCCTGGCGCTGGGCGCGCCGATGACCCTGGCCCTGCGTACCCTGCCGGTCGGGCCGCGCAGGCGCCTGCTGGCGATCGTGCACAGCCGTGTCGCCCGGGTCTACAGCTTCCCGCTGGTGGCGTTCGCCATCTTCGTGTTCAACCCGTTCGTGCTGTACTTCAGCGACCTGTACCGCTACACCCTCGAACACGCCTGGGCGCACGAGCTGGTGCACGCCCACTTCATCATGACCGGCTGCGTGTTCTTCTGGCCGTTGCTCGGGCTCGACCCGCTGCCCGGCCGCTGGCCGTACCCGGCCCGCGCGCTGCTGATGCTGCTCTCGGTGCCGTTCCACACGGTGCTCGGCCTGACCATCATGCAGAGCAGCACGCTCTTCGGCGGCGACTGGTACCCCTCGCTCAACCTCGGCTGGTCCGACCCCTGGCAGGACCAGGTGGTCGCCGGCGGCATCCTCTGGGCCGGTGGCGAGTTCGTCAGTGTGACGATGCTCGCGGTGCTGGTCGTCCAGTGGGTCAAGCAGTCCGAGCGGGAGGCCCGCCGGGTCGACCGCGAGCTGGACCGCCAGGAGGCCCGCGAGCGCGCCGCCGACGCCGCAGCCGCCTGAGCTGCCCGGACGGTACGCCCCGACGAGCGGCGGCGGGCGGGATGTCGGCTACGTCACCCCGACCGGTACGATCGGCGGGCAGCCACCAGGTGAAAGCGGAGTGCCGGCATGAGTGATCGTCTTTGCACCGTTCTGCTCTACAGCGACGACCCGCAGGTCCGTGACCGGATGCGGATGGCCGTCGGCACCCGTCCCGCTCCCGGGCTGCAGATCGAGTTCGTCGACGCGTCGACCTATGCGGAGACCATCCGGCTGGTCGACGACTACGAGATCGACCTGCTGCTGCTCGATGGCGAGGCCAGCCCGGGTGGCGGCATCGGCATCGCCCGGCAGATCAAGGACGACCGGGAAGACGCTCCCCCGACCTGCCTCGTGATCGCCCGCGCCGCCGACCGATGGCTCGCCGCGTACGCCGAGGTCGACGCCACGCTGGTGCACCCGCTCGACCCGGTTACCACCGGCGGCACGGTGGCCGAGCTGCTGCGGACGCACGCACCCGCCTGACGTCCCCCCGCTCACCGGCACCGTCACGGCGCCGGACCAGTCGGCGCCGGTTCCAGCCCACCCGCACTTCGTACGCTCGGGAGGCCCGCCATGGGCGATCGGACCTGGCCCAACCTGCTCAACTCGCTGCTGCGCGGCGAAGAGCTGTCCACCGCCGACACCGCCTGGGCGATGGACGAGATCATGACCGGCTCGGCGACCGCCGCCCAGATCGCCGGCTTCGCCGTGGCGTTGCGGGCCAAGGGTGAGACCCCGGCCGAGCTGGGTGGCCTGGTGCAGGCGATGCTGGGTCGCTCGGTCCCGGTGGTGCTCTCCGACGACCTGCGCGACACCGCGCTCGACGTGGTCGGCACCGGCGGTGACCTCGCCCACACGGTGAACATCTCCACGATGACCGCGCTGGTGGTCGCCGGCGCGGGCGTACGCGTCGTCAAGCACGGCAACCGGGCCGCCTCCTCCCTGTGCGGCACCGCCGACCTGCTGGAGTTCCTCGGCATCCCGCTGGACCTCGGCCCGGAACAGGTCGCCCGCTGCGTCGAGGAGGCCGGCATCGGGTTCTGCTTCGCTGCCCGGTTCCACCCCGGGATGCGACACGCCGGTCCGGTCCGCCGCGAGGTGGGCGTGCCCACCTTCTTCAACTTCCTCGGCCCACTGACCAACCCGGCCCGCCCCCGGGCCGGCGCGGTCGGCTGTTTCGACTCCCGGATGGCCCCGGTGATGGCCAGCGTCTTCGCCGCCCGGGGCGACTCGGCGATCGTGATGCGCGGTGAGGACGGCTTGGACGAGTTCACCACCGCCGCGCCGACCCGGGTCTGGGCAGCTCAGGGCGGCACCGTACGCGAGGCCGTGCTGGACGCGACGGACCTGGGGGTGCCCCGCGCCACTCTCGGCGACCTGCGCGGCGGTGACGCCGCCTACAACGCCGGCGTGGCCCGTCGCCTGCTTGCCGGCGAGACCGGCCCGGTCCGGGACGCGGTGCTGGTCAACGCGGCGGCGGCGCTGGCGACCCAGGGCCCGCTGGACGGCGACCTGACCGAGGCGCTGCGCGCCGGCCTGGACCGCGCCGCCGAGTCGATCGACTCCGGCGCTGCCGCCGCGACCCTCGACCGCTGGATCAAGGCCGCCACCGCCGCCTGACGAGCGGCGACAACGCGCACCCACCGCCGACGGGCCGGCGTTCCCCAGCCGTCCGGCGGGCATCGGCGCACGGCGGGCGAGCCGCAGACGTGGCAGCGGGCTCGGCGCACGTTCCACGGCTGACCTGCGGTGCACGCCCGACGAGCAGTCGGCACGACCTCCGGACGGAGATTTGTCGGACCCGGGTGGAAAACTACAGGCGAGTAGTTCTCCGCTCCTGTCCGTGCGTCGCTGTCGCATCCGGGGGCGGTTCGCCTGGACTGAGAGGAGACGCCCGTGTCGCACCGCGAGCTGCACTGCGATGTCTGCGAGGGCGTGGCACCGTTCGAGACGCCGCCCTGCGTCGACGGTCACGGCACCGACTGTCCCGAGCTGATCTGCACCGGTTGCGGCGCCGCCGTGGTGATCGCCACCTACGCCTCCCCGGTCACCCGGCTGGCCGACCGTCGACGCCGCCAGCCCGCCCGCCGCGCCGCCTGACCACACCGGGCCCGACCCACCGCGCTCCCGTACCCGTGCTTGCGCGGCACCACATCGCCCACCGTGCGGTGTCGGGCCGCGCTTGCACCCCCACCTCGCCGAGGTGAAGGTGATCATCGCGTGACGTGGAGCGCGAGCACGACGAAGGCCCGCTCCCCCACCTGGGGAACGGGCCTTCGCGATGTACGGGTACGACCGGGCGCCGGTCAGTGCTCGGCGGTGCGCCGGGTGCCGCTGTAGTACTCGAACAGCAACCCGCAGGCGGCGAACACGACCGCCACCAGGCCGGCGCCGATCAGCCAGTACTGCCAGAACACCATGCCGAGCGCGGCGATCGCGGCGGCCAGCGCCAGACCGAACGGCCAGTAGCTGCCCGGGCTGAAGAAGCCGACCTCGCCGGCACCGTCGGCGATCTCGGCGTCCGGGCGGTCCTCCGGGCGCAGGTCGATCCGGCGGGAGACGAACCAGAAGAAGCCACCGCACATCGAGCAGAGCAGGAACGACAGCAGCAGGGCGACGGTGCCGACCCACTCGATGCCGCCCGCGGCACCGTGCGTCCAGGCGCCGTAGAGGATGGTGGCCCCGAAGAGGAACACGGCGATGATCAGGAAGATACGCCACTCGGTCTTCATGCCGCTGCCTCAGCTTCCCGTGCGGGCCGGAACGTCGTCCGGGTTGAAGTTGTCCTGCGTCCGCCGGGTGTCGAACGGCTGGGTGGTCTTCGCGTACGGATCCTCGCCGATCTCGGTCAGCGCTTCCTGGGTGGACTTGCCGGCCTGCTTGGCCGCCAGGAACTGGTCGTACTTCTCCGGTGAGACCACCCGCAGCTCGAAGTTCATGAACGCGTGGTAGCTGCCGCACAGTTCGGCGCAGCGCCCGACGTAGGCGCCTTCGGCGTCCAGGCTGGAGACCTCGAACACGTTGCGGATCTTGCCCGGCATGACGTCGCGCTTGAACAGCAGCTCCGGCACCCAGAACGAGTGGATGACGTCGCGGCTGGTCTCCTCGAACCGGATGGACCGGTTGGTCGGGAGCACCAGCACCGGGATGACCTCACTGGTGCCGAGCGTCGACGCGGTGGTGCGGGCGTCCGGGCCCTGACCGTCGCGGTAGTTGAACTGCCAGTTCCACTTGAAGGCGACAACCTCGACCGTGACGTCCGGGTTCTTCGACAGCTTGTCGACGTCGGTCTGCACGATCGCCGTGTAGTAGAAGAGCACGGAGACGATCAGGATCGGCGCGATGGTGTAGAGGAACTCCATCGGCAGGTTGTACCGGGTCTGCACCGGCAGCGCGTTGCCACGCTTGCGGTAGCGCACGACACACCAGAAGATCAGGCCCCACACGAAGACGCCGACCGCGAGCGCGGCGATGCAGGAGGCGATCCACAGGTCGTACATCCGCTTGGACTCCGGCGAGATGCCGCCCTGCGGCCAGCCGAAGCCGTGGAATGCCTGCCCCACGTCACAGCCCGTGAGCAGAACCAGCAGCGCCACGCCACCGAGACCGAGCCCGGCCAACCGACCAGCACCACGCCCCCGGCGTCCACCAACCCCCGGGGAAGCGCTGTGCCGTACGGCCGACGGCCGTACCTCCGAACTCCTTGCGACCACCTGGTCCTGCCTCCCTAGCGCGCCGCGGTGCGTCTTTCCTCAGCACCGACGGCAAAGGCGTCACCGACGGTCGCAGATTACTCGACCATGACGGACTCGACCGTGGTGGGGTGGCTGTCCGCCCCCATCGGGGGGATCCCGGGCATACCGCCGCGATAGCGTTGCGACCTGTGAGCGCGAGGAGCGAGCCGGGGTTGCGAGCCCCGCAGTCGCGAAACGAAGGCGGGCCTGTGAGCGCTTCCCCGGTCTACCTGGACGCGGCGACCGCCGCGCCGATGCATCCGGTGGCGCGGCAGGCGTTGCTGGCCGCGTTCGACGACGGCTGGGCCGACCCGGGCAAGCTCTACACGCAGGCCCGCCGGGCGCGGCAGTTGCTCGACGCCGCCCGCGAGGCCACCGCGTCGACGCTCGGTGTCCGCGCCGACGAGGTGTCCTTCACCCCCAGCGGTACGACGGCAGCTCACGGCGCGGTGCTCGGGGGCCTGGCGGGGCGGCGTCGGGTCGGGGCGACGCTGGTGCACTCGGCGATCGAGCACTCGGCGGTGCTGCACGCGGCGGAGCGCCATGTCGCGGCGGGTGGTACGGCGGTGGGTGTGCCGGTCGACCGCTCGGGCCGGTTGGATCTGAGCGCCTGGTCGGCGGCTGTGCGCGGACCCGGGGTCGCGCTGGCCTCCCTGATCACTGCCAGTCACGAGGTGGGGACGGTGCAACCGGTCGCCGAAGCGGCGGCCACCTGTGCGGAGGTGGGGGTGCCGCTGTACGTGGACGCCGCGCAGTCGGTGGCCCGGGTGCCCCTTCCGGCCGGTTGGTCGGTGCTCAGCGCGAGCGCCCACAAGTGGGGCGGTCCGCCCGGGGTGGGGGTGCTGGTGGTCCGTAAGGGCACCCGTTGGGAGTCGCCCTGGCCGGCCGACGAGCGGGAGGGTGGGCGTACCCCCGGGGTGGTGAACCTGCCCGCGGTGGTGGCGGCGGCGGCGAGCCTGCGGGCGGCGGCGGCGGACGCGGCGGGCGAGGAGGCCCGGCTGGCGCCGCTGGTGGACCGGATCCGGGCGCGGGTCGCGGCGGAGGTGCCCGACGTGGAGGTGGTCGGCGATCCGGTGCTCCGGCTCCCGCACCTGGTTACCTTCTCGTGCCTGTACGTTGACGGTGAGGCGTTGCTGCACGCGCTGGACCGGCGGGGCTTCGCCGTGTCGTCCGGTTCGTCCTGCACCTCGTCCACGCTGCGGCCGTCGCACGTGCTGGAGGCGATGGGGGTGCTCTCGCACGGGAACGTGCGGGTCAGCCTGCACCGGGAGACGACCGAGGCGGACGTCGAGCGGTTCCTCGGCGAGTTGCCGACGATCGTCGCCGAGTTGCGTGCCGACGCCGGGGTGGTGGGGTTGTGACGATGCCGGACCAGGTCATCGACTGCCGGGGGCAGCGCTGCCCGCTGCCCGTGATCGCGGCGGCCCGGCGGTTGCCGCAGGTGCCGGTGGGCACTGTGGTCCGGGTGCTGGCCGACGACCCGGCGGCGGCTGTCGACATTCCCGCGTGGTGCCGGATGCGCGGCCAGGAGTTCCTCGGCTCGGTGAACGGCCCCGACGGCCCCGCCTACGACGTCCGCCGCTCCCACTGAGACCACGCGTCCGTCCGGGCGCGTCGATCATGGAGTTCTGGTGGGGACAGAATGGCGCATAAAGCACCATCCGGTCACCACTACTCCATGATCGACGCTCTGGTTGACGCCGATCGCCGGTCGGGGGCGGGAGCTACGGCAGGAGGAGGTGGGGGCGGATCTCGTCGGCGGCGGGGTCGCCGTAGGACTCGGCCAGCCGCTTGACGAACAGGTCGGGGCGGACGTCGTACTCCTGGGTTCCGACGGTCTCCAGGACCAGCGTGGCCAGCAGCGAGCCGACCTGGGCGGCCCGTTCCAGGCCGACGCCCCAGGAGAGCGCGGTGAAGAAGCCGGCCCGGAAGGCGTCGCCGACACCCGTCGGGTCGACCGCCCGGATCTCCCGCGCGATGGGTACGTGGATCGGGTCCATACCCCGGCCGACGATCTCCACACCGTGCTTGCCCAGCGTGGTGACCCGCACCTTGACCAGGTCCAGCAGTTGGTCGTCGGTCAGCTGCGCCTTGCTCTGCAGCAGCGACTTCTCGTAGTCGTTGGTCATCAGGTACTCGGCGCCCTCGATCAGCGCCACCACGTCCTCGCCGCCCATCCGGGCGAGCTGCTGCGACGGGTCGGCGGCGAACGCGTACCCGCGGCTGCGGCACTCGGCCGAGTGCCGCAGCATCGCCTCGGGGTCGTTGGCGCTGACCAACACCAGGTCCAGTCCGCCCAGCCGGTCGGCGACCGGGGCCAACTCGATGTTGCGCGCCTCGCTCATCGCACCGGCGTAGAACGACGCGATCTGGCACATGTCCGTGTCGGTGGTGCAGACGAACCGGGCCGTGTGCGCCACCTCGCTGATGTGCACCGAGTCGCAGTCCACGCCGTGGCGCTCCAGCCAGGAGCGGTAGTCGGCGAAGTCCGCGCCGACCGCGCCGAGCAGCACCGGGTGCAACCCGAGCTGGCCCATGCCGAAGCAGATGTTCGCCGCCACGCCACCGCGGCGGAGCACCAGGTCGTCCACCAGGAAGGAGAGGGACACCTTGTGCAGCTGATCGGCGATGAGCTGGTCGGCGAAGCGACCGGGAAAGCTCATCAGATGATCGGTGGCGATCGAGCCGGTGACGGCGATCTTCATGTCAACCCTCAGGGTCGGGAGCAGGGCGCGGTCAGCCTACCGGCCCGGCAACCCGACGGTGACCGGTCGGTCGGACAACGGCAACCAGGTCGTCACGAGCGCGTCGCGGGGCCGGTACGACGAAGGGCCGCCCCGAAGGACGGCCCGTCATCGCTGGTGCGTGGTGCGTGACTCAGTTGAACGAGTCACCGCAGGCGCAGGAGTTGCCCGCGTTGGGGTTGTCGATGGTGAAGCCCTGGGCGTCGATCCGGTCGGCGAAGTCGATCGTCGCGCCGGAAAGGTACGGAGCGCTCATCCGGTCGACGACGACCTCGACACCACCGAAATCGGTGACGACATCACCGTCGAGCGAACGCTCGTCGAAGAAGAGCTGGTACCGCAGGCCGGAGCAGCCGCCCGGCTGCACGGCGACGCGGAGCCGCAGGTCGTCGCGGCCCTCCTGCTCGATCAGGGCCTTGACCTTCTGCGCCGCGACGTCGGTGAGGACGACGGAAGTAGGGGCCTGGGCCTCGGTCGACTCGGTCTGCGCTGGCGTGGTCACGTGGAAGTCTCCCTGCGCGGTTTGGGTCCGGACGCGCTGGCCAACGCCGCGCGCCGTCCAGTGATTCCCGGTTGTGGTCCTCAGCCGATCGTACGCCGCCTCGGCCGGGTGCACCCGGGTGGCGTGCTGCCCGCCGCAGGTCGGCCCGGTCGCCAGGCGGGCGGCGGGGCGGCCGGAACGCTCAGCGGCTCCACTGCCGGGCCAGCCGGGCGCCCAGCTCGCGTAGGCCCTCGGCGGGTCGGCTCAGCGCGGCGTCGAGCCCGCCGCCCTCCTCGCCGCCGAAGTGCTCGACCAGGCTGTACGCGTCGGTGACCCCGGCCGACGCGGCCTCCCGCCGGCCGGTGCTCACCTGCCCGGCCACCACGACGCAGGGGACCCCTCGGTCGCGAGCTGACCCGGCCACCCCGGCGACCACCTTGCCGCGCAGCGACTGGTGGTCGAACGACCCCTCACCGGTGATCACCAGGTCCGCGGCGTCCAACGCGGCGTCCAGTCGGGTGGCCCTGGTGACCAGGCCGATGCCCGACTCGCAGCCGCCGCCCAGGGCGAGCAGCGCCGCACCGATGCCGCCGGCGGCACCGCCCCCGGGCAGGTTGGCGAGCCCGGCCGGGCAGCCAGCCAGATCCCGCTGCAGCACCGTCGCGAAACGCTCCAGTGCGGCGTCGAGCAGCAGCACGTCAGCGCGGTCGGCACCCTTCTGCGGGCCGAACACGTTGCTCGCGCCGTGCAGGCCGAGCAGGGGGTTGTCCACGTCGGTGGCCGCGACGAGCCGGACGCCCCGCAGCCGGGGTACGCCGTCGAGGGCGTCGACCAGGGCCAACGCCGCCCCGCCGTAGGGCAGCGCCGCACCGGTGGGGTCGAGCGGTGTGACGCCCAACGCGGCGAGCATCCCGGCCCCGGCGTCGTTGGTGCCCGAGCCACCCAGCCCGATCACCACCGTCCGGGCGCCGCTCTCCACCGCCGCGGTCACCAACAGCCCCAGCCCGTACGAGGTGGTGGTCTTCGGGTCGCGCTCGGTCGCGGCGAGCAGGTGCAGGCCGCACGCCTGGGCGCTCTCCAGGTAGGCGGTCGCGCCGTCGGCGGTGAGCAGGATCTCACCGGCCACCGGCCGCCCCAGCGGATCGACTGTCGCGACCGGCACCCGCCGGCCACCGAGGGCTTCGGCGAGCACCTCCACGAAGCCCGGCCCACCGTCGGCGAGCGGCCGGATCAGCAGATCGTCGCCCTGAGCGACGGACCGCCAACCGTCGGCCACCGCGGCGGCCACCTCCGGTGCGGACAGGGTGCCGGCGAACTTGTCCGGGCAGAGCAGCACGCGCATGCCGAGCAGTGTGGCAGCCCACACCGAGGGAGGCTGCGTCGCGCTCGCGCTGTGGGACCATGGGCTACGTGACTTCGACCTGGGTGGAACCCTCCAACACGGCGACGGCTCTGCTGCTGCTCGGCCGGGGCAGTGACCCCGACACCGAGCGTGGCGTCGAGTGTCCGGGCGACCTGCCGGCGCCCAGCGACCCCGACCTGGTGGCCCGCGCCACGGCCGCGAAGGCGAAGCTGGGCAGCAAGGTCTTCGTGCTGGGGCACCACTACCAGCGCGACGAGGTGATCCAGTTCGCCGACGTGACCGGCGACTCGTTCAAGTTGGCCCGGGAGGCCGCCGCCCGTCCGGACGCTGAGTACATCGTCTTCTGCGGCGTGCACTTCATGGCCGAGAGCGCCGACATCCTCACCACCGACGCGCAGCGGGTGATCCTGCCGGATCTGGCCGCCGGCTGTTCGATGGCGGACATGGCGGTCCTCGGTCAGGTCGAGGCCGCCTGGGACACGCTGACCGAGCTGGGCATCGCCGCCGAGACCGTGCCGGTGACGTACATGAACTCGTCGGCCGACATCAAGGGCTTCGTCGGCCGCAACGGTGGCGTGGTCTGCACCTCCTCCAACGCCAGGCGCGCCCTGGACTGGGCGTTCGAGCAGGGGTCGAAGGTGCTCTTCCTGCCCGACCAGCACCTGGGCCGCAACACGGCGGTGCTGGAGATGGGCCTGTCGCTGGACGACTGCGTGCTCTACGACCCGCACAAGCCGGGGGGCGGCCTCACCCCGGAGCAGCTGCGCGACGCCAAGATGATCCTGTGGCGGGGGCACTGCTCGGTGCACGGCCGGTTCACGCTGGACAGCGTCAACGACGTACGGGAGCGGGTGCCCGGGGTCAACGTCCTGGTCCACCCGGAGTGCCGGCACGAGGTCGTCACGGCCTCCGACTACGTGGGCTCGACCGAATACATCATCAAGACCATCGAGGCGGCTCCGGCCGGCTCGGCGTGGGCGCTCGGCACCGAGCTGAATCTGGTCCGCCGGCTCGCGCTGGCGCACCCGGACAAGCAGATCATGTTCCTGGACAAGGCGGTCTGCTACTGCTCGACGATGAACCGGATCGACCTGCCGCACCTGGTCTGGGCCCTGGAGGAGCTGGTCGCGGGCCGGGTCGTCAACCAGATCACGGTGGACGCCGACACCGCGCACCACGCCCGGGTCGCGCTGGACCAGATGCTCGCCCTGCCCGGTTCGGACACCCCGCCGCCGACGGCGTCCTGATCACGATCCGTAGCGTCCTTGGTACGCAAAAGTGCCGGATCACCGATTAATGCCACACACGCCGATCTGACCGAGTCCTTTTTCGTCACCGAGGGCTATGCTGCCGGAGCGACGACACAAGCGGGCCGTTTCGACATGGCCGCATCCGGGGTAGCGACAACGTTCAGGCGCCCCACCATCAACACGGCAGCACCGACGCGCTGGAGGTTGCGTTGACCGACGACGTCCTGGTTGTGCACGGAGGCACTCCGCTCGAAGGGCGGATCCGCGTGCGCGGCGCGAAGAACCTGGTTTCGAAGGCGATGGTCGCCGCGCTGCTCGGCGACAGCCCGAGCCGACTGTTCGACGTGCCGAAGATCCGTGACGTCGAGGTGGTCCGGGGTCTGCTCGGTCTGCACGGCGTCAAGGTCACCGACGGCACCGAGGACGGCGAGCTCGTCTTCGACCCGGCGAACGTGGAGAGCGCCAGCACCGACCAGATCAACGTGCACGCCGGTTCCAGCCGGATTCCGATCCTGTTCTGCGGCCCCCTGCTGCACCGGCTCGGGCACGCGTTCATCCCGGACCTGGGCGGCTGCCACATCGGCCCGCGCCCGATCGACTTCCACCTCCAGGCGCTGCGCGAGTTCGGCGCCACTGTCGACAAGCGGCCGGAGGGTCTGCACCTGTCCGCGCCGAACGGGCTGCACGGCACCAAGTTCGCCCTGCCGTACCCGAGCGTCGGCGCCACCGAGCAGGTGCTGCTGACCGCGGTGATGGCCGAGGGTGTCACCGAGCTGCGTAACGCCGCGGTGGAGCCGGAGATCATCGACCTGATCTGCATCCTGCAGAAGATGGGCGCGATCATCAAGGTCCACACCGACCGGGTGATCGAGATCCAGGGCGTGCCGAAGTTGCACGGCTACACCCACCGGCCCATCCCGGACCGGATCGAGGCGGCGAGCTGGGCGGCTGCCGCCCTGGCCACCCGTGGTCACGTCGAGGTGCTCGGCGCGCAGCAGGCCGACATGATGACCTTCCTGAACATCTTCCGGTCGGTCGGCGGCGAGTACGAGGTCACCGACGCGCGCGCGCCGAAGCTGGGCGACCCGGGCCAGGAGGGCGGCATCCGCTTCTGGCACCCCGGCGGCGAGCTGAACGCGGTGGCACTGGAGACCGACGTGCACCCCGGCTTCATGACCGACTGGCAGCAGCCGCTGGTCGTGGCGCTCACCCAGGCCCGTGGCCTGTCGATCGTCCACGAGACGGTCTACGAGCAGCGACTCGGCTACACCGACGCGCTCAACTCGATGGGCGCCAACATCCAGGTCTACCGGGACTGCCTCGGCGGCACCCCGTGCCGCTTCGGTCGGCGCAACTTCAAGCACTCCGCGGTGATCGCCGGGCCGAGCAAGCTGCACGCCGCCGACCTGGTCATCCCGGACCTGCGCGCCGGGTTCAGCCACCTGATCGCGGCGCTCGCGGCCGAGGGGACCTCCCGGGTGTACGGCGTCGACCTGATCAACCGGGGCTACGAGGACTTCGAGGCGAAGCTCGCCGACCTGGGCGCACACGCCGAACGTCCGTAAGGTCGACCGCTCTCCGTCGGCTACGACGGCTCCAGCTCGGCCGCCGGCCATCATTCGGCCGCCGCGCCGGCAGACGGCGCTCCGGACCGAATAAGGGCCGGTCTGACGTCGCGTGTCGAGCTGGAGCCGTCGCCGGTGCACCGCGATGTGCACTTGGCGGATGACGTTGGCTACCCTTGCCGCGTGCCGTCGCTCTTTCGCCGCAAGTCCACCGACCTCGTCGACGAGGCCGTCACCTCGGTGACCCCCGAGGAGACCGCCGAGCGTCCCCGGGGTTACACCCCGGCCAAGGGTCGGGAGACTCCGAAGCGGCCGACCGTCGGTCGCCGCCCGGCCGGTCCCAGCCGCCCCCTCACCAAGGAGGAGGAGCGGGAGCGTCGCCGCCAACTGCGCGCCGAGGCCGCGTCGGAGTTCCGCCGCGAGGGCGGCCCCCGCGACCGTGGCCCGGAGCGGCTGTTGGCCCGCAACGTGGTCGACTCCCGGCGTACCGTCGGCACCTGGTTCTTCGGCGGCGCGCTGATCGTGCTGATCGGGTCGAACGCCGCGATGCCGCCGCTGGTTCGGTTGATCTCCAATGTGCTGTGGGGCGCGTTGGCGCTGGGCGTGGTCGTCGACTCGGTGCTGATCTGTCGCAAGATCGGCAAGCTGGTCAAGGAGCGCTTCCCGAAGACCGATCAGCGGATGGGGTCGCTCTACCTCTACGCGGTCATGCGGTCGATCACGTTCCGGCGGATGCGTGCCCCGGCTCCCCAGGTCAAGCTCGGCGACAAGGTCTGATCCCGACTCCCCCACGCACTGCCAGACCCACGCAAGATCGGCGAAACTGCTGCCTCGGTCGTCTCGGAGGCAGCAGTTTCCGCGTTAGTGGGTGGGGCTCGCCGCTCCTTGCTGGTCCTGGCGAGGCGCGGCGGTTGTTGGCTGTAGCGTGCGGAGAGGTCACCACGTTGGACGTGTTCGTCGGCCGAACGCTCGATGCAATGGAGTGACCGAATGGCTCCGGAACCCGCAGCACCGCTGGCCACCATCGCCGCCGCCCTGCGTCGGGAGCGGGAACGGGTCGGCATGTCGTCGACCGAGTTGGCCCGCCGAGCGGGGGTGTCGAAGTCCGCCGTCTCCCAACTGGAAGCGGGCACCGGCAACCCGAGAGTGGAGACGCTCTGGGCTCTGGGCGTGGCGCTCGGCGTGCCGTTCAGCCGGCTGATGGAGCCCACCGAGGTCGACGTACGGGTGGTCCGGGCAGGAGACGGCCCGCACGTCCGCTCCGAGCAGGCCGACTTCACCGGCACGCTACTCAGCGCGGGCGCGGCACACCTACGCCGGGACGTCTACCTGATCGAGCTGGAACCGGGCGCGATCCGGACCGCGGACGCGCACACCCCTCGCAGCATCGAGCACGTGGTGGTCGCCGCCGGCCGGCTGCGGGTGGGCCCGGAAACGGCCCCGGTCGAACTCGGCCCCGGCGACTACGCCACCTTTCCCGGTGACGCCCCGCACCGCTACGAGGCGCTCGTGCCCGGCACGTTCGCCGTCCTCATCATGGAGCACCCCTGACCGGAGGCGGCGATCCCGCCCGAGCCGGAAGGCCCTCGGGTGCGGTATGGTCAAAGGCCAGATTCGGTTATAGGACCAAATGTCCGAAACCAATGGGATAACGTTTGCGCCCATGGGCGGCGCCACAGTGGCGGTGAGCGAGCCCACGCCGTTACCCTCCATCCGCAGCCACGGGCTGCCGGAGCGGGTGACCTGACCGGCACGCGAGGCCCCAGCGCGACAATTTGCAACGAGGTGACAACGCCGTGAGCGAGCGGACGCGAGCCGGCCACCGGGGCGTGGCAGGCGGCGACCGGACGCCCGGTGGTCACCCGGTCGCGGCTGCGCACAGCTCGCCTCCGTCGAGGATCGGCCGAGTGGCCGGGTGTGGCGACGGGCTCGGCGGATGAACGGCCGTTACGACGACCGGTGGCCGGACCCCAACGAACCGTCCTGGGTGGTCGAACCGACAACCGAGTGGCACCCCCAGTTCCCCGGCCAGCGTTACCCCGGCGACATCGGCGTCCTCCACCAGCCGCCGTCGCGCGGCCGCGCGACCGGCCGCGCCGAGGTCCCGCCGCTGGCACCGACCCGCCCCGACGGCACCTACCTCGGCCGGTCCTGGGCCGACGAACCGCCGGAGGAGCCGACACCCCACAGCCGGTCCTGGGTGGACGAGAGCCCGGGCGACACACCGACCTACGGTCGACCCCGCGGCGACGTAGCCGGATCCGCCTACGGCCGCTCCGACAGCACCGACTCCCGCACCTACGACCACGAGCCGTACCGCCGGCCACTACCGGAACCCCCTCGACGCGACGAACGCCGCTCGCCCGAGACGGACCGGCGTACCGCCTGGTCGGACCGGCGCCCCGGCGACGAGCGCGGACCAGCGCGGGAGGCCGCGTGGCACCGGGACCAACCCACCTCCGAGCGGTACGACGCCCGACGCCCACGACAGGAACCCACCGAGCGGGATCGGGGATACTCCGGCACACCACCGGTGTCACCAGCACCCCGGTCCGACGTCGGCTGGATGCCCGAGCCGGACGACTCGCCCCGCCGTCGCGCGCCACAGGACCGCCCGGCCGCCGGTTACGAACGGCACCCCGGCGACGGGTACGGCGAACGACCCACCCGTGACCGCAACGGGCGCACCGCCGACGACCGACCCGCCGCCGCCGACCAGTGGGCGTCGGTGGACGGCCGCACGCGGTACCGCGCCGACGGGTACCCGACGCGGGAGGCGGACGACGTCCGTCGCCCGGAGCGGCGCTACCGCGCGGACGAAGGGTTCGAGGCAGCACCGGCACCCAACGGTGGACGACGACGCCGGCCCGAGCCGGACATGCCCGAACCGCCCCGCCGCGACGACGACCGGCGTCGGCCCGACGCCGACCCGCACCGGCAGCAGCCCCGTGAGGCGGTCGCACGCGCCGAGGCGTACCCGGAGCGGCGTTCCCGCGAGGAGGCCCGACCGGACGCCTACCGTGCGGACGGGCACCGCGAGAACGGATACCGCGAACCTCGGCCCGGCCAGCGGCCCGACGGCGGCCTGCCCTGGCCGCCAGCGGGCCCGCTGCATCCGGACCGCACCCGCGAACAGAGCCACCGCACCGCGGACCCACACCGCACCGCGGACCCACACCACACCGCAGACCCACACCGCGTCACGGACCCACACCGCGCCGCGGACCCGGTGCGCGCTGCGGACCCGTACCGCACCACCGACCCACACCGCACCACGGAGCCGTACCGCCCTACGGAGCCGTACCGCATCACGGAGCCGTACCGCACCACGGAGCCGGGCAGGCCGTCGCGGCCGGAGCAGCCGCCGGCCCGCCCCGACGAGCGGCCGGCGACGGCCCCCTCCCGGTACGACGAGCGGCCCGAGCGCCCCGCGGCGACGGCTCCACCGGCACCGGCCTCACCGGGCCGTGCCGCACCGGTTCCGCCGGTCACCCCGGAGCGACGGGTGCCGCCGACGCCCGTTCCTCCCGCCGCGCCCGTCTCCCCCGCTGTACCCGTCACCTCAGCGGTGCCCGTCTCCCCCGCTGCTCCGGGCCCGGACCGCCCGGTGTCGGCCGCCCCGGTCTCCCCGGCCACCGATGTTCCCGTCTCGGGCCCACCTGCCGCACGCCTGCGGCTGGAGTACCTGCCTGCCCCGGCGGACCCGCCACACGTCGGCGAACGGCCGGACGGCCCGCCCGCACCTGAGCGCCGGACACCGACCGAACCGGCACCGGCTGCCCACGCGCACCCCACCCCGCCGCCGCGTTACCCGGGTCCGGACGTCGGCGACCGCCCGGTGGAGCAGCGGCGAGGCGAGGAGCCGGGCTCGGAGCGTCGACGGGTCGGCGGCCCGGTGGGCGGGAGCGCGCCGACCGACCGCCGCCCGGCCCCGCCGGACCTCACCCACTCCCCGGAACGCCCGCAGTCGCCCGCGCGCCCGTACCCGCCGGAGCGGCCGGCTCCGACGGCGGACAGCCGCCACCCGGTCGGACCGCCGCCCGCATGGCAGGTCCAGGACAAGACGGCCGATCGACCCGCGTCGAGCCCGGCCACCCCGAGCCCGGCGACCCAGGATCCCCCGGCGGAGGACGTCGACCTGGCGCTTCCACCGGCCCCCGGCACGCCGCGCCGCTACGTACCCCCGCCGCCCATGGAAGGGCCGGCGGCACCTGTTGGGGAGCCGGAGGAGGTTCCGGGGACCCGCGGGCCGGACGCCTGGTTCAGCCCCGCTCAGCAGACCGAGCCCGAGCAGACCGAGCCGGCGTCGGCCCGGCCGTCGTCCGAGGACGGGTCGACTGCGGACGACCTCGGCCCTGCCAGGGCACCCGGCACGACAGACCGGGACCCGTCGACAGTGACATCCCACGTCCACGGCCGGGCGGCCGACGAGCCCGTCAGCGCTTCGACCTCGACCGACGACCGCGAGCAGGTCTCCGCGCCGCCCGTCGAGCCGGTCACCGCGCACCCCACCGAGGACACCAGTCCGGTCGAGCAGGAGCCGGCAGGCGAGACCGCACCGCACGATTACCTGTGGGACAGTGCGCCCGGTTCGAACACCACCGGACCGACGGACGTGTCGCCCGCCGACGACTGGTCGAGCGCCGCTGCGCCCTCAACCCGACCCGAGACACCGGACGACGACGCGCACGAACCCGTCTCGGACCCTTCGACGCCGCCGCAGGCAGCCACCGCGCCATTCGTATCGGCGGCACCCGTCTCCGCACCACCGGCACCCGCGCCCCCGCAACCAGCCGCCGCAGCACCGGTCTCCGCGCCGCCCGCGCAGCCGGTCTCCGCAGCACCCGCGTCCGCGCCGCCGACCCCCAACGCACCCATGCCGGCAGTGCCCGTGTCCGCACCGCCCGCTTCGCTGATGCCGACCTCCGCGCCACCCCTGCCGGACCCCGCATCCCCGATCTCGGCACCGCCCATCTCCACACCGCCCATCTCCGCATCCCCGATCTCGGCACCGCCCATCTCCACACCCCCAGTCTCGGCGCCACCGGTCTCGGCGCCACCGGTCTCCGCGCCGCCCGCGTCGACACCACCCGCCTCGGTGATGCCGACCTCCGCGCCACCCCTGCCGACCTCCGCGCCACCCGCGTCGGCCGTTCCCAGCCCCAGGAACGGCGGGGACGACGTGCCGCTGTCGGCACCACCTGCCGACGACGTGCCGGTGTCCGCACCACCCGCCGACAACGTGCCGGTGTCCGCACCACCCGCCGACGACGTGCCGGTCTCCGCACCACCCGCCGACGCCGCTCCGGCACCGACCCGCCCGTCGCTGGCCGACCCGGGCGACCCGGAGCAGGTCCTCGCCGCCTACCGCTGGCGGTTGGACCCGGTCACGCTCCGCGAGGAGCTGACCGAACCGGACGACCTGCGGGCCATTCGGCGGCGGCTGACCGAGAAGTTGGGTTCGGCTGTCGACAATCGCGCCCGCGCCCGGCTGCTCAGCCTGCGCGCGGTCACCTCGCGGATCCTCGGTGACCTCGACGACGCGCTGGCCGACGGTCGACTCGCCCTCACCTACGCCGAGGCGACCGGCGAGTTGCGCCGGACCGCGCTGGCCCAGGCCAGACTGGCCCACGTCCTGCGCTGGCGTGGCGACTTCGCCGAGGCCGACCAACTCTTCGCCCAGGCCAACTCGGTCGAGCTACCCGACCGGCTGCGGGCCGCGCTACACGAGCACGCCGGGCGGTCGTGCTACGACCAGGGACGGCTCATGGAGGCCTGCGAGCATTTCGAGGACGCGCTCGACCTGCGCGGTGCCGGCGACGCCGAACTGCTGGGGCGGATCCGGGTGGCTCTCGACGCGGTCACCGTCCGGGCCTCGGCGGACGGCTTCGGGCCGTACCCCCGAGGTCGTGACGAGGTGCTCGACCGCGACCGGCCCCCGCTGCCGGAGCGCGACGGGCCGCTCTGGGGTTACGCCGGCCCGGACGGCGACCTGGTCATCCCCGCCCGGTACGCCGAGGCGCAACCGTTCCACGACGGGCTGGCCTGGGTCCGCCGGCCGGACACCGACCGGTGGTCCCTGATCAACCTGCTCGGTACGACGGTGATCCCGCCGTCCTTCCGAGCGGCGCATCCGTTCAGCGACGGGCTCGCCTGGGTGGTCGGTGACGGCGGCTGGACGGCGATCGACGCGACCGGCACGGTGCAGGTCGCGCCGAACTTCGCCGAGGTACGACCGTTCCGCCGCGGGCTGGCGGCGGTCCGGCGTGAGGGGTGGGGGGCGGTCGACCGGACCGGGCGGATCGTCGTGCCCACCCGCCACCACGGGTTCGTCACCGAGTTGGCCGACGGCCAGAAGGTCGACGGTTTCACCGACGAGGGGCTAGCGGTGGTCGACGTGGCCGGACGGCGCGGCGTGGTGGACCGCACCGGCACGGTGCTGGTTCCGCCGGCGCACCCGATGCTGGTCATCCATCCGGTGGCGTTCCTGGTGGGCACGGACACCGGGCGGTGGGGTGCGCTGGACCGGCGCGGCGCGGCACTGATCGACCCGGTGCACCGCGACCGTGCCGAGGTGCTGGCGGAGATCGACCGGCTACTCACCGACGCCAATCCCGTGCTGTGAGTGGCCGGTCGACGGTAGTGATCTACCGGAGTTAGGGTCGTTACATGGAATTCCGACACCTGGGCCGTTCCGGCCTGCTGGTCAGCGAGATCTCGTACGGCAACTGGATCACCCACGGTTCCCAGGTCGAGGAGGACGCGGCCTTCGCCTGCGTCCGCGCCGCCCTCGACGCGGGAATCACCACATTCGACACCGCCGACGTGTACGCGGGCACCCGGGCCGAGGACGTGCTCGGCCGGGCGTTGCAGAACGAGCGCCGCGAAGGGTTGGAGATCTTCACCAAGGTCTACTGGCCGACCGGGCCGGGCCGCAACGACCGCGGCCTCTCCCGCAAGCACATCATGGAGTCGATCAACGGCTCGCTGCGCCGGCTGCGCACCGACTACGTGGACCTCTACCAGGCCCACCGCTACGACCACAGCACCCCGCTGGAAGAGACGATGGAGGCGTTCGCCGACGTCGTGCACTCCGGCAAGGCGCACTACATCGGCGTCTCCGAGTGGAACGCCGAGCAGCTGCGTGCCGCCCACCCGCTCGCCCGGGAGCTGCACATCCCGCTGGTCTCCAACCAACCTCAGTACTCGATGCTGTGGCGGGTCATCGAGGCCGAGGTCGTGCCGGCCAGCGAGGAGCTGGGCATCGGCCAGATCGTGTGGTCGCCGATGGCGCAGGGCGTGCTCTCCGGCAAGTACCTGCCGGGCCAGCCGCCGCCGGCCGGTTCCCGCGCCACCGACGAGAAGTCCGGCGCGGGCTTCATCTCCCGGTTCATGAACGACGACGTGCTCACCCGGGTGCAGCGGCTCAAGCCCCTCGCGGAGCAGGCCGGGCTCAGCATGGCCCAGCTCGCGGTGGCGTGGGTCCTGCAGAACCCGAACGTCTCGTCGGCGATCATCGGCGCGTCCCGCCCCGAGCAGGTGCACGACAACGTGAAGGCGGCCGGGGTGAAGCTCGACGCCGAGCTGCTCAAGGCGATCGACGAGGTCGTCGAGCCGGTCACCGAGCGGGACCCGGCGAAGACCGAGTCCCCCGCGCAGCGTCCCTGACGCGAGTCCGGTCCGGTCGGCGCGTACCTGTCGCGCTGACCGGACCGGCCTGGTCGGCTCAGCTCTGCCAGAAGCGGACCAGGTCGAGGCCGGTGGCGTACAGCCACGAGGGCAGACCGAGCAGGTCACCGACCGCGAAGACCGCGTCGAAGAACCAGCCGCCGATGCGCGGGTTCCACAGCAGCGCGAAGAGCAGGATGAAGCCGTACGGGGCGAACAGGTCGTACATCTTGCGCCACTGCGGGTTGAGCCACGGCTGGATCATGTTGCCGCCGTCCAGGCCGGGCACCGGCAGCAGGTTGAGCACGCTGGCGGTGAGCTGGAGGAAGGCGAGCAACGCCACCCCGGCCCAGAACTCCACCGGGCCACCCGACTGGGTGCCGAGTCGTACCGCCGCCACCAGCACCAGCATGAACAGCACGTTGGTCGCCGGGCCGGCGAGGCTGACCAGGGTGTGCCGCAGCCGACCCGGGATGGAGTGCCGGTCCACCCAGACCGCGCCGCCGGGCAGGCCGATGCCGCCGAGCAGCAGCACCACCACCGGCAGCACGATCGACAGCAGCGGGTGGGTGTACTTCAACGGGTTGAGCGTCAGGTAGCCCCGGTGGGCGATGTCCCGGTCGCCGGCCCGGTAGGCCACCACCGCGTGGGCGTACTCGTGCAGGCACAGCGAGACCAGCCAGCCGGACACCACGAAGAGGAACACGTTGAACCGGGCGTTGCCGTAACCGTTCCAGGCCAGCACCCCGCCGACCGCGAAGAGGGCGACCAGGCCGAGGAAGATCGGGCTGGGCCGGAACGCCGCCCTGGGTACGCCGAGGACCAGCCCGTCGGCGCCCGGCCGGTCGTAGGCCATCACTCGGCCGTGGGCAGCAGGCTCATCCGGTACTCCACCCGGTCGTCCTCGACGAGCGCGACCGAGGTGACGCCGGACGTCGCGAGCTCCCGCCAGGTCTGACCGATCCAGGATTCGGCGTCGGCCTGGCTGCCGAACGACTCCGCCGGTCCCTCGACCGTCTGACCGTCCGTGCCCTCGTACCGCCAGCTCCACGCCATGCCGCGTCTCCCCTCGCCGCTGAAGTCCCCGTGGGACGAACCCTCGCCAGCGTAGTCGGCCCGGCGCGCAACGGCCGCTCGCTGCCCCCGCCAGGACCCGCAGGTGGATCAATTCGATCGAGCGCGTACGGTCGCCTCGGTGGCGCTGAGCGCCATGGTCGTGGCGACCCTGCGACCGGCGGCGGTGGGACGGAGCGTCCGCCGCGCCGAGCGGCTCCGGTGGACAGGACGACGCGCCGAGCGCCACCCCGGGGCCGCGCACCACGACGCCGGGCGGCACGCCGACCGGTACGGCCAGCTCAACAGTGGCTTCGAACACTGCGGCTGATCATCGCCGAGCCCGGGCCGGCAGGCACGGCAACGGTGGGCGGCCTTAAGGTACGGGCATGTCCGTAGACGGGTGGAACACGGTCCTGGTGCTCGGCGGTATCCGGTCCGGCAAGTCCGAGTTCGCCGAGTCCCTGGTCACCGACGCGCCGGTGGTCCGCTATGTCGCCACCGCGCCCGAGGGCGACCCGGAGGACACCGAGTGGGCGACCCGGCTGGCGGCGCACCGCGCCCGGCGGCCCGGCAGTTGGACCACCGAGGAGACCACCGAGGACCCCCGCCGGTTGGCCGACGTGCTCGCGTCCGCCGAGCCGAACGAGACGCTTCTGGTCGACGACCTGGGCGGCTGGGTGACGGTGCTGCTCGACCCGGACCACCAGCCCGCCGACGACGTGGCGACGATCGCGGAGCTGGCCGAGGCGCTGCGCGGCTGTGCCGCGCGGGTGGTGCTGGTGAGCCCCGAGGTGGGGCTGTCGCTGGTGCCGACCACCCCGCTGGGCCGGGCGTTCACCGACGCGTTGGGCGCGGCCAACCGCGCGGTCGCCGACGCCTGCGACGCGGTGGTGCTGGTCGTCGCCGGTCAGCCGGTCTGGCTGAAGCCCGTCGCCGCCCCGGCGGCCCTCTCCACCGAGACGGCACCGGCGACGGTCCCCGGTGAGACCACCGCGGCGACCTCCGCCGGCAGCGCCGCACCCGTCGTCGCGACCCTGGCCGACGCCGAGGACATCCCCGAGGTGCAACTGCCCGACGTGTTGACGCACACGCCGCCGGCCGCGCCGAACCAGGAGCCCGGCAACCCCTGGGCCGCGCCCACCATGGCACTGCCGATGGTGGCCACCGGGCTGGTCATCCAGCCGGGCATGGAACTGCCGATGCCCGACGAGTACGCGGGCCCGCAGGCGGTGGACCGGCTGGCCACGCTGGACGTACCGGGCGCCGGGCTGGGCGTGCTGGACCGGGTGGTCGGGTTCGCCGCCGCCACCCAGGGCACCCCGACCCCACAGGCGTGGGGCTCGGTGCGGGTGTTGCTGCTGCACGGCGACCACGCCGGCGGGGCGTCGGCCGGTGCCGTCGCCGGTGAGTCGGCGCGCCGGGCCGCGCAGGCCCGCGCCGGCAAGGGCGCGTTGGCCCGGTTGGCCGCCGAGAACGGCGCCAGCCTGCAGGTGGTGGACGTGCCAGCCTCCGCCCCGATCGAGGACGAGCCGGCGCTGACGCTCGACCAGGTCGAATCGGCGCTGCGCTACGGCTGGCGGCTGGCCGAACAGGCGGCCGACGCGGGCGTACGACTGCTGGTCCTGGGGGCGTGCGGAGCCGGCACCGAGGCGGCCGCCGCGGCGGTGCTCGCGGCGACCGCTGGGGCCGAGCCGCCCACCGTGCTGGGGCGGGTGATCACGGGCTCCGGCGAGATCGACGACGCCGCGTGGATGGTCCGCTGCGCGACGGTACGCGACGCCCTGCACCGCACCCGCCGCTCGTCGCGCGGCGCCAAGGACATCCTGGCCGAGCTGGGCGGCGGCGACGTGGCGGTGGCCACCGGCGTGCTGCTCGGCGCCACCGCCCGCCGGGTGCCGGTGCTGCTCGACGGACCGGTCGGCGTGGCCGCCGGCATGGTCAGCCGCGACCTGGCCGGGCAGGCGCGGCACTGGTGCCTGCTCGCCGACCACGGAGGGCACCCGGCGGTGCGGCTCGCCGCCGACGTATTGGGTCTCACCCCACTGCTCGACCTGCGACTGGATCTCGGCGAGGGCGCGAACGCGCTGGTCGCGCTCCCGCTGCTGCGGTCGGTGCTGGCGCTGTCCGCCGCACTGCCGGTCCACCCGTCGCTCGGCGGCGACGACGACGCGGCCCCGGCCGTCGACGAGCCGGAGTCCACCGACCCGAGCTACCCCGACGCGAGCTACACCGCCCCGGACGGCACCGAGCCCGACTTCGCCGAGCCGGAACCGGCCGGCCCGGGTCCGGCCAGCATCGGGGCGGACGACCAGCCGGCGTCGGGCTGGCGTGCCGGCTGAGTCGCGGTTCCTCGCCGGGACCCGGCTGGCGATCACGACGTTCACCACGCTGCCGGTGCGGGCCGGACGGATCGACCGCCCGGTCGCCGGCACCGCGATGGCACTCGCACCGGCGGTCGGCGCGTTGCTCGGCGCGTTGCTGGCCGGAGTGCTACTGCTGAGCGGCGCGTTCGCTCCACCACTGGTGGCCGCCGGTGTGACGGTAGGCGCTGCCGCGCTGCTCACCCGAGGGCTGCACCTGGACGGGCTCGCCGACACCGTGGACGCGCTCGGCTCGTACCGGCGGGGCGCCGCCGCGCTGGACATCATGAAGAAGCCGGACGTCGGCCCTTTCGGGGTGGTCGCCCTGGTGGTCGTACTCCTGGTGCAGGCGGCGGCGCTCGCCGACCTGGCCGGACGGTCCTGGCCGGCGTGTGTCGCGGCGGTGGTCACGGCGACCGCCGCCGGGCGGTTCGGCGTCACGGTCGCCTGCCGGCGGAGCGTGCCGGCGGCCCGACCGGACGGGCTCGGCGCGCTCGTCGCCGGCACCGTCGGCCCGCTGGCACTGGTCGTCGGCGCGGTCGCCGTGGCGCTGCTGGCGGTGCCCGCGGTGCCGGGCCGCCCGTGGCAGGGGCCGCTGGCCGTCGCCGCCGCGCTCGCCGTCGCGCTACCGCTGCTCACACACGTGGTACGCCGACTCGGCGGGATAACCGGGGACGTCCTCGGCGCGACCGTCGAGGTGGTCACCACGCTGGTCTACCTGGGTCTGGTGCTGTCCGGCTGAAGCGGGCGGGACCGGCCGGGTAGCGTTCGGCTCGACAGCACCGGCACGGCCACCGGGGGAACCCCATGCTCATCACTGACGACTTCCTGCCCGTACCGGTGCCGGAGTCGCTCAGCGCGACCTACCTGGTGCCGATGACGGGGCTGCCGAAGGTCAGCGCGAAGACCGCGGTGGCGGCGCTGACCGGCCGACTGGCCGAGCCGGTGCACGGGTTGGCCCGGCAGATGCTGGACAGCCCGCTGATGAGCGTCGACACCCGGCCGATCAGTGAGTTCCCCGAGCTGCCGCCGGACCTGCTCACCGCGTTCGGCGCGACCGAGGAGCAACTGGCCCGGCTGGCCGCGGCGACCCACCTGGTGGTCGTCCAGGCCGAGTACCGGCCGGGTTGGCCGCCTGCCCACGAGTGGGCGGCCCGCGCGGTCGCGGCGGCCGTGGCGGAATCCCACGACGGCGACGTGGTGGACGTCTTCGGCCTGCAGTTCCTCGACCCGGCGACCGCGTTGCGCTCGCTCCCCGACGAGCAGGGCCGCATCCGGCTGGTCGACTGGGTGCTGGTGCCGTACTCGTCCGACACCGAAGGGCTGTGGTTCACCACCAAGGGACTGCGCCGCTTCGGCCTGTTGGAGTTGCAGACCCAGGGGGTGCCCGACCACCTCACCCGGGCCTGGGGTGCGGTGATGACCGGGGCGGCCCGCCGGCTGCTGCGGGACTGGACCGACGGGCTCACCGGCGAGGAGGTCCCGGCGTTCGTGCAGTTGCCGGTGCTCGCGACCGTCACCGGGCACGACATCGCGGTGGCGTACGGCAACCCGGAACAGCACGGCGCGACCGCTCCGGTGCTACTGCGCCTGGAACTGGACCCGGCGACCGACCCGGAGGCCGACTCGTTCCTCAGCCTGCGCCCGCCGGCCGGGCACCCGGGTCCGGACGGGCGCTACTACGCCGCCGCCTGCGCGACCCTGTTCTCCGGGATCCAGCCGGACGTGCGCTACGCCCGATCGGGTGACGCGATGAGCCAAGCGGTCGACACCGCCCGCGCCGCGCTGGGTGACGTGCGCGCCCGCTTCGTCGCGGGACAACTGCCCGCCGAGTCGCAGTTGGTGGTCAAGTACGGCCTGCCCGGCGACGACGGCCCGGAGTACGTCTGGGCGGGTGTGACCTCCTGGGAGGTGCCGGAGCGGATCGTCGGGGTGAGCGCCAGCGACGCCAACACCGACCAGAGCGTCCGCATCGGCGCCCCGGTCGTCGTGGAGACATCCGACGTGGTCGACTGGGCCGTCCTGGACGCCACCGGCGTCATAGAGGGCGGCTGGACCCAGGCAGTCCTAGACTCCGGCGAACCCCCAACCCCCACAACCCCCTGAGGCCCCGACACCGGCGTTGATCATGAAGTTATCGCCACGACACGCCGACGCCGTGGCGATAACTTCATGATCGACCAGGTCTGGGTGGGGGTTAGCGCACCGAGGGGGTTACGAAGGGGGGCTTGGTCAGGGTCAGGGGGGCTCGGCGGCCCCGGATGTCGACCTCGACCTGGTCGCCGTCGGTCAGGTTGGCGTCGGTGTTCACGAGGGCGAGCGCGATGCCCTGCTTGCGGGTCGGGCTGAAGGTGCCGCTGGTCACCTCGCCGACCTGGGTGTCGCCGACGTGCAGGGTCATCCCGGGCCGCGGAATGGCCCGGTCGACGGCCACCAGGCCGCGCAGCGTACGCCGGGGCCCGGCGGCCTTCTCGGCGAGCAACACGTCGCGACCCCAGAAGGCCGGCTTGCCCCAACCGACCGCCCAACCGGATCGGGCCTGCACCGGGCTGATGTCCAGGGAGAGATCCTGCCCGTGCAGCGGGTAGCCCATCTCGGTCCGCAGCGTGTCCCGGGCAGCCAGGCCGCAGGCGCGCAGCTCGAACGCCTCGCCGGCGGCGAAGAGCGCATCCCAGACGGCGACCGCGTGCTCCGCCGGCACCACCAGCTCGTAGCCCAGCTCACCCGTGTAGCCGGTACGGCAGACGGTCAGCTCCACCCCGGCCAGGCTCGCGGCGGAGAAGCTCATGTAGTCGTGCTCGGTGGGCAGGCCGAGGGCGGCCAACAATTCCGCCGAGCGGGGGCCCTGCACGGCCAGCACGGCGTACGCCTCGTGCTCGTCGGTGACGGTGACCTGCGCGGGCGCGGCGGCGCGCAACCGGCGCACCACCTCGGCGGTGTTCGCGGCGTTCGGGATGAGGAAGACGTGGTCGTCGGCGTACAGGTAGGCGATGATGTCGTCCACCACACCGCCGGTGGCGTCGTCGCAGCAGAGCGTGTACTGCGCCCGGCCGGGGCCGATCCGGCCCAGGTCGTTGCTGAGGCAGGCGTTGACGAAGTCGGCCGCACCAGCGCCGGTCACCCGGGCCTTGCCCAGGTGTGACACGTCGAAGACCCCGACCGCGGTCCGGACGGCGGTGTGCTCCTTGAGTACGCCACCGCCGGCGTACTCCAGCGGCATCTCCCAACCGCCGAAGGGAGCGAACTTGGCGCCGGCGGCGGTGTGCCGCTCGTGCAGCGGGGAACGTCGCAGCCGGGTCGCGGCGGCGGCGGAGGTCACGTCGGTCATGGGTGGCAACTTACCGGGGGCAACGTGGCTGGTTAGCATCGGCGGAGCCCGCTGACCCGGTCAGCGGGACAACCATGACGTCCGGCGGGTAGGTTCCGCCGGAGACCTTCACCGCCGGTACGCGACGCCGCGACCGGCCCGGCCCGCCCGGAGTAGCTTCAGTGACAGCACCCCGCACCACCAACCTGAGCCTGGTCGACACCGACCCGGCCGAGCTCGCCGTCGACGCGATCGTCATCGGCCTGCACAGCCAGACCGGAGAGCAGGACGCCACCAGCGGCCTCGCCGGCACCCTGCTGCTCGCCAGTGGCGCGGAGAGCATCGCCGCCGCCTTCGACGGCAAGCTGACCGAGACCCTCGCGCTACTCGGCGCTACCGGCGGGCCGGGTGAGGTCGTCAAGCTGGCCACGTTGGGCACCGTGACCGCCCCACTGGTCGTCGCGGTCGGGCTCGGCCCGGAGCCGTCCGGCGCCGCCCCGGCCCCGGAGACGCTGCGCCGAGCCGCCGGTGCGGCGGTCCGGGCACTGGCCGGCGCACCGAAGGTCGCGTTGGCCCTGCCGCTGCCGGACGACGCGGACGCGTCGGCGGAGCTGCGCGCGGTCGCCGAGGGTGCGCTGCTCGGCGGGTACCGGTTCGCCGGCTACAAGACCCGCCCCCAGCCGACCCGGCGGGAGCCGGTGGCCGAGGTGCTCATCGCGGTGCCGGACGCCGGTGACGCGGGCGCCCAGGCAGAGGTCACCCGGGCCCAGGCGGTGGCGGGCGCGGTCCGCACCAGCCGGGACTGGGTGAACACCGCCCCGAACGAGCTGCGTCCGCCGTCGTTCGCCGACGCGGTCGCCGACGCCGCCCGCGCGGCGGGTCTCGACGTCGAGGTGCTGGACGAGGCGGCGCTGGTGGCCGGTGGGTACGGCGGCATCGTCGCTGTCGGGCAGGGCTCGGAGGCGCCGCCGCGCCTGGTGAAGCTCACCTACACGCCGCAGAACGGTGGCAACGGCAAGCGGGTCGCGCTGGTCGGCAAGGGCATCACCTTCGACACCGGCGGCATCTCGATCAAGCCGGCGCAGGGCATGTGGGAGATGAAGTCCGACATGGCGGGCGCCGCAGCGGTCGGCGCGGCCATGCTGGCGATCGCCGCGCTGAAGCCGTCGGTGGCGGTCAGCGGCTACCTGCCGATGGCGGAGAACATGCCGTCGGGCACCAGCTACCGCCCGGGTGACGTGATCACCATGTTCAACGGCAAGCGGGTCGAGGTGCTCAACACCGACGCCGAGGGCCGCATGGTGCTGGGCGACGCCATGGCCCGCGCCTGCGCGGACGGCACCGACTACCTGTTCGAGACCTCCACCCTGACCGGCGGTCAGGTCGTCGCGCTGGGTAAGCGGATGGCCGGTGTGATGGGCACCCCGGAGCTGTGCGACCGGGTCCAGGCGGCCGGGGACGCGGTCGGCGAGCCGGCCTGGCCGATGCCGCTGCCCGACGACGTGCGTAAGGGCATGGAGTCCGACGTGGCGGACATCTCGCAGGTCAACGCCGGGATGGACCGGGCCGGTCACATGCTGCAGGGCGGTGTGTTCCTGCGCGAGTTCGTCACCGACGACGTGGCCTGGGCGCACATCGACATCGCCGGGCCGGGCTACCACTCCGGCGAGCCGACCGGCTACTGGACCAAGGGTGGCACCGGCGTCCCGGTCCGCACCCTGGTGCAGCTCGTCGAGGACGTCGCCGCCAACGGCTGAGATGTAAGGAAGGGCCCCTTATTAACGCTGAGCGTTAATAAGGGGCCCTTCCTTACATCAGTACTGCTCGGGGCGACGTTTGCGGCGCTCGTTGAAGTCGCGCATCCGCTGCGGGTAGCCCATCAGCCGCACGTCGTACACCGGGATGCCCATCCGGTACGCGAAGCGCCGCGCGCCGTCCGGGCCGTCGATGCGCCGACGCGTCCACTCCCCGTCGTCGGCGATCAGGATGACAGTGGTCTCCGTCACCGTCGTCCGGGGCTCGATGTACGCCTCGACGCCGCGCCGGCTCCGGATGAAGTTCTCCAGATGCTCCAGATCGCCACGGTCGGCGGCACGGTCATGGCTCGGCACAGCCGTCTGCTTGCGGCGCCGGAACAACCCCACCGGTTCTCTCCCCCAGCTTTATGTCATCGACAACGGTGCCAAGGGTACGTGTCGATGACGTGTCGTTGGGCACCTCGGTACGCACCCTGTGCCCGGTGGTGACAAGATGACCGAGGTGGGGTGTGTCCGTGTTACAACCCCGTGACCCCCGATGCAGCGACGCGACCTGGGAGTTGGACGTGAGCGAGCCGAACGAAGCGACCTTCGACATCGTCATTCTCGGAGGTGGCAGCGGCGGCTACGCGACCGCGCTGCGCGCCGTCCAGCTGGGCCTGAAGGTCGCGCTGGTGGAGAAGGGCAAGCTCGGCGGGACCTGCCTGCACAACGGCTGCATCCCGACGAAGGCCCTGCTGCACGCCGCCGAGATCGCCGACCAGGCCCGCGAGTCGGAGCAGTTCGGTGTGAAGGCCGAGCTGATCGGCATCGACATGGCCGGGGTGAACTCGTACAAGGACGGCGTGATCGCCCGCCTGTACAAGGGCCTGCAGGGCATGTTGAAGGGCAACAAGTCGATCACCATCGTCGAGGGCCACGGCAAGCTGGTCGGCAAGAACGTCGTCGAGGTGGACGGCAAGCGCTACACCGGCCGCAACATCGTGCTGGCTTCCGGCTCGTACGCGAAGAGCCTGCCCGGCCTGGAGGTCGACGGCGAGCGGATCATCACCAGCGACCACGCGCTCACGATGGACCGGGTGCCGTCGTCGGTGATCGTGCTCGGTGGCGGCGTGATCGGCGTCGAGTTCGCCAGCGTGTGGAAGTCCTTCGGTGTGGACGTGACGATCGTCGAGGCGCTGCCCCGGCTGGTCGCCGCCGAGGACGAGGAGTCGTCGAAGGCGCTGGAGCGGGCGTTCCGCAAGCGGAAGATCAACTTCAAGGTCGGCAAGCCGTTCGAGACTGTCGAGAAGACCGAGAGCGGCGTCAAGCTCACCATTCAGGGCGGCGAGACCGTCGAGGCCGAGCTGCTGCTGGTCGCCGTCGGTCGCGGCCCGAACACCGCCAACCTCGGGTACGAGGAGCAGGGCGTGAAGATGGACCGCGGCTACGTGCTGACCGACGAGCGGCTGCGCACCAGCGTGCCGAACGTCTACGCGGTCGGCGACATCGTGCCCGGCCTCCAGCTCGCGCACCGGGGCTTCCAGCAGGGCATCTTCGTGGCCGAGGAGATCGCCGGGCAGACCCCGGCCGTGATCGACGAGGTCGGCATCCCGCGCGTCACCTACTGCGACCCGGAGCTGGCGTCGGTGGGCCTGACCGAGGCGAAGGCCAAGGAGCAGTACGGCGCCGACAAGGTCAAGACGTACAACTACAACCTGGGTGGCAACGGCAAGAGCCAGATCCTCAAGACCACCGGCTTCGTCAAGCTGGTCCGGGTGGAGGACGGCCCGGTCGTCGGCGTACACATGATCGGCGCTCGGGTCGGTGAGCTGATCGGTGAGGCTCAGCTCATCTACAACTGGGAGGCCTACCCGGCGGAGGTCGCCCAGCTCGTGCACGCCCACCCGACCCAGAACGAGGCCCTGGGCGAGGCGCACCTGGCCCTCGCCGGCAAGCCGCTGCACGCGCACGCCTGACAATCAACCGCGGCGTCCGGCGACGGGCGAAGATCCCACCAGGGAATGAAGGAGTCTGGAGAAAATGCCGGTATCGGTCACCATGCCTCGGCTCGGCGAGAGCGTCACCGAGGGCACCGTCACTCGCTGGCTCAAGCAGGAAGGCGACACGGTCGAGGTCGACGAGCCCCTGCTCGAGGTCTCCACCGACAAGGTCGACACCGAGATCCCGTCGCCCGCGGCGGGCGTGCTGAGCCGGATCGTGGTCGGTGAGGACGAGACCGCCGAGGTCGGCAGTGAACTCGCCGTCATCGCCGGCGAGGGCGAGTCCGCCGGTGGCGGCGAGGCCGCCCCGCAGGAGCAGGCCCCGGCCGAGGCGGTCGAGCCGGCCGCCGAGCCGACCGCCGCCGCCGAGGGCACCGCCGACCAGGTGGCCCAGGACGAGGCTCCGAGCGAGGCGCCGGCTCCGGCCGCCGCGTCGTCGGGCGAGGGCACCGCGGTGAAGATGCCGGCCCTGGGCGAGAGCGTCACCGAGGGCACCGTCACCCGCTGGCTCAAGCAGGTCGGCGAGACCATCGAGGTCGACGAGCCGCTGCTGGAGGTCTCCACCGACAAGGTGGACACCGAGATCCCGTCGCCGGTCGCCGGCACGGTGCTGGAGATCAAGGTCGCCGAGGACGAGACCGCCGCTGTCGGCGCCGACCTGGCGATCATCGGCGCGGCCGGCGGGGCTCCCGCGCAGGCGAAGCCCGAGCCGAAGCCCGAGCCCCAGGCGGAGGCCAAGCCGGCGCCGAAGGCCGAGCCGAAGCCGGAGCCGAAGGTCCAGGAGCCGACGCCGGGCATGTCGTACAACGAGCCGGCCGCGGAGACCGAGAGTTCGGCGCAGCCGGCGAAGACCGAGCAGGCCTCGCAGCCTGCCGCGCCGGCCTCGACGCCGCCGCGTCCGTCCGCCCCGGTGCAGGGTGGCGGCGAGGAGGCCGCCGGGTACGTGACCCCGCTGGTGCGCAAGCTCGCCGCCGAGCACGGTGTGGACCTGGCCGCGCTCAACGGCACCGGCGTCGGTGGCCGGATCCGCAAGCAGGACGTGCTGGAGGCTGCCGAGAAGGCGAAGGCGGCGCCGGCCCAGGCTGCTCAGCCGAGTGCCGCGCCGTCGGCCGCTGCGGCGAAGCCGGCCGTCAAGCCGGAGCCCAGCGCGAAGCGGGGCACCACGGAGAAGCTGCCGCGGATCCGGGCGACCATCGCCAAGCGGATGCAGCAGTCGCTGCACGAGACGGCGCAGCTGACCACTGTCGTCGAGGTGGACGTCACCAAGGTCGCCAAGCTGCGGACGAAGGCCAAGGACTCGTTCCAGGCCAAGCACGGCGTGAAGCTGTCCTTCCTGCCGTTCTTCGCCCTCGCCGCCATCGAGGCGCTGCAGACCCACCCGATCATCCAGGCCAGCATGGACCTGGAGGGTGGCACGATCACCTACCCGGCTGCCGAGCACCTCGGCATCGCTGTGGACACCGAGCGCGGTCTGCTCGTGCCGGTCATCCACAACGCCGGTGACCTCAACATGGGCGGCATCGCCAAGCGGATCGCCGACCTGGCCGAGCGCACCCGGGCCAACAAGATCACCCCGGACGAGATGGCCGGGGCGACCTTCACGCTGACCAACACCGGCAGCCGGGGTGCCCTCTTCGACACCCCGATCGTGCCGTCGCCGCAGTCGGCGATGCTCGGCACGGGTGCCGTGGTGAAGCGGCCGGTAGTGGTGAACGACCCGGAGCTGGGCGAGGTCATCGCGGTCCGGTCGATGGTCTACCTGGCCATGTCGTACGACCACCGGCTGATCGACGGCGCCGACGCGGCCCGCTTCCTGACCGCGGTCAAGGAGCGGCTGGAGGGCGGCAACTTCGAGTCGGAGCTGGGCCTGTCCTGATCCGTCTGCACGCCGAAAGGGCGCCCCGGTCGTCGACCGGGGCGCCCTTTCCGTTCCGGCCTCAGCTCTTGAGCAGGGCGGTCGACACCTGCCAGAGCCGCTCGGCGGCCTCCGGGTCCAGCGCGTAGTCAGCGACCCCGGTCCGCTGGCCCGGCTGGGCGGGTGCGGCCTGCTGGCAGTCCTCGAAGTAACGCCCGCCCACCTCGTCGAGCAGTGGTGACGCGGCGACCAGGACGGAGGTGGCGGCACCCTGCTCGACGGTCTTCCAGGCCGCCGCGTTGCCCGCCCGTATCCGGTTCAGCTCCTCCTCGCTGACGTAACGCTGCAGGTTGGTCCGGATCGCACCGGGCGTCAGCGAGTTGGTGAAGATGCCGTCGTCGGACCAGCGGCGGGTCGCCTCCACGGCGAACAGCACGTTGGCCGTCTTGGACTGCCCGTACGCCTGCCACGGCTCGTACTCCCGGCGCTCGTACTGGATGTCCTCGAAGACCACCGGTGAGCGCAGGTGGGCGGCGGAGCTGACCGAGACGATCCGGGCCCCGTCACCGGCCGCGAGTGCCGGGCGGAGCCCGGTGGCGAGCGCGAAGTGCCCCAGGTGGTTGGTGGCGAACTGCATCTCCCAGCCCTGTGGCGTGCGGGACAGGGGCGCGGCCATGATGCCGGCGTTGTTCACCAGGATGTGCAGCGGGCCGTCCCAGTTGGCGACGAAGTCGGCTATCGAGCCCTGGTCGGCGAGGTCGAGCGGGGCGACCAGGACCCGGTCGTTGCCGGTGGTGCCGGTGATGTCGTCGGCGACCTTCTGGCCGGCGTCGGGGTTGCGGACCGCCAGGGTGACCTCCGCCCCGGCGCCGGCCAGCGCGCGGGCTGTCTCCACACCGATGCCGGACGACCCACCGGTCACGATCGCCCGTCGCCGGACGAGGTCGACGCCCTGGATCACCTCCGTGGCGGTGGAGTGATGGGTGAACGAGGTGGTGATCGGGTTGTTCGTGGTCATGACTCATCCTTGTCCGGGTGGGTGGGACCGACCGGCGGCTGCCGTGGGCCGCAGTCCGGCTGGTTTCCCGGCCCGGACCGGAGGTAACGCGGGAGGCCGCCGCCATCGCCGTTCACCCCTCCGACCAGCGCGGACGCTGCCAGAGTGGGGGCGTGGGCGGCTACCGGCGGCGTGGGCAACTGGGACCGGCTGTCCCGATCGCTCCCGGTGCCCGGGTCGACAAGTTCGAGGTCTTCTTCGACCTGGTCTTCGTCTTCTCGTTCTTCATCATCACCCGAGCCACCGCCGCGAACATCTCCGGTCGGCAACTGCTGCACGCCGGCCTGGTGCTCGCCGTGCTCTGGTGGATCTGGGTGGTGCACAGCCTGGTCGCCACCCGGGTCCGGCTCGGCGAGGGTTACGTCCCGGCGCTCATGGTGATCGCGATGGTCGCCCTGTTCGCGTTCGCGTTGGCGCTGCCGCAGGCGTTCAGCGACCCGAAGGGCAGCGCCGCCGGCCCGATGCTGGTCGCCATCAGCTACGTCGTGGTCCGGGCCGTACACATGATCCTTTACCAGCACGTGGTGCGGGACAGCCCGCAGGAGCGCCGGCAGTTGCGGCGCTTCGCCCCGGAGCTGGCGGTGAGCATCGTGCTGCTGCTGGCCGCCGCGCTGATCCCGCCGCAGATCGCCGATCCGGACGACGCCGCCCTGGTCCGTGACGGGTTGTGGATCATCGTGGTGGTGGTGCAGTACGCGACCGGCTTCATCGTCGGCACCTGGGGCTGGGGGGTGACCAGCGCCGAGCACTGGACCGAGCGCTACGACCTCATCCTGATCATCGCGCTGGGCGAGTCGATCATTTCCACGGGGGTGGGCGGCAACCTGCTCGGCAAGCCGGTCACCTGGCCGGCGGTGGCCGCCGCGGCGCTCGGCATCGTGATCACCGCCGCCCTCTGGTGGGCCCACTTCGACTTCATCGGACCGGCCGCCCGGATCGCCCTGCACGCGGCGGAGGGCGCACCCCGGGTGGCGATGGCCCGCGACGCGTACGCGTATCTCTACCTGCTGATGATCGCCGGCGTGATCCTCTTCTCCATCGGCAACGAGGAGATCCTGCACAAGATCACCGACCCGGCCGGCGGGATCGCCGAAGCGGTCGACGGTCCGGCGGTGCCGATGCTCTTCGGCGGGTTGATCTGCTACTTCGCGGTCAACCTGGCGTTCCAGCTGCGCACCCTGCACACCGTCAGCTGGACCAGGGTCGGCGTCATAGTGGCGCTCACGGCGGCGCTCCCGATCGGTCAGCATCTGCCGGCGCTGGGCACGCTCACCCTCGCGGCGGTGATCTGTGTGGGTCTGGTGGCAGTGGAGGTGTTGGTGATGTCCCAGTCCCGGCACGCGCTGCGGTCCGCCGTCTTCCAGGAGCGGACCACCCACGAGGCGCACGAGGCGGCCTGGCGTGCACGGTGGCACGACGTCCCGGAGAGCGACGAACCGACCACGCCGTGACTCCGGCCTTCCCGGGTTGGGGAACGTCTAGACTTCGGCGCAGCGTCGCGGTGTACCCGGCACGAAGGCCGCCGTGGGCATGGAGGCGCGGGGACAGCATGGGACGAACGTGCACCCAACGGGTTCACCGGCCGACCGGCTCGCCGCCGTCGGCAATCAGATGATCGAGATCCACCTCTGGCTCAGCGCGGAACTGGCCCGTCTCACGGCAGACCTCGACGCCCCGTCCCGGGATCTGCGGGCGCACTGCCTGGCCTTCTGCACCGCCCTCGGACGACACCACACCGGTGAGGACGCCGGCGCGTTCCGGGTGCTGGCCGAACAGGTCCCCGAACTGCGTCCGGTGATCGCGAACCTGGTCACCGATCACGAGGTGGTGGCGGGCATCCTGGAGCGGGTCGAGGCGTTACTGGCCGGCGACGTCGCCGTGCCGGTCGACCAGGTACGCGGTGAGCTGGACGGGTTGGCCGCACTCCTCCAGTCGCACTTCCGCTACGAGGAGAAGCGGCTGGTCACCGCCCTGAACGCGCTCACCGGTCGACCCGGGACAGCCGAGGATCTCCTCGGCCTGACCGCGCCGCCCGGCTGAGGCGTGAGCGACTCCGCAACGGCCGGTCGCAGCCACCGTCATGACGACGGGCCGGGCAGCCGCTCGTAGTAGCGGATCTTCTCCCGGAGGTGCTCGTACTGGCGCTGGAGCAGGTCCATCTGCTCCTCGACCCGTACCGCGTGGTGTTGCAGCAGCTCGCGACGCTCGTCGGCGGTGTGCTCGCCCTCGCGGGCCAGTTGCGCGTAGCGGCGCATCTGCGCGATCGGCATCCCGGTGTCGCGCAGGCAACGGAACAGCTCCAGCCAGCCGAGGTCGTCGTCGGTGAAGACCCGCTGCCCACCCGCCGTCCGATCCACGTCGGCGAGCAGGCCGATCTTCTCGTAGTACCGCAGGGTGTCCAGGCTGAAGCCGCTGCGACGGGCGGCCTCCGAGGGGGCGTAACCGCTCATGCCGCGAGATGGTAGCGCTTGACCTGGAGCGCGCTCCAGGTTGGAGGCTGGTCACCATGACGACGACACGGACGCTGGGACGCAGCGGCATCACGGTGAGCGCGATCGGAATGGGGTGCTGGGCCATCGGCGGCCCGCTCTGGGGTGACGACCGGCAGCCGTTCGGCTGGGGCGAGGTGGACGACGACGAGTCGATCCGCACCATCCACCGCGCGCTCGACCTCGGGGTGACCCTGTTCGACACGGCCAGCAACTACGGCGCCGGGCACAGCGAGCGGGTCCTCGGTCAGGCCTTGGCCGGACGGCGGGACAGCGTGGTGATCGCCACCAAGTTCGGCAACGTCAGCGAGGAGGCCACCCGGCGGGCGCTCGGCACCGACGCCAGCCCGGCCTTCGCGGTACGCAGTCTGGAAGACTCGCTGCGCCGGCTCGGCACCGACCACGTCGACCTCTACCAACTGCACCTCAACGAGCTGCCGGTGCCCGCCGCGCTCGACCTGGTCGACACCCTGGAAGCCCTGGTCGACCAGGGCAAGATCCGGGCGTACGGGTGGAGCACCGACGACCCGGCCTCGGCGGAGGCGTTCGCGGCGGCCGGCCCGCACTGCGCCGCCATCCAGCACGACGAGTCGGTGCTGCGGGACAACGCGGCGGTGCTGGCGGTCTGCGACGAGCACGACCTGGCCAGCCTCAACCGTGGGCCGCTGGCGATGGGGTTGCTCACCGGGTCGACCCGGGCGGTCGGGGCGGACGACGTGCGCGGACGGGCACCGGAGTGGCTGGAGTGGTTCACCGACGGCCGGCCGACGCCACGCTGGGCGGCCCGGGTCGAGCAGGTCCGCGAGGCGCTCACCGCGGACGGGCGCACCCTCGCGCAGGGCGCGCTGGGCTGGCTGCTGGCGCGCAGCCCGCGTACGGTGCCGATCCCTGGCCTGCGCACTGTGGCCCAGGCCGAGGAGAACCTGGCCACCCTGGCGCTCGGCCCGCTCGACGCCGAGGCGTACGCCGAGGTGGAGCAACTGCTCGCCGACCTGCGCCCGGCCCACGCGGCCTGACCACCGGGCCGGTCCTCGCCCCGGGCGTCGTCACCGGAAGTCGTCCGCGTGCTCTGCGGCCCACTGCCGGAACGTGCGCCCGGGGCGTCCGGTCACCTGCTCGACGTCCGGGGCGACCCAGCCGCTGCTGTCGGCATAGCGCCCCATCTCCAGGAACCACTCGATCACCTCGGTCGGGTAGTGGTCCTTCCAGTGCTGGCGGGCCTGCTCCGGGGTCAGCTCGTCGAAGCGCACCGGACGGCCGATCGCCTCGCCGATCAACCGGACCGCGTCCCGGCGGCGGACCGGCTCCGGCCCGGTCGGCTGGTACACCCGGCCGGCGTGGCCGTCCTCGGTCAGCGCGGCCACGATGACCGAGGCGATGTCCGCCTCGTGGACCAGCGCGCTGTTCCAGTCCCCGAACGGCGCCCGCACCACCCCCTCGGCGCGAATGCCAGCCGCCCACTCGCGGGTGTTCGCCATGAACTCGCCCGGGAAGACGTGTGTCCACTCCAGGCCCGAGTTCTCGACGGCCCGGTGCAGCGGCCGGTGGGGTGCCTCGATCGGGTCGTCGTCGGCCCGGCTCGGATCGTTGTGGCCGAGATGGGTGACCCGGCGGACGCCGGCCTGCCGGGCCAGTTCCAGGATCTCGGGGCCGGTGGTCAGCGGGCCGTGCCCGTCCATCGCGACGAGGTGCATGCGCGTCACGCCGCGCAGCGCCGCGACCAGCGTGTGGGGCCTGGCGAAGTCCCCCGCCACCACCTCCACCCGCTCCGGCAGCGCGGTGGCTGCTGGCGACGCGGGATCGCGGGTCAGTGCGCGTACGTCGTGGCCGGCGCTCACCAGTTGCAGGACCACGCTGCCTCCGACGGTCCCGGTCGCTCCGGTCACCAGGATCGGCACGGTTCCTCCTCAGGGGTCGCCCGACGGCGGGCACGGCGAGCCGACCCCGCCGAACGGGGGCACTCTCGGATGGCTCATGGTCAGCCAGATCGATGCCGGAAGCAATCGCGAACACCGCATTCACGTTCGCTCTGACCTGCGGAAACGTGTTGACCGTCGAATCCGCGTGGCATCCTTTTTCGGTCGCCGGTATGCCCGTTGACCTGCGGTTTCCCGCGGCACGAGGATTCCGCGCACATTTCTTCGCCGGAACGCCCGCCGGTGGCCGTCCCCTGCATCTCCCGGTGGCGTTCTGGACGAAGATGAGGGTATGCGCATCCTTCTGGCCGGCGCGTCCGGCTTCCTCGGCACCCGGCTGGCCGACCGGCTCGCGGCGGACGGGCACCAGATCACCCGGCTGGTCCGACGGCCGCCACGCGACCCGCAGGAGCGGCGGTGGGACCCGGCCGCCGGGCATCTCGACCCGGCCGTGGTCGCCGAGGCGGACGCGGTCGTCAACCTGGCCGGCGCGGGCGTCGGCGACAAGCGCTGGGACGACGACTACCGGCGGTTGATCCGCACCAGCCGGGTGGACAGCACCACCACGCTGGCGGCCACCATCGCCGGGCTTTCCGCCGCCGACCGACCGCGGGTGTTGCTCAACTCCTCGGCCGTGGGGTGGTACGGCAACACCGGCGACCGGGCCGTCGAGGAGGACGCGCCGGCCGGCGAGGGCTTTCTGGCCGACGTCTGCCGGGTGTGGGAGGCCGCGACCCGGCCGGCCGAGGACGCCGGGGTACGCGTGGTCCGGCTGCGCACCGGCCTGCCGCTGGACCGCGACGGCGGGCTGCTCAAGCCGCAACTGTTGCCGTTCAAGCTGGGCATCGCCGGCCGACTGGGCAGCGGCCGGCAGTGGCTGCCGTGGATCTCGATGAAGGATTGGCTGGACGCGACGCTCTTCCTGCTGGCCCGCGACGAGATCTCCGGCCCGGTGAACGTGGTGGGGCCGAACCCGGTGACGAACGCCGACTTCACCCGGGAGCTGGCCCGCCAGCTACACCGGCCGGCGATCATCCCGATCCCCGCGCTGGCGCTCAAGGTGGCCCTCGGCGGCTTCGCCCACGAGGCCCTCACCAGCACCAGAGTCCTCCCCGGCGTCCTCACGAAAGCCGGCTACCGCTACCACCATCCTGATCTCCCCACCGCCCTGACCGCAGCCCTGAACCCCACACCATGACCCCGTCGACCATGAAGTTATTGCCACTCGCTTCGGCGTGTCGTGGCAATAACTTCATGATCAACCGGGGAGATCGGGTGGGTCAGCAGCCGATCACCCAGTAGTTGGGGCCGGTCTGCTTGAGGGCGCTGGTGTAGAAGGTGTTGTAGAGACCCATCCGCTGGTTGGAACCGTTGGCGTAGGCGTAACCACCGGACTGGTAGGCCCGGCCGGCCGCCACGTGGGCGTAGTTGCTGGCCGTCACGCAGGTCGCCGGCACGGTCGGGGTGGGCGTCGGGGTCGGGGTCGGGGTGGCCGTGGGGGTCGGCGTGACCGTCGGGGTGGGGGTCGGGGTGGTGCCGCCGCCGTTCAGACCGAAGAAGAGCGCGTCCCGGTACGTCGAGCAGATGGTGTCCAGGAAGTACGCGCCGGCGGTGCCGCACTGGTCCGCTGCGGAGCCCGGGTCGACCGGGGTGCCGTGGCCCATCCCGGAGACCCGGTAGAGCCGCACGTCGTCGTTGCCGTACACCTCCAGGGTCGTGTTGCCGGGCAGCGACGACGTGCTGGTCGGGGTCTGCGAGACGCCCCGCACGTTGGTCCACTGGTCGCGGGACTCGGTGGCGTTGAGCGGGGCGACCGTGTAGTCCGAGGTGCCGTGCCAGATGGCCACCCGGGGGCGCGGGCCGGTGTAGCCGGAGTACGCGCCCCGCACCAGGTCACCCCATGCGGCCGGGGTCTTGTCCGAACCCGGGCTCATGCAGCTGA
This sequence comes from Micromonospora sp. WMMD961, assembly GCF_029626145.1. Taxonomy (NCBI): domain Bacteria; kingdom Bacillati; phylum Actinomycetota; class Actinomycetes; order Micromonosporales; family Micromonosporaceae; genus Micromonospora; species Micromonospora sp. WMMD961. The sequence goes on from NZ_JARUBJ010000002.1 coordinate 5,555,956, forward strand.
ACGCGTTGACCATGCTGGTGGCGCAGCGGTACGGGATCCCGGCGATGATCGATCCGGCGGCGAAGACGTCCGGGTAGGTGGCGAGCATGACGGCGCTCATCGCCCCGCCGGCGGACAGACCGCTGACGTAGACCCGGGAGGCGTTCACGCCGAAGTTCGTCTTGGCGTGGTCGACCATCTGCTTGATCGACAGCGCCTCACCCTGACCTCGGGCGGTGTCACCGGACTCGAAGAAGTTGAAGCAGGAGTTGGCGTTGTTGCCGGAGGGTTGCTGGGCGACGATCAGGGCGAACTTCCACTGGTCGGCGTACTTCTGCCAGCCGGAGTTGGCGAAGTAGCCGGAGGCGTTCTGGGTGCACCCGTGCAGGAGGACGACGGCCGGGGAGTTCGCCGGAAGGTTGTCCGGTCGATAGGCGTACATGGCGAGGTTGCCCGGGTTGGAGCCGAAGCCGGTGACCTGGGTGAGGGTGGCGGCCTGGGCGGGTGCTGCGGCGATGGCGAACGCGCCGGTCAGGGCGAGGGCGAGCCCAGCGACCGCGCCGATCAGCCGGGCGAGGGTGGACGGGGAGCGGCGCACGGCAGCCTCCTGAAGGGGCGGACTGTGAACTGGGTCACGGTCGAATTGCCGAGACGTTACGACGATGTGTCGCCGCTATGACATGGGGCACACTCACACATTTACCGCAGCCGCTGTGTACGCCGAACCAGCGACCACCGGATCGGAAGGGGAACCCGCCACAACCGCCGGTCTGACCGGCCTGTCCAGGTCCGGTTGGTAACGTCCGCTGCGTGCCGTCCTCCCCGTCGCTGGCCACCGGGCCCGCACCAGCGTCACCGCCGCGCGTCGTCCGGGACCGCCGGGCCGACCTGATCGTCGTACTGGTGGCGCTCGCGCTCGCCGTCTGGGTGACAAGTGGGCTGTGGCGGGATCCGAACGGTCGCACCATCACCGTCAACTCCAGCGACCAGGCGCTCTTCGAGTGGCTGCTGGCCTTCGGCGGGCACGCGGTCACCCACGGCGACAACCCGCTCTTCACCTACCTGATCAACGTCCCGGACGGCGTGAACCTCGCGGTCAACACCTCGATCACGGTGTACGCGGTGGTGTTCGCCCCTCTCACGTACCTGATCGGGCCGCCGGCGACGTTCCTGGTGATCCTCACCCTGAACCTGCTCGCCACCGCGCTGGCCTGGTACTGGTTCCTCTCCCGGCACCTGGTCCGCAGCCGGCTGGCCGCCGGGGTCGGCGCCCTGTTCATCGCCTACTCCCCCGGCATGGTGTCGCACGCCAACGCCCACCTGAACTGGACCGCCGGCTGGCTGGTGCCGCTGCTGATCTGGCGGCTGTTCGCGCTGCGCCGATCGGGGCACTGGCTCCGCGACGGGGTGATCCTCGGGGTGCTGGTCGCGGTGGCCTTCTCGATCGCCGCCGAAGGGCTCTTCTTCACCGCGCTGGCACTCGGGGTGTTCGTCGCCGTCTGGGCGCTGCACCCGGCCAACCGGGCCGAGGCACGCGCCGCGCTGCCCACCTTCCTGCGCGGGCTCGGGGTGACCGCCGTGGTCGCCGGTGTGCTGCTGTCGTACCCGCTGTGGCTGCACTTCGCCGGGCCGCAACGGTTCCACGGCACCGGCTTCGACCCGGTGATCCACTCCGAGGACATCGCGGCGTTCGCCGCCTTCCCGCGCCGTTCGCTGGCCGGCGAGGCGGGGCTCGGCACCTCGCTCGCACCGAATCCGACGGAGGAGAACTCCTTCTTCGGCATCCCGCTGCTGATCCTCACCGTGGTCTGCTTCGTCGCGCTCTGGCGGCGGGCCGACGCGAGCCGCCGGGCCACCCTCTGGGCACTGGGCGCCCTGGCGCTGATCTTCTCGGTGCTCTCCTTCGGCCCGGTCGCCAAGGTCGACGGGCACCGCACCGACCTGCCCATGCCGTTCGACCTGCTCGGTCAACTCCCGGTGGTGAACGCCGCGCTGCCCGCCCGGCTGGCGCTGATCGTCGCGCCGGTGATCGGGCTGTTACTGGCGTACGCCGTCGACCAGTTGCGCGCCGCACCACTGCGGCACCGTTCCACGGAACTTGCCTGGCTGCTCGGGTTCGCGGTGGCCCTGGTGCCGTTGCTGCCCACCCCGCTGCTGACCGACGAGCGGGAACCGATCCCACGGTTCATCACCTCCGGCACGTGGCGGGAGTACGTGTCGCCGAACGGGGTGCTCACCCCGGTGCCGCTGGCCGTGGACATCTACCCGGACGGCCAGCGCTGGCAGGCGTACGCGTTGTCGCACCGGCAGGGCGAGTTCGAGATCCCCGGCGGGTTCTTCCTCGGGCCCGGCGGGCCGGACGGGCGTGGTCGGATCGGCCCGATCCCGCGCACCCTGAGCGCCCTCATGGACCAGGCCGGTCGCACCGGCTTGGTGCCGATCATCACCGACGGGACTATCCAGGCGGTCCAGTCGGACCTGCGGCACTGGCGGATCGAGACGGTGGTGCTCGCCGACGAGGTGCACGGCGCGAAGTTCGAGGTCGACGAGGAGGCGCTGCGGCGTACCGGGACCGCCCTGTTCGGCGAACCGCAGCGGGTCGACGACGTGTGGCTCTGGCGCATCCCGCCCGCCGACCGGTGATCCGTCGACTCCGGGTGTGATCATCCCTGGTGAGGCGGCTCACCAGGGATGATCGCCAGTAGCGGGACTAGGCTGGTTGCCGTGACGACGACGACCCCCGGCCTGACGGCCGTCCGTGCCGGCCTGCTCGACTACCAGGCCGCCTGGGACGAGCAGCGGCGCCTGCACGAGTCGGTGGTGGCTGGCGAGCGCGGCGACACCGTGCTGCTGCTGGAGCACCCGAGCGTCTACACCGCGGGCAAGCGCACCGAACCGTGGGACCGCCCCATGGACGGCACCCCGGTCGTCGACGTGGACCGCGGCGGCAAGATCACCTGGCATGGGCCGGGGCAGTTGGTCGGCTATCCGATCCTGCGCCTGCCCGACCCGGTGGACGTGGTCGCCTACGTACGCCGGACCGAAGAGCTGCTCATCGACGTGTGCGCCGAGTTCGGGTTGTCCGCCGGCCGGGTCGAGGGGCGCAGCGGGGTCTGGGTGCCCGCTGACGGCCGGGGGCCGGCCCGCAAGGTGGCCGCCATCGGCATCCGGGTGGCCCGGGGCGTCACGCTGCACGGCTTCTCGATCAACTGCGACTGCGACCTGACGTCCTTCGACCGGATCGTGCCGTGCGGCATCCGGGACGCGGGCGTCACCTCACTCACCGCCGAGCTGGGCCGCCCGGTCACCGTCGCCGACGTGCTGCCGGTGGTCGAGCGCCGGCTGTCCACCCTGACCGAGGTCTGAGCGCACAGCCGGCGCACCGTCCCTACGGGGTCAGGCGGTGCAGGTCACGCGGGAACGCGGTGACCTCCCGGATGTTGGCCGCGCCGACCAGGCGGGCGACGAACCGTTCCAGACCGATCGCGAAGCCGCCGTGCGGCGGCATGCCGTGCCGGAACGCGTCCAGGTATCCGGCGTACGGCTCGACCGGCTCGCCCCGCGCCGCGAGCGCCGCCAGGTAGTCGGCGTGCCGGTGCAGCCGCTGCCCGCCGGTCACCAGCTCCAGACCACGGAACAGCAGGTCGAACCCGTTGGAGTACGCGGGCCGCGCCGGGTCCGGGTGGGTGTAGAACGGGCGCTTCGCCATCGGGTAGCCGGTGACGAAGAGGAAGTCCGACCCGTGTTCGCGCCGGGCCCACTCGCCCAACGCCCGTTCGTGGGCGGGCGCGAGGTCCGGCTCGTCGGCCGGCGCGCCGGCGATCGTCAACGCCTCGGTGAAGTCCACCGCCGGGATCTCCGCGGGCACGACCGGTACCTCGACGCCGAGGGTGGTCAGCGCACCACCGGCCCGCTCGCCCACCGTGCCCAGCATCCCGGCCACCGTGTCGCGCAACACCCGCATCACGTCCCCGTGGTCGGCGACGAAGCCCAGCTCCGCGTCGAGCGACGTGTACTGCGCGAGGTGCCGGACGGTGTCGTGCGGCTCGGCCCGGAAGACCGGCCCCACCTCGTAGACGCGTTCGAAGACACCGACCATCAGTTGCTTGTAGAACTGCGGTGACTGGGCCAGGTACGCGGGCCCGCCGAACCAGTCCAGCGCGAAGACGTTCGCCCCGCTCTCGGTGGAGGAGCTGACCACCTTCGGGGTGTGGATCTCCACGAATTCCTGGCCGTCCAGGGCGGCCCGGAACCCGGCGACCGCCGCCGCCGAGATCCGCAGCGCGGCCGACCGGGTGGGGTGTCGCAGCGCGGTGGGCGCGTTGTCCAACTGGGTGGGCAGGCTCGCGGTGAGCGCCGGCCGGTACAGGTCGAACGGTGGTGGCACGGCGGGCGGCCCGAGTGGACGTACCGTCGGGTCGGTCAGCTCGACCCCGGCGGGCGCGGTGCCGTTCGCGGTGGCCGTCGCGGTGACCTCGACGACCGTCTCCTCGGTGAGTTTCTCCAGGTCGGCGCGGACGGCCGGGTCGGTGACGACCACCTGGGCCAGACCGGCGGCGTCCCGCACGATCAGGAAGGCCACCGACTTGAGCAGTCGGCGGCGGTGCACCCAGCCGGCGATACGCACGGTCTCGCCGATCCGGGCCGGCAGGTGGTGGGACAGGGTTCTCTGCATGGCGTGCTGCTCCTCGGTCGATCGCCACGCCGACGCCGCCCGGGGGTGGCGATGCGTCGCGTCAGCCCCAGGGAGGTGTGGGCGAGCGGGATCCTCGCGGTGCCACCACACCTTCACCCCCGCCGGAGCGGAGGCCTCGTTCGTCGCCTGGTGACCGGGGCCAGCCGGGCGGGCTCTACTGGGCGTTTCGGCCGTTCTGCCCGCAGCTCGGGAGGGTCTTCACGCACCGGCGCCAGACCGCCTCTCAGCACCGGCGGCTCTCTGCACTGGCGGGTCGGCGCGCTACTCGGCTCCGTCGTCGCTGTTGGCGCTGACCGTAGCACCAGAAACCCTCTCGTGTGACGCCTATTTTCGACATGCCGGTGTCCGGCGTCACAACATCTGCGGCGTGACGCCGGTCGCCCGACGCACATAGACACCCGCCGTCCGGCGTAGGCTCGTTTTCGTGACGATCGAGCACTCCGCGCCGACGACCGGCCAGGCAGCGCGTACCGCAACGGCGGCCCCCGAGGGGCGGCGCCTGCTGCGGATCGAGGCGCGCAACGCCGAGACGCCGATCGAGCGCAAACCGCCATGGATCAAGGTCAAGGCCAAGATGGGGCCGGAGTACACCCAGTTGCGCGGGCTCGTCTCGCGCGAAGGGCTGCACACCGTCTGCCAGGAGGCCGGCTGCCCCAACATCTACGAGTGCTGGGAAGACCGCGAAGCCACCTTCCTCATCGGTGGCGACCAGTGCACCCGGCGCTGCGACTTCTGCCAGATCGACACCGGCAAGCCGGCCGAGTTCGACGCCGACGAGCCGCGTCGCGTCGCCGAGTCGGTGGTCTCGATGGGCCTGCGGTACGCCACCATCACCGGCGTCGCCCGCGACGACCTGCCCGACGGCGGCGCGTGGCTGTACGCCGAGACCGTCCGGCAGATCCACGCCCTGCAGCCCGGCTGCGGCGTCGAGCTGCTGATCCCGGACTTCAACGCCGTCCCCGAACAGCTGGCCGAGGTCTTCGGTTCCCGCCCGGAGGTGCTGGCGCACAACGTGGAGACCGTGCCGCGCATCTTCAAGCGCATCCGCCCGGCGTTCCGCTACGACCGCTCGCTGGACGTGATCCGGCAGGCCCGCGCCGACGGCCTGGTCACCAAGAGCAACCTCATCCTGGGCATGGGCGAGGAGCGTGCCGAGATCTCGCAGGCGCTGCGCGACCTGCACGACGCCGGCTGTGAGCTGATCACCATCACCCAGTACCTGCGCCCCTCCCCCCGGCACCACCCGGTGACCCGCTGGGTCAAGCCGGAGGAGTTCGTGGAGCTGCGCGAGGAGGCCGAGGAGATCGGCTTCGCCGGGGTGATGAGCGGGCCGCTGGTGCGCTCGTCGTACCGGGCCGGCCGGCTCTACCAGCAGGCCATCGACGCCCGCGCCGCCGCGTCGGTCGTCACCGCCGGCTGACCCACCGGCAGCGCCGCACGGACCGTGCGGCGCCCGGGTGTCATGATCGTGCGATGACCGCCGGGGTACGCGAGCAGCCGCGCGACGCAGGTCGTCCGCGGCCCGTCGCACGCCTCGGAGTGCCCGGCTGGCTCACCGCGTTGGCCGTGCTCGCCGGCGTGGGTTACCGACTCTGGTTGCTGGGCCACGCCGCGCCGCCCACCAACAGCGACGAGGCCACCATGGGGTTGGCCGCGCTGCACATCGCCCGGGGCGAGGGCTTCCCGGTCTGGTTCTACGGCCAGCAGTACATGGGCACGCTGGAGGCGTACCTGGCCGCGCCGGTGTTCGCACTGGGCGGTGGGCCGTCGCTGTTCGGGCTGCGACTGCCCACGCTGGCGCTGTACGCGCTGTTCCTGCTGCTGGCCTGGCGGTTGACGCTACGGCTGACCGGGGACCGGTGGTTCGGGCTGCTGGTGGTGGCGTTGCTGGCGCTCGGCTCCGACCGGATCGTCAAGAACCAACTCATCGCCGGTGGCGGCTACCCCGAGATGAACGCGGCCGGGGCCGCGCTGGCGGTGCTCGCCGTGGACCTGGCCACCGGCCGGTCGAGGTGGCGGCTCGCGCGCTGGGCGGCATGGGGCTTCCTGGCCGGCCTGATGCTCTGGGTCGACCCGCTCGTGCTCCCGTACGTGGTGGCGACCGGGGCGGTGCTCGTCGGGTTCCGCCGGCGGGAACTGTGGGGTGCGGCCGGGGCGCTGCTCGGGGCTGCGGCAGTGCTGGGCGCCGCCCCGCTGCTGCTGCACAGCCTGCTCAACGGACGCAACCCGCTGCATGCGGTGCTCGCCGCCAGCGGCGCCAACGCCACCGCCGGCTGGGTCGACCGGCTGCACGGCGGCCTGCTGCTCGGCCCGTCGCTGGGGATGGGCTTCTGCGACCCCGGGCGATGCGCCACCTGGCAACTCTGGTGGGCGCTCGCCCTGCCGCTGCTGCTGGCCCTCGGTGGCCTCACCGCCTGGCGGGCACTGCGCTCGCCCGCCCCGGCCGACTCTGCCGGCGCTTCGGGCTCTGCCGGCGCTGCTGAGTCTGGCGTGTCGCCCCGGGTGGCGGCGGCGGCCCGGCTGGCGCTCGTGCTGGCCGCCGTGGTGACCCTCGGGGCGTACACGGTGAGCAGTTCCGCCGGGCTCACCCCGGTGGAGAGTTCCCGCTACCTGTCCTGCCTGCTCATCTCCCTTCCGGTGCTGCTCTGGCCGGTGTGGACGATGGCGCGACACGGGCTCCGCCCGGCGGCGACCGGCCGGCGCGGCGTCTCCACGACGCTGGCCCGTCCGGTCGCGGTGGTGGTGCTCGCCGCAACCCTGGGCACCGCCGCCCAGGCCACCTGGCGGTCAGCGCAGACCGCACCGGCGACCCGGGCCGCCGAGGCCCGGCACGCCGAGTTGGTGCGCACCCTGCGTCAGCTCGGCGTACGGCAGGTGCGCGCCGGCTACTGGACCTGCAACCGGCTCACCTTCGCCACCGCGGAGCAGGTTGTCTGCGCCGTGGTCGACGACGCGCTGCGCCCCGGTTTCGACCGCTACCCCGCGTACCGGCGGGAGGTGGACCGGGCGGCGGCGCCAGCCTGGGTCGCGCCGGCCGGCTCACCGCTGGCGGACGTGCTGGACGAGCGGCAGCGCGCGGGCGGCCTGGACCTGGTCACGATCGACGGCTGGCGGATCTACCTGCCGCGGTGACCTCGCCGGGTGAGCGTGGGTGCGGCAACACCGGCCCGGTGCGCGTCACTGCGATCCGGCCGGCCCGGTGAGCAGGCCGAGGCGGTGGGCCAGCGCGGCAGCCTCGACCCGGTTGGTCACGCCCAGCTTCGCGATGATCCGGGAGACGTGCACGCTTGCCGTCTTCGGGGAGATGAACAGCTGTTCGCCGATCCGGCTGTTGCTGTGCCCCTCGGCGACCAGTCGCAGCACCTCCCGCTCGCGGGCGGTCAGCAGGTCGGCGCCCGCCCCGCCCTGCCCCGGGGTGCGCAGTCCGACCCGCCGCGCCAGGGTGCCGGCCGCCTCGACCAGCGGTACCGCCCCCAGTCGCCGACCGATCTCGGCGGCCTCGCTGACCGCCGCCGCCGTCTCGTCGCGCTCCCCGGCGGCGGCAGCCGCCTCGGCCAGCGCCACCAACGCGCGACCCAGCGGATAGGGCTGCCCGTCGGCCCGCCACGCGTCGACCGCCGTGCGCCACGCCGGCAACGCCTGGTCGCCGACCGCGAGCAGCGCGGTGACCTGGGCGGCGTGGGCCCGCGCCGCCGGGTGTCGGGCGGGCAGGTCGGTGGCGAGCGCCGCCACCGCCACCGCAAGGTCGCGGTCACCGACCCGGGCTGCGGTACGCGCGACGGCGCTGAGCACCGGCCAACCTTCCCGGGGCAACTGCGGAAGGCTCCCGTCGGCGACGGCGACGCGGGCGGCCCGTACCGCCTCGACCTTGTCGTCGGTGGCCAACGCGGCCTCGATCGCCAGCTCGTGCAGGGGCAGGCGGTGGTTCGGCCACAGGTAGGGCCGGCCGAGGAAGGTGAGGGCCCGCTCGACCACCTCGTCGGCGCCCGGGTGGGCGCGGGCCAGCCGCAGCCCGGCGCTCAGCTGGAGCCAGTGCAGCCCGGTGACGCCGGACAGGTCGATCCGGGCGGCCTCCGCGCACACCGCCTCGGCCTCGTCCCACCGCCCCAGCGCGATCAGCGCCTCGGCCCGGTTGGACAACAGGTACGCCCCGGTGGAGCGGCTGATCCCCACCCGCCGCGCTTCGGTCACGCCGGCCTCGGCAGCCTGCGCGGACTCGGCGTAGCGGCCCAGCTCGCAGAGCATGTCCGACTCGAACACCAGGGCGAGCACCAGGGTCGGGGCGTCCCCCGCCGCACGGGCGGCGGCGGCCGCCCGACCCAACTCGGCCAGCCCTCCGACCAGGTCTCGCTCACCGTGGCAGAGCAGCGCGATCCGCGTCGACAGGAGGGCGGAGTGTTCACCGAGCGCCTCGGCGTCCACGGCAGCCTCGGCTGCCACCCGGGCCGCCTTCTGCGGGTCGATCTTGACCAGGTGCGCGGCGATGTCGGCCAGCAGCCGGGCACGTTCCGCACCCCGTGGGGCACCGGCCGCGAGCCGGTACGCCTCATGCAGCTCCCGGCTGCCGTCACTCTTGCCGAGCAGGGCCATCAGTCGACCCCGCTGGTCCAGCAGGCGGGAGGCACGCAGCGGCGCGGCGTCGGCGTCCACCTCGGCCAGCCCGGCCCGGGTCAGGGTGATGGCCCGGCTGAAGTCGCCTGCGGTGACCGCGGCGTCCAGGGTCTGCTCCAGCAACGCCAGGTGGTCCATGCCGAGCAGGTCGGCGGCGTCGGGCACCAGCTCCCACAGCTCCAACGCCCGCTCCAGCAGGCGGCGCTGCTCGGCGTACGCGTACCGCTCGGCGGCGGCACCCGCCGCGGCCCGTGCCGCGACCAGGGCCCGCGGGTGGTCGTGCGCGGCGTGCCAGTGGTGGGCTATCTCGGCCGGGGCCCGCCCGGCGGCGACCAGGTGCGGCTGCGCCTCGATGGCAGCGGCGAAGCGGGCGTGCAGCCGGGCGTGCTCACCGGGCAGCAACTCGTCGTGTACGGCCTCGCGGACCAGCGCGTGCCGGAACTCGTAGTCGCCGTCCCGGTCGACCACCACCAGCTGCGCGGCGACGGCGGCGCGCAAGGCGTCCTCCAACTCGGCCTCGGGCAACCCGGCGACCTCGGCGAGCAGATCGTGGGCGAACCGGGTGCCCCCGGCTGCGGCGATCCGCAGCACCCGCTGGGCCGGCTCGGGGAGGCGCTCCACCCGGGCAAGCAGCAGGTCGCGCAGCGTCTCGGGGAGCGCCGCGCAGCCGATCGGGTCACCGGCGACGGCCAACTCCTCGATGAAGAAGGGGTTGCCCTGGGTACGGTGGTGGACGTCGTCGACGGCCCGGGCGGAGGGCTCGGCGCCGATCAGGTCGGCGAGGATCGCGCCGGTGCCGTCGCGGTCCAGTCGACCCAGCTCGACCCGCTCGACCCCGCGGGCCCGATCCAGCTCGGCGAGGAACGGGCGCAGCGGGTGCCCGCGCTGCAACTCGTCCGTGCGGTAGGTGCAGACCAGCAGCAGCCGGCCCGGCCGCGCCGCCCGGACGAGGAAACCGATGAGGTCCCGGGTGGAGCGGTCGGCCCAGTGCAGATCCTCGATCACCAGCACCAACGGACGCGCGTCAGCCAGCCGCTGGAACAGCTCGGCGACCAGGTCGAACAGGTAACCGCGCGGAGCGTCACCGAGCGGGACGGCGCGCGGGCCGGCCAGCGCTGCGGACGCCCGGCCCAGCTCCGGCAGCAGCGGCGCGAATTCCGCCTCGTAGCCGGCGAAGACCTCGGGGCCGTCGGCGCGGAGCACCGCGCGCAGCGCGGCCGCGAACGGAGCGAACGGCAGGCCCGCCTCGCCCAGCTCCAGGCACTGCCCGACGAGCACCCGGGCCGCGCCGTCGACGGCCCGGCCGGCGAACTCCTCCAGCAGCCGGGTCTTACCCACACCCGCCTCGCCACCGACCAGCACCGTGGTCGGCTCCCCGGCACACGCCCGGCGCAGCGCGTCACGCAGTGCCACGGTCTCGCGGTGACGCCCGACGAGGACGGAGCTGGCGGCGCGTACGGTCACGGGTTCGAGCATGCCATGACGGCCCCCGCCGCCCGGTCCCCCGCCGTCCGGCCGAAGCCCGGACGGCGGGGTCGGTTCGAGTCGACCGGCCGGTGCGGCGAGCGGGCTCGGTCGGTGACCCGGCTCGACCACGGCGGCCGGTGCGGCGGGGGCGGTCATCGGCGGGCGTCGCCGGTGCGGCCGGCCTGCCTACGCCGACCCAGCCAACCTCTGCTGACCGGCCGTGACAGCGACCGGGCGAGCCGGTCCGCCGCCGCATCGGCGCGCAACTCGGCCGCGTGGGAACGGTGCAGGGTGAGCAGGAAGTCTGCGTCGTTGCCGAACATGTGGGACTCCTTCGTCGTGTCGTCGTCCTCTGCTGACGACTCTTCGCGCGAAGGCCCCACCCGGGCATGGGCACGACGCCTCATCTTCGCGGCCGGCACCCTCCTTACACGTCCGGTCCGGGCGCCTGAGGCGACGTAAGGTACTCAGTTGCCCCGGCACCCGGACGCGGATCAACGGGGCAGGCGGCGACCACTAGACTCTGCGGCATGGCAAAGCCCCAGGAGAAGGTCTCGTTCGGCCAGCGGCTGAAGCAGATCGGGATGGTGTTCCAGTTCACCGCCAAGCAGGACCGGTGGTTCGCGCCGCTGGTCGCCGCGGCGGTGCTGATCCCGCTCGCCCTCACCGTGGTCGCGGTCATCTTCTGGGGCTGGATCTGGCTGCCGCTGGGCATCCTGTTCATCCTGCTCGCGGTGCTGATCGTGCTCAACCTGCGGTCTAACAAGGCGATGATGAACGCCGCCGAGGGGCAACCCGGCGCGGCGGCGCAGATCATGGAGAACATGCGCGGCGACTGGCGGGTGACCCCGGCGGTCAGCTCGACCACCCAGATGGACATGGTCCACCTGGTGATCGGCCGCCCCGGCGTGATCCTGCTGGCCGAAGGCAACCCGCAGCGGGTGCGCGGCCTGCTCGGGCAGGAGAAGCGGCGGCTGTCCAAGGTGATCGGCTCCGCTCCCCTGCACGACTACGTGATCGGGCAGGAGGAGGGCGAACTGCCGATCCGCAAGCTCCGGACCACGCTCCTACGCCTGCCCCGCGCCCTCTCCGGCAAGGACGTCAACTCGCTGGACAAGCGGCTCAAGGCGCTCACCGCGCGACCGCAGATGCCCAAGGGTGCGATCCCGAAGAACATGCGGCCGCCGGGCGCCTTCCGCCAGTCGCGGGGTCGCTGACCCCTCCGCCGTACGCCGACAAGAGCCGGACCCGTGCGGGCCCGGCTCTTTCGCGCCCTCGCGCCCTCGCGCCCTCGCGCCCTCGCGCCCTCGCGCCCCGCGCCCCGCGCCCCGCGCCCCGCGCCCCGCGCCCCGCGCCCCGCGCCCCGCGCCCCGCGCCCCGCGCCCCGCGCCCCGCGCCCCGCGCCCCGCGCCCCGCGCCAAGATCATGCACAAACCAGGAAGTAGTGGCCTCACCAACACACCGACACCACTACAACAAAGAACGAGCACGATCTTGGGGTCGCCGAGGCAGGTCTAGCAACGATCTTGGGGTCGCCGAGGCGGGCTCGGCCGCCTGGGGGCGCAGCGGCGGGCTCGGCCGCCTCGGGGCGCAGCGGCGGGCTCGGCCGCCTCGGGGTCGCCGAGACGTCGGTCAGCCGCGGGGTGCGTCGACGATGACCGAGTCGGCAAGCCGGTCGTGCAGGCCCCGACGGTGCTCGTCCATGATCAGCGCGGGGACGACGAGGGCCAGCAGCAGGCCCCGGATCAGCCCTCGGAGCACTCCGATCCGGCCGCCGTCGTGCCAGTTCACGCAGCGGACCTTCGTGATGTACATGCCGGGCGTCTGGGCGAACAAGCCGAGGAAGAAGCCGTAGACCAGCACCAGCACCAGCACCGGAGCCCAGCCGTCGCGTACCGGGTCGGCGAAGAAGTTGGACACCAGCAGGCAGAGCACCCAGTCGATGATCAGCGCCCCGAAACGTCGCCCGAGGGTCGGCGGGGTGAAGGTGGGGTCGGTGGCCGGCGCTGCCGGGGGGTGCGGATTGGTCACAGCGGTCAAGGGTATCCGCGCCGGGATGAGGGCTTGGCGAGTGCCGCCGCCACTGTGTGCCGATTCAGGCCAATCACATCAGATGTCATTAGACTGGCACAGTCGCTGCGGCGTTCACAGCGGGCCGAGGCGTCGACGAGAGCGTCGCCGACGCCACTCGCGGGACGTAACACGGCAGAAACAACGGAGACACGACCGGGCAACCCCCCGGCCATAGCGTCGCCAGAAGCCTAGCCACCCAGTGGACGTGCCAGGAGGATGTGTGTTCGCCAATCCCGAGGAACTGCTGCGATACCTCAAGAACGAGGACGTGAAGTTCGTCGACGTTCGTTTCTGTGACCTGCCCGGCGTGATGCAGCACTTCAACCTGCCGGTCGAGTCCGTCAACGACGACCTCTTCACTGACGGCCTCGCGTTCGACGGTTCGTCGATCCGCGGTTTCCAGGCGATCCACGAGTCGGACATGCTCCTGCTCCCGGATGTCGCCACCGCGTTCATCGACCCGTTCCGGGCGCAGAAGACTCTCGCGCTCAACTTCTTCATCCACGACCCGTTCACCCGCGAGGCCTACACCCGCGACCCGCGTAACGTGGCGAAGAAGGCCGAGGCGTACCTGGCGGCCAGCGGCATCGCCGACACCGCCTACTTCGGCGCCGAGGCGGAGTTCTACATCTTCGACTCGATCCGCCACGAGACCTCGGCGAACCAGTCGTTCTACTACATCGACTCGATCGAGGGCGCCTGGAACACCGGCCGCGAGGAGGAGGGCGGCAACCGGGGCTACAAGACCGCGTACAAGGGCGGCTACTTCCCGGTGCCCCCGGTCGACCACTACGCCGACCTGCGCGACTCGATCGTGCGCCGGCTCGTCGACACCGGCTTCACCGTGGAGCGCTCGCACCACGAGGTCGGCACCGCCGGGCAGGCCGAGATCAACTACAAGTTCTCGACGCTGCTGCACGCCGGTGACCAGCTCCAGCTCTTCAAGTACATCGTGAAGAACGAGGCCTGGGCCAACGGCAAGACCGCGACGTTCATGCCCAAGCCGCTGTTCGGTGACAACGGCTCCGGCATGCACACCCACCAGAGCCTCTGGCTCAACGGTGAGCCGCTGTTCTACGACGAGACCGGCTACGCCGGCCTGTCGGACACCGCCCGCTGGTACATCGGCGGTCTGCTGCACCACGCGCCGTCGCTGCTGGCCTTCACCAACCCGACGGTCAACTCGTACCGCCGCCTGGTGCCGGGCTTCGAGGCGCCGGTCAACCTGGTCTACTCGCAGCGCAACCGGTCCGCCTGCACCCGCATCCCGGTGACCGGCAGCAACCCGAAGGCCAAGCGCGTCGAGTTCCGCGTTCCGGACCCGTCGGCCAACGTCTACCTGGCCTTCTCGGCCATGATGATGGCCGGCCTGGACGGCATCAAGAGCAAGATCGAGCCGCCGACGCCGATCGACAAGGACCTCTACGACCTCCCGCCGGAGGAGTGGGGCGACGTCAAGCAGGTGCCGGGCTCGCTGCCGGCCGTGCTCGACTCCCTGGAGGCCGACCACGACTACCTGCTCGACGGCGGCGTCTTCACCCCCGACCTGATCTCCACCTGGGTCGACTGGAAGCGCGCCAACGAGGTCGACCCGGTGCGCCTGCGCCCGACCCCGCACGAGTTCGCCATGTACTACGACTGCTGAGCAGTCGCATCGCACACCGGCCGGGCCGGCTCCGCTCACCGCGGAGCCGGCCCGGCCCGTCTCACACCCCCGACCGCGCCGCGCCGCGCCGCGCCGCCGCAAGTTCCGCGCAGTTTCGGGGATGTTGCTGCCTCCGATGCGCTGAAGGCAGCACTTTCCCCGAAGTTGGGCGGATCTTGGGCTAGGCCCGAGCCCGTCGGAGTACCAACACGAGCATGGTCAGGAGCAGGGCCGTCATCGCCAGCGCGCCGGGGGCCTTGGTGAAGCGGGCCAGGTTGGTGCCGTCGGGCAGGGCCAGGAAGGCCGCCACGGCGGCCGGGAGCGCGTACCACGTCGTCCGTAGGGCGGTCAGCGCGAGCAGCGCCAGCGGCCAGGTCGCGTACCAGGGATGGAAGACCGGGGACAGGACGACAGTGGCGACCAGCGCCAACGCCGCGCCGTGCAGCACCACCCGCAAGCGCTCCGCCGGAGGACACGCAATCTCGTTCAGCCTGCGCAGGTGCCGCCAGGATCGCCACCAGAGCACCACCAGCACCCCCACGAGCAGCAGCAGCGCGACCGCCCGTGTCACCGGCACCGCCTGCGGGTCCCGGCCGGCCAGCGCGCCGGCGTAGTCCACCACGAAGCCGACGGCGGTGGGCGGCGACGTCCACTGCTCGGAGTCACCGCTGTGCGTCAGCCCGCCCACCCAGCCGAACCCGAGACCGGACAGCACCGAGGTGACCAGCACCGCGCCGACGAGCCCTCCGGCCAGCCAGCCGCCGTCGCGCACCAGCGCCCGCACTGTGTACGGGCGCCGCACCCCGGCGAGCACGGCGAACGGCACCACCACCACGGCAGTGGCCTTCACCGTGACCGCCAGCCCGAGCAGCGCTCCGGCCAGCAGCAGCGCCGCCGGCCAACCCGGTCGCCGGATCGCCACCAGCAGCCCGCAGAGCAGCAGACCCAGCATCACCGCGTCGTTGTGCGCCCCGGCGATGAGGTGCACGCCGACCAGTGGCCCGGCCAGCGCCAGCCAGGCCGCCCGCCGGGTCGGCACCCCGACTGCCCTGGCCAGACCGGGCAGGCAGAACGCGGCCAGCAGCAGCCCCGCCACGGCGATCACCCGCAGCATCACCAGCGTGCCGGTCAACCCGCCACCGAGGCTCACCGCGAACGCCGCGAGCAGGACGAACACCGGCCCGTACGGTGCTGCGGTGTCCCGCCAGATCGGCGCGACCGTGTCCACCCACGGGCAGCCGGCCGCCGCCACCCCCACCGCGTACGGGTCGACGCCGTGCGCGTACGTCCAGCCCTGGCAGGCGTACGAGTAGACGTCCCGGCTGCCCATCGGGGGCGCGACCAGCAGCGGCAGCGCCCACAGCCCGGCGGTGACGTACGCCCACCCTGTCGACGGGGCACCGTCGCGCAACGACCACCACGCGCCGACCAGCAACGCAGTGCCGACCAGCCAGCAGGTCAGCGTCGCCGGGCCGTCCGGGGCTCGCCAGATCGACGCCGGCGTCACGCCGAGCGGGGCGTCGGGCAGCGCCCCGCCGAGGTGTCCGGCCACGGCGAGCAGGACCGCGCCGGCCAGGCCGACGTACCGCGCACCCGACGCCGCCACCGAACCAGCCGCCACCACACCAGCCGGGCCGAGCGAGTCCGGCGGGCCAGACGAGCCAGGCGGGCCGGGAGTGGTCACCGGCGCACCTTCCCTCAGTCGGCGGCGACCGGCTGGCGGGTCGCCCGAGCCGACCGTACCAACCGGACGACCACCACGATCACCAACAGCGTCATCAGCGGCGCCCCGACCGTCTTGGTGTAGCGGGGCAGACCGGTGCCGTCCGGCAGGATCAGGAACGACGCGACAAGGGCGACCACGACGAACCATCCGGTACGCCGGGCGGTGGCGGCCAGCACGAACAACGGCCACGTCCAGTACCAGGGGTGCACCACCGGCGAGAGCGCGATCGTCACGGCGAGCGCGAGGCCGGCGTAGAACAGCGGGTCCCGGGTGCGGGCCCGCCACCAGAGCCAGACGAGCAGGGCGGCCAGCAGCACCACGGCGATCCCCCGGGTCACCGGCACCGCGTCGACGTGACCGCCGAACGGCACCGCGAGGTAACCGATGGTCTGCCCGATGGCGGTGGGCGGGGAGGTCCAGGCGATGGCGGCGCCGCCCTGGGACAGCCCGCCGATCCAGCCGAAGTCGAGCCCGCCGGCGACCGTCACTCCCACGACGGCGGCGACGGCCCCGCCGACCACCCAGCCGCCGTCGCGGATCAGGGTCCGGATCCGGTACGGCCCGGCGGTGGCCGCGAGCGCGGCGAACGGGACCACCACCACGGCGGTGACCTTGATCGCCACGGCGACGCCGAGGAGCAGCCCGCCGACCAGCAGCATTCCGCGCCGGCCCGGGTGGGAGGCCACCACGGCCAGCCCTCCGACCAGCGCGGCGAGCATCAGTATGTCGTTGTGGGGACCGCCGATCAGGTGGGCGGCGACCAGCGGGCAGCCCAGCGCCAGCCACACCGCCCGGCCGGCCGGAACCCCGGCCCGGCGGGCAAGCACCGGCAGCGCCCACGCGGTCACCGCCACGCCGACCAGCGAGAGGGCACGGAACAGCACGATGCTGGCGTTCAACGATCCGGTGACCTCGACCACCGCACCCGCGATGAGCACGAACAGCGGCCCGTACGGCGCCGGGGTGTCCCGCCAGATGACGGAGACCGTGTCCAGCCAGGGGCAGGGCAGCGCGGAGACACCGTGCTCGTAGGGGCTGATGCCGCCGGCGAAGCTGGCGCCCTGGCAGGCGTACGCGTACACGTCGCGGCTGCCGAAGGGGGGCGCGACGAGCAGCGGCAGCAGCCACAGTCCCACGGTGACCAGCGCCCACCGGGTCGACGGCACTCCGTCGCGCAGCGCCCACCAGGCGTACGCCAGCAGGCCGGTGCCGACCAGCCAGGCGGCCAGGACCAGTGGCCCGTCGGGGCCCTGCCAGATGCTGACCGGGGTGCTGCGCAGCGGGCCGCTGGGGAAGGCTCCCCCGAGGAACGCGGACAGCGCGAGCAACGTCGAGCCGGCCAGGCCGGTCCAGCGCGCGAGGTGGGAAGGCACGCCCGACATGCTGCCAGCACCCCGGCCCGGGGGCGACGGCAGGCACCGTCAGCAGTGCCGGGTGGGGGCCAGACTGCTGGAGATCGTGTAGTCGCCGGCCGAGCGGACCCGCACCTCGGTCCACCCGTCCGGGCCCTGTCGCACGCAGCCGTCCGGGCCGCTCAGCGACAGCCAGCGTGACCACCGCACCCGCACCGGCACGTCGCCGGGCGCGGCGGTCAGGCGGACCGAGCCCCGGTCGCTGGCGACGAGCCGGCCGGGTGCGCCGACCAGCGGCGTCGGGTCGGCCACGGCGTACAGCCGCCAGGTCGGGTCGCGCCAGACCTCCCGCAGGTACGGCAGGCCGGCGCGGATCAACGCGGCCTCGTCCCGACCCCACCGGTCGGCGGGAGCGTCCAGGGCGATCGCCACGTAGGTCACCGCCTCGTCGTGGAGCCACCGCTGGTAGGTCTGCGCGCTCAGGGTGCCGTCGTAGAACAGCGCGTGGCGATCGCTGTCGACCTGGCGTTCCCAACCACGGGCCAACGGCACCGTCGGTGGCAGGTACGCGGACTCCCAGTGGTCGCGCAGCGGCACCACCTCGACCCGTCCGACGGGCTGGCGGCGTTGCAGTTCCTCGACGAGCGGGCGGTGGAACGCCGGCGCGCTCTCCGGGGCGCCGGCCCGGGTGACGTCGCTCGTCATCACCGGGGACTGCCACCACACCGTCGCGGCGAGCAGCCCGGCCAGCCACGGGCCGGGCAGCGGCGCGTACCCGGCCAGCACGGGCAGCGCGAAGAGCAGCGGCAGACGCAGCGCGTTGGAGCCGATCGGGCTGGGCACGTAGTAGGCCCCGACCAGGAGCAGCACGGTGAGTACCGCGCCGACCCGCAGCACCCGGCGGCGGCGCGGCAGCAGAACCGCCACCAGCACGGCGAGCGCGACGTTGATCCGCATCGACTCGGCCGAGTACGGCTGGGTGCCGCCGTTGCCGAAGAGGACCGCGATCGGCGCCAGGGTGACGATCGGCGCCAGGGCCAGGACGAAACCCTCCGCCAGTGGACCCTCGGCCCGCCATCCACCGGCCAGCGCACGCCCCGGTCCGTCGCCGCGTCGCAGGGCGGCCAGCAGCAACGCCGCGCCGGCCAGCCCGGTGAACAGGCCGGCGACCGGACTCGCCGCCGTCGCCAGGGCAGCGCAGCCGGCGGCGAGCGCCAACCGGACCGGACGCGGTGGGCGTTCGGTGCTGACGGCGCAGAGGGCCAGCAGCCCCAACGTCAGCCCGACGGCGAAGGTGATCCGTCCGCTCGCCAGGTTGCCGACCAGGACCACGGCACCGAGGACGCCGGCCAGCAGTGGGCGTCGGGCCCGGTTCCGGACGAACAGCCAGGCCAGCGCGAACGCGCCGAGCACGGCGGCGAGTGCCCCCAGTGGACGTACCCCGACCAGCGCGCCCAGCCGGGCCGTGAACAGGCTGTAGCCGTACTGGTTGACGCCGCCGTACCAGCCGAGGTCGATCGGCGTCGCACCGTAGCGGTCGGCGAACTCGGCGCGGGCCACCTGCGCCGCGAGGTCGGTGCCCATCCGCGGCGCGACGAGGAACGCGACGGCGAGCACCACCGCGACACCGGTCGCCGCCGCCCAGCCGGTGCGCCGCCCCACCGTGCGGGGCGACGCGTCAGGCATCGAGGACCCGTTCGGTAGCGGCGCGGGAGCGTCGCCCGACGCGCAGGTACTCGTCGAGGAACTCCCCCGGATCGTCGCGGCCGAGCAGCCGGACCACGCCGGCCAACTCCACGCCGTGCCGGGGCAACTGGTCACCGGCCCGACCCCGGACCAGCATCAACGCGTTGCGGACCTGCGCGGCCAGGGACCAGCCGGCGGCCATCTCCACGGCGTCCGCCGGGTCGATCAGGCCGGCGTCGGCGGCGGCCGCGAGGGCGTCGAGGGTACGCGTGCCGCGCAGCGCCGGGATCGCGCCGGCGTGCCGGAGCTGGACGAGCTGCACGGCCCACTCCACGTCGGCGAGCCCTCCCCGGCCCAGCTTGGTGTGGGTGGCCGGGTCGGCGCCCCGGGGCAGCCGTTCGGTCTCCACCCGGGCCTTGATCCGCCGGATCTCGACGACCTGCTCACGGGTCAGCCCGTCGGCCGGATAGCGCACCGGGTCGATCATCGCCTCGAACTCGGCGCCCAGATCCGCGTCGCCACAGACGAACCGGGCGCGCAGCAGCGCCTGCGCCTCCCACACCCGCGACCAGCGGGCGTAGTACGCCGCGTACGCGGCGATGCTGCGCACCAGCGGACCCTGCCGGCCCTCCGGGCGCAGGTCGGCGTCGACGCCGAGCGGCGGGTCGGGCGCGGGCACGCCGAGCAGTCGGCGCAACTCCTCCGCGATCGCGTGCGCGGCGGCACTGGCGGCGCTCTCGCTGGTCCCGGCGGGTGGGTCGTAGACGAAGAGGACGTCGGCGTCGGAGAGGTAGTTCGACTCGTACCCGCCGAGCCGTCCCATGCCGATCACCGCGAACCGCAGCCCGTCCGGCGCGGGCTGGCTCGCCTGGGCGGCGCGCAGCGCGGCGGCCAGGGTCGCGTCGGTGACGCCGGCGAGTGCCGTGCCGACCTGGGTGATGTCGGACAGGCCGGGAGCCGGCCGGTTCGGGTCGTCCGGCCGGGCGGGGGTGGGTGCGAGCGAACCCGCGCGGCAGAGCACGTCGGCGCAGGCCACCCGGACCAGCTCCCGACGCCGCAGCGCGCGCACCGCGCTGGTCGCCTCGACCGGGTCGGTGTGCCGGCCCGCTGCCGCGAGGAATCCCTCCCGGAGCACGGCTCGGGAGCGCGGAACCAGCTCGTTCTCCTCGGCCAGCAGCCGCAGCGCCTCCGGGTCGCGGGCGAGCAGGTCGGCGACGTACCGGGACAGCGAGAGGACCCGGGCCAGCCGCCGGGCGACCGGGCCGCCGTCGCGCAGCAGGCGCAGATACCAGGGGGTGCTGCCGAGTTTGTCGGAGACCTTGCGGTAGTTGAGCAGCCCCCGGTCCGGTTCCGGCGCGTCGGCGAACTCGCTGAGCAGCACCGGCAGCAGGGTCCGCTGGATGGCCGCTGTGCGACTCACCCCGCCGGTGAGCGCCTGCAGGTGCCGCAGCGCCCCGGCCGGGTCGGCGAAACCGAGGATCTCCAGCCGGTGCCGGGCCGCCTCGGGGGTGAGCCGCAGCCCGTCGGCCGGCACCCGGGCCACCGACTCCAGCAGCGGCCGGTAGAGCAGTTTGGCGTGCAGCCGGCGTACCTCGGCGGCGTGGGTGACCCACTCGGCCCGGAAGCTCTCCACGGCGCTGCGGCCCGGCGTGGCCGTGAATCCCAGCGCGGCGGCGAGCCACCGCAGCGCGCCCGGCTCGGTGGGCACGGTGTGGGTACGGCGTAGGCCCTGTAGTTGCAGCCGGTGCTCGACGGCGCGCAGGAAGCGGTAGCCGCGCAGCAGCGCTTCGCCGTCGGCGCGACCGACGTAGCCGCCGGCGACGAGCGCGCGCAGCGCCGGGATGGTGCCCGGTTCCCGCAGCGTCTCGTCGCCGCGACCGTGCACGAGTTGCAACAGCTGGACGGCGAACTCGATGTCGCGCAGCCCGCCGGGGCCGCGCTTGATCTCGCGTTCCAGCTCTTTCGGCGGGATGTGGTCGATGATGCGGCGGCGCATGGCACGCACGTCCTCGACCGCCTCGGGCCGTTCGGCGGCCCGCCACACCAGCGGCGCGAGCTGGTCGATCCACTCCTGGGCCAGCGGCAGGTCACCGGCGGCCGGGCGGGCCTTGAGCAGCGCCTGGAACTCCCAGGTGCGCGCCCACCGCCGGTAGTAGGCGAGGTGGCTGGCGAGGGTCCGCACCAGCGGGCCACGGTTGCCCTCGGGGCGCAGCGCGGCGTCCACCGGCCAGGCGACCATCCCGCAGATGGAGATCAGCCGGGTCGCCACCAGGGTGGCGGCGGGCAGGTCGGCGTCCTCGGCGGCGACGAAGATGACGTCCACGTCGGAGACGTAGTTCAGCTCGCCACCACCGCACTTGCCCATCGCCACCACGGCGAGCCGGGGCCGCTCGGTGCCGTCCGCCAGCTCCGTGACCGCGATCTCGTACGCGGCGGCCAGTGTCGCGTCGGCCAGCGCGGAGAGCGCGGCCATGGTCTGCTCCAGGCCGCGCCCGCCGGTCAGGTCCGCGGCCGCGATCCGCAGCAACGCCAACCGGTACGCGGAGCGCAGCGCCGCCACCGGGTTGCCACCGTCGGTCGGTTCCAGCCGCCCCTCGGCGATCGGGGCGAGCCCGTCCGGGCCGGTGCGCAGCTCCGCGCAGTGCTCGGGGTTCGCCACCAGGTGGTCGCCGAGTGCCGCCGAGGCACCGAGCACCGCGATGAGTCGCCGTCGCAGCCCCGGGTCGGCGTGCAGCTCGGCGAGCAGCGGCGATCCGGCGTTGCCGTCGGTCGTGCGGCGTTCGGCCTCGACGATGCGGTGCAGCTGGCGTAGCGCCAGGTCCGGGTCGGCGGCCCGGGACAGCGCGGCGAGCAACTCCCCGGCCGGCTCGTCGGTCGGCTCCTGCTCCTGCGCCCGCCACAGCCGCAGCCCGTCCGGGCCGAGCAGGTCCGCGGCGCGTGCCCCGCCGTCACCGTCGGCGGTGCCGAAGCCGTAGCGGGCGAGCCGGCCCGGTGCCCTGGTCGGCCTGCTCATCAGTGCCCGAGCAGCGGCAGGCCGCGCCGCATCGTGCTGTCGTCCAGCTCGCCGAGTGCGAGGGCGGCGAACCGGGCGGCGAACGGTTGCCAGACCTCCTCGATGTCGGGCAGCACCGAGGCGCAGGCCGCCACCACCAGCTCCGGGTCGTAGCCCAGCTCGGCGAGTTGGGCCGAGTCGGTGGACCAGTCGGCGATCATGGCGGCGTCGCACTCGATGTGGAACTGCAGGCCCCAGGCCCGGTCACCGAGCCGGAACGCCTGGTGCGGGTAGCGGGTCGACGCGGCCAGCAGGGTCGCGCCCCGGGGCAGTTCGGTGATCTCGTCGGCGTGCCACTGGAGGACGTCCGGGATCAACGGCACGTACCGGAACAGCGGGTCGTTCTCGGCGGCGTCGCGTCGACCGACCACGCCGGGGCCGATCTCCGGCCCGGACGGGCTGCGCTCGACGAGGCCGGCGTGCGCGGTGGCGAGCAGTTGGGCGCCCAGGCAGACGGCCAGGGTCGGCACCCGGTGCCGGACCGCCTTGCGCAGCAGCCCCTCCACGGCCGGAAACCACGGTGCGCCGGGCGAGCCGTCCGGCAGCGGGTACGCCTGCTGGTCGCCGCCGAGCACCACCAGCGCCGCGTACCCCTCCAGGTCGGCGGGGAGTTCGTCGCCGGCGTGCGGGCGGACCACCCACAGCTCCAGCCCGGCCTCGGTCAGCCATTCGCCCAGCCGGCGGGCGTCATCCGTCGGGTCGTTCTCGATCACCAGCGCGGTTGCCACCCGTCGAGGCTAGCGGGTACGCCGCGTCGCGCCACGCCCCGCCACGGACCCGCGTGCTCGTGCTGCTGGGGGTGGTTAGGCTCTGCGGTTGTGATCAGCGAGGACGCCACCGCCGCCGTCCGCCCACCCGTGCTGGTGCCGGGTGACGCGGTGCTGCTGGTGTCGCCGTCCGGGCCGACCTCGCCGGAGCGGGTGGCCCGGGGCATCGAACTGCTCACCGGTTGGGGTCTGCGCCCGGTGCCGGCCCCGAGCGCGTACGCCCGCCACGGCTACCTCGCCGGCACCGACGACCTGCGCGCCGCCGACCTGAACGTGGCCTTCGCCGACCCGGAGATCCGAGGGGTGATCTGCACCCGGGGTGGGTACGGCGTGCAGCGGATCGTGGACGCCATCGACATGGCCGCCGTCCGTCGCGATCCGAAGGTGGTGGCCGGCTTCTCCGACATCACCGCGTTGCAGTTCGCGCTGTGGCGGGGCGCCCGGCTGGCCGGCGTGCACGGCCCGGGGGCGGCCTGGCGCGACGAGCGGACCCCGCTGCGCTCCGCCGAGTCCCTGCACGCGGCGCTGATGACCACCGAGCCGGTGACGATCAGCGCGGTGCCCACCGAGGAGACCTTCGACGTCCGCGTCCCGGGGCAGGCCACCGGCACCCTGCTCGGCGGCAACCTGTGCATGATCGCCGCGTCGATCGGCACGCCGGACCTGCCCGACCTGACCGGTGCGGTGCTGTTGATCGAGGACGTGCAGGAACCCCCGTACAAGGTCGACCGGATGCTCACCCACCTTCGTCGGGCCGGCGCGCTGGACGGGCTGGCCGGGGTGGCGGTCGGTCAGTTCACCGACTGCGGCGACGGCTGGGACACCACTATCGTCGACGTGCTCACCGAACGCCTCGGCGACCTGGGCGTGCCGGTCCTCGGTGGCCTCCCCATCGGCCACGGCCAGGACCAGCTGACGGTCCCGGTGGGCACCCGGGCGACAGTGAACACCGACACCAACACCCTGACGGCCGCTCCCGCCGTCTCCCCCCGGTGATCAAGAGGTTTGCGTCATCCTCGGCCCGGATCCTGACGTAAACGTCTTGATCACCTAGGCGGGCCGGGGCAGGTGGGCCACCGCGCCGGTTTCCAGGGCGGCCCAGATGCCGTCGGCGGTTCGGGTGATGCCGTGCGGCTCGGCGTTGGGAGTGGGCAGGTCGTGAGCGTCGATCCGGCCGGTGCCGTCGATGTGCCCGATCCGGTTGGCGCCCCACTCCGTGAACCACGCGCCGCCGGCCGGGTCGGCCGCGATCGCGTGCGGACGGGCCGCACGGTCCGGCAGCGGGAACTCGACGATCGCACCGTCCGGGGTGATCCGGCCGAGCTGACCGGCGGCGATCTCCACGAACCAGACGGCACCGTCGACGCCGAGGGTGATGCCGACCGGTCCGGCGTCCGCGGTGGGCAGCGGGTGCAGCGTGACCCGACCGTCGAGGTCGATGCGGCCGATCGCGTTCGCCTGGTTGAGGGTGAACCAGAGCGCCCGGTCCGCGCCGGCCGTGATCATCGACGCGAACCCGCCGGTCACCGGCAGCGAAAACGTGGTGAGCGTGCCGTCGGTGCCCACCCGGCCGATCGTGTCGGAGGTCATCCCGGCGTACCAGAGCGCGCCGTCGGCTCCGGCGGCGATGCCGCCCGGCCCGGTGCCGGCGGGCAGGGCGATGGTGCGCTGCTCACCGTCGACGTCGATGCGACCGATCCGGTCGTCGCCCGAGCGGGTGAACCAGAGCGCGTCGTCCGGCCCGGCCGTGATGATCAACGGGCGACCGCCGGCCGCGTCCAGCGGGTAGGTCCGGACCGCGCCGTCGACCCCCAGGCGGGCGATCGCGCCGGCGTGGACCAGCGTCAGCCACAACGCGCCGTCGGGGCCGGCCGTGATGCCGTACGGGCCGGCGCCCGGCTCGACGAGCGGTATCTCCCGAATCTCGGAGGTCGTCACGAGGCGTGATCCTTTCGTCGGGGATTTCCCACCCTGACCGCACCCACGGCGCCATCGCAACCGGTTTGTCCGGCTGGCGAGCGGAATTGCCAGCCCGCTGACAGGATCGCCATGGGTTGCACCCAGGCTCTCCGGTCACTGTCGGTGACGTCATCGCAGCACCAACGACAACCTGGAGGACCGATGTTCCGCACGATGTCGAAGAAGCACCTGCTGGCCAGCGTGGCCGCCGCCGGTGTGCTCGGCGTGGGGATCGCCGCCCCCACGATGGCGTTCGCCGCTGACGGGGGCACCCCGACGCCGAGCGCCAGCAGCGGCGAGCAGCGGCAGGACCGGCACGGTGAGTTCGCCGAGAAGCTCGCCCAGGAACTGGGCGTGCCCACCGACAAGGTGACCGCCGCGCTGCAGAAGCTCCGCGAGCAGCACCGGCCGGCCGATCGGCCGCAGCGCCCCTCCGCCGAGGACCGGAAGGCCGCCCTCAAGGAGCGGCTGGACCAGGCCGTCAAGGACGGCAAGCTCACCCAGGAGCAGGCCGACGCCATCACCGCTGCCGTCGAGGCGGGCGTCTTCCCCGGCCCGGGTGGCAAGGGTGGCCCCGGCCACCGGGGCGGCCCCGGTCACAAGGCCGGCCCCGCCGGTCAGGGCGACAAGGCTGGCCCGGGCAGCCAGGGCGACGAGACCGCCCCGAAGGGCTCCGACCAGCAGGACGCCCCCGAGGCCACGCCCGGCACCTGATCCACCACCGAGCCGATGTGGCGGTGTCCGTCGCCTGGACACCGCCACATCGGCGATCAGCCCTGGCCAGGCGGCGGTGCGAACACACCCACCCGGTTCCCCGCCGGGTCGCGCAGTTGGGCGCGGGTGAGGCCGGTCGGCGTCGTCCCCATCGGCACCAGCACCGTGCCGCCGGCCGCCTCGGCTCGGCGGCAGGTCTCCGCGACGTCGGCCACCTCCGCGTAGAACGTCGCGTAGCTGGCCGTGTCGCCGTCGGTGGTCCGGATCGCCCCGCCGATCCCGGTGTCGCCACCGGCCCCGGTGACGCGGTAGGACGGGCCCTGCTGCTCGAAGGTCCAGCCGAACAGTTCGCCGTAGAACCGTTCCACCTCGTCCGGCCGGTCGGTGCCGAACTCGAACCAGGTGATGGGCGTCGTGGACATCTACTGCCTCCATATTTCCCGAGCGGCCGTTCGGCCGTCGTCTGAAGCAGTCTCGGGGCCGTCCGCGACACCGTCCTGTCGGTGTTTCCGGATCACCTGAGGGGGTTTCGGTGCCGACGAAGACGCCGGACGAGCCGGGGCCGCCGCGCCTCAGACCAGGCTCAGCGGGCGGACCCGCCGGTGCGGGATGTCGAGGTCCGTCAGGCGCAACTCCCGCGACACCACCTCGGACAGCGACCGGACCGTCCGGATCCGGTCGGTGCGGAAGCAGCGCAGCTCGTCGCGCAGCCGACACCAGGCCACCAGATACCAGTGTCGGGTGTTGCCGAGGTAGCCCAGCGGCTCGACGTCGCGCAGCGACCCCGTGCCGCCGCGGTCGTCGTACCCGATGCGGAGCACCCGCCGTGCGGCGACCGCGTCGGCGACGATGGCCGGGACGGGCGTGGCCGGCCCGTCGCCGATCAGGTGCACCCGGCCGGCGAGACG
Source organism: Micromonospora sp. WMMD961 (assembly GCF_029626145.1). Classification (NCBI taxonomy): domain Bacteria; kingdom Bacillati; phylum Actinomycetota; class Actinomycetes; order Micromonosporales; family Micromonosporaceae; genus Micromonospora; species Micromonospora sp. WMMD961. The sequence goes on from NZ_JARUBJ010000002.1 coordinate 5,582,591, forward strand.
GTGCGCGTCGGCGGCGTCGGCGGCCGGCAGCACCGCCACCAGCTTGCGCAGCGCGGTGCCGCCCGCCCCGGCGAACGGCGTTCCCGCGAGCCGGTGCAGCGCGACAGCCATCGCCACCGCCTCGGCCGCCGTGAGGTTGACCGGCGGCAGGGTGCGGGCGCGGTCCAGCACGTAGCCGCCGGTGCGCCCCGGCTCGGCCCAGATCGGCACCCCGGCCTCCTGGAGCGCACCGATGTCCCGTTCGATGGTCCGGCTGCTCACCTCGAAACGCGCGGCCAACCAGCGGGCACTGCGCGGACGCGGCGACACGGCCCGCAACTCCTCGACCAGGGCGTAGAGCCGGTCCGTACGGTTCATGCCCGGCACGCTACGGCCGGGGTACGACGAGCGCGCTCAGGCGATGCAGGCGCAGACGATCAACGCGGCCCCGAAGTGGGTGGCGGCGCTGACCCGGGCCGCCGGGTGCGGCTCGGGCGAACAGATGACCTCGCCGAGCTTGCCCGGGGTGAGCAGGTCCAGCACGACGAAGGCCAGCGCCATGATGGCCAGCCCGACCAGCCCGAACACCACGGTGGAGGCGAGCCCCTTGCCGAAGTCGCTGTAGCTGGTCAGGATCGCCGTGAAGACGATCCCGGCGATGCCGAGCTGGTTGGCGGCGAGCAGCAACCCGGCGTTGGCGTTGCGGTCGACCCAGATCAGGTCCCGCAGCCGGCCCGGGGTCAGCAGGTCGACCAGCCCGAACCCGGCCGCCATCAGCCCGACGCCCACGATCCCGAACACGACGCTCTGCCAGGCACCGCTGAGCAGATCCTCCAGCACCGACTTGCCTCCCGACTCTCCGCCCGGAGGGGTACCGGCGCGGTGATCGAGACGATAGCGGCAGGGCGCAACCGCGTCAGCCCCCGTGGCTACAGCGCCAGGTACCGCTGCCGCTCGTACGGGGTGACCTCGCGGCGGTACTGCTCCCACTCGGCCCGCTTGTTGCGCAGGAAGAAGTCGAAGACGTGCTCGCCGAGCACCTCGGCGACCAGCTCGGACTCCGCCATCACGTCGATCGCCTCGGCGAGGTTCTCCGGCAGCGCCTCGTACCCCATGGCGCGCCGCTCGGCGCTGGTCAGCGACCAGACGTCGTCCTCGGCGCCCGGCGGTAGCTCGTAGCCCTCCTCGATGCCCTTCAGGCCGGCGCCGAGCAGCACCGCGAAGGCGAGGTACGGGTTGGTCGCCGAGTCCAGTGAGCGGACCTCGACCCGGGCCGAGTTGGGCTTGCCGTACGCGGGCACCCGGACCAGCGCGGACCGGTTGAGGTGACCCCAGCAGACGTACGCCGGGCTCTCGGTGATCCGGTCGGGCAGGTGCTGCGGGAAGAGCCGCTTGTACGAGTTGACCCACTGGTTGGTGACCGCTGTGTATTCCCGGGCGTGCACCAACAGGCCGGCGATGAACGACTTCGCCACCTTCGAGAGCTTCATCGGGTCGCCACTGTCGTGGAAGGCGTTGCGCTCCCCCTCGAACAGCGACAGGTGGGTGTGCATCCCGCTGCCCGGCTGGTCGGTGAAGGGCTTCGGCATGAAGCTGGCCTGCACGCCGGTGGAGAGCGCCACCTCCTTGACCACGTGCCGGAACGTCATGATGTTGTCGGCCGTGGTCAGCGCGTCGGCGTAGCGAAGGTCGATCTCCTGCTGGCCGGGCGCGACCTCGTGGTGGCTGAACTCCACCGAGATGCCGATGCGCTCCAGCGCCAGCACGCCCTGGCGGCGGAAGTCGCGGGCCACGGCGTGGGTGGTGTGCTCGAAGTAGCCGCCGGTGTCGACCGGGGTCGGCACGGAACCGTCCTGCGGGCCGTTCTCCAGCAGGAAGAACTCGATCTCGGGGTGGGTGTAGAAGGTGAAGCCCTTCTCGGCGGCCTTGGACAGCCCACGGCGCAGCACGTGCCGCGGGTCGGCCCAGGAGGGCCCACCGTCGGGCAGCAGGATGTCGCAGAACATCCGGGCGCTCTCACCGCTGACCCCGCCCTCGAACGGGAAGACCTGGAAGGTGGTCGGGTCGGGCATGGCCACCATGTCCGATTCGAAGACCCGGGCGAAGCCCTCGATCGCCGAGCCGTCGAAGCCGATGCCCTCCTCGAAGGCCGCCTCCAACTCCGCCGGCGCCACCGAGACGCTCTTGAGCGTGCCCAGCACATCGGTGAACCACAGCCGGACGAACCGGATGTCCCGCTCTTCCAGCGTGCGGAGGACAAACTCCTGCTGACGGTCCACTTCCCCAACCCCTCGCGACGCTCATTTGTCCGCATTGGCCGGGCTGCACCCGGCCTGATCGCCCAGTCTTCCCGGGCCTGGTTACGCAGACGTTACGCGAACTGCCGCCGGCCGTCCCCTCACCTCCCGCCCGGCGGGCGCGTGCCCACCGCCGCACCGCCCGTGCCGCACTGCTCGGCGAGCCCACCGGCAAGCCCGGGCCCGATCGCCCGACGGCCGCGTCCGCCGCAGCGTGGCGGCCATCTCGTCCGAGGGGTGGGATGCGCCCGCGGATGCTGGGGCAAGATGAGGACATGCCCACCCTGCGTCTCGCCCTGTCCCAGGTCAACCCGAGCGTCGGCGATCTCGCCGGAAACGCCGACCTGGTCCGCAGCTGGACTCGCCAGGCCGCCGATGCCGGCGCCCAGTTGGTGCTCTTCCCGGAGCTGATGCTCACCGGCTACCCGGTCGAGGACCTGGTCTTCCGGCGCTCCTTCGTGGCCGCGTCCCGGGCCGCCGTGGAGCGGCTCGCGGCCGACCTCGCCACCGACGGCCTCGGTGCGGTGCCGGTCGTGGTCGGCTACCTGGACGCCGACGGGCCGCCGCAGGTCAGCGGAGACGCAGAGCCGGGCCGGGGGGCCCGCAACGCCGCCGCGCTGCTGCACAACGGCACCGTCGCCGCCCGGTACTTCAAGCACCACCTGCCCAACTACGGGGTCTTCGACGAGGACCGCTACTTCGTCTCCGGCGACACCCTGACCGTGGTGCGGATCGGCGGCGTGGACGTCGCGCTGACCATCTGCGAGGACCTGTGGCAGGCCGGGGGTCCGTTCGCCGCCGCCCGGCGCGCCGGCGTCGGCCTGGTGGTCAACATCAACGGCTCGCCGTACGAGCTGAACAAGGACGACATCCGGCTGCCGCTGGTACGCCGCCGGGCCGCCGAGGCGGGCGCCGCCATCGCGTACGTCAACATGATCGGCGGCCAGGACGAGCTGGTCTTCGAGGGCGACTCGATGATCGTCACGGCGGACGGTGAACTGCTCACCCGGGCCCCCCAGTTCGTCGAGCACCTGCTCGTGCACGACGTCGAACTGCCGGCCGCCACCGACCTGCCGGCCACCGGGTCCGTCACGGACAGCATGCGGATCGTGCGCAGCACGCTCGACGGGATTCCGGGCGCACCGACCGGGCCGGCCGCCACCGGCGGTCTGATCGAGCCGGTGGCCGACGAGGCCGAGGTGTGGCAGGCACTGGTCCTCGGTCTGCGCGACTACGTCAACAAGAACCGGTTCCCGTCGGTGGTGCTCGGCCTCTCCGGCGGCATCGACTCGGCGGTGGTGGCCGCGTTGGCCGTCGACGCCCTGGGGCCGGACCGGGTGGTCGGGGTGTCGCTGCCCAGCCAGCACTCCTCCGAGCACTCCCGGGAGGACGCCGCCGACCTGGCCAAGCGCACTGGCCTGGACTACCGCGTCGAGCCGATCCAACCGATGGTGGACGGTTTCCTGGCCAACCTGTCACTGTCCGGCGTGGCCGTGGAGAACCTCCAGGCCCGGGTCCGTGGCGTGATCCTGATGGCGCTGTCGAACCAGGAGGGCCACCTGGTGCTGACCACCGGCAACAAGAGTGAGCTGGCGGTCGGCTACTCCACCCTGTACGGCGACTCGGTGGGCGGCTTCAACCCGGTCAAGGACGTCTGGAAGACGCTGATCTGGCGTCTCGCGAAGTGGCGCAACACCGACGCGGCGCGGCGCGGTGAGACCGCCCCGATCCCGGAGAACTCGATCGGCAAGCCGCCGAGCGCCGAGCTGAGCCCCGGCCAACTGGACAGCGACAGCCTGCCCGACTACGACGTCCTGGACCCGATCCTGATCGGCTACGTCGACGGCGACATGGGCCGCGACGGGCTGGTCGAGTCGGGTCACGACCCGGCGGTGGTGGACAAGGTGCTGCGGCTGGTGGATACCGCCGAGTACAAGCGACGGCAGTCCGCACCGGGCACGAAGATCTCGATGAAGGCGTTCGGCCGGGACCGCCGTCTGCCGATCACCAACCGGTGGCGCGAGCGCGGCTGAGGCGTACACCGTGGGGTGTCGGGTCGGTGGCACGACCCGGCACCGCCTCGCGGCGCTGCCCGCGGCGGCCTCGCGTCGCGGTGGAGTGACATCTTGCACTGGGCCCTGCCATCGCCCCGTCTCGCGGTGCGACGATCGCGACAGAACCCGGGGACCGCGCAGGCGGCCTCGAGGAAGGGAGACAGAGATGGTGGAGTCCACTCCGAACGAGGTGACCGCGCTCTACGGCGGCCCGGCCACCCGACGGGTCCGCACCCGCGACCTGATCGCCGCCAAGGAACGCGGTGAGCGGTGGCCGATGCTCACCTCGTACGACCAGTACACGGCGTCGATCTTCGACCAGGCCGGCGTCCCGGTGCTGCTGGTCGGTGACTCGGCCGCGAACAACGTGTTCGGCTACGAGACGACCCTGCCGATCACCGCCGACGAGTTGCTTCCGCTGGTGCGGGCCGTGGTGCGGGCGACCCGGCAGTCACTGATCGTGGGTGACCTGCCGTTCGGCTCGTACGAGGAGGGGCCGGCCCAGGCGCTGCGCACCGCCGTCCGGTTCATGAAGGAGGGCGGCTGCCACGCGGTGAAGCTGGAGGGTGGCCGTCGCTGCGCCGCGCAGATCGCCGCGATCGTCGGCGCCGGCATTCCGGTGATGGCGCACATCGGCTTCACCCCGCAGAGCGAACACACCCTGGGCGGCTACCGCGTGCAGGGCCGCGGCGACGCCGCCGACGAGGTGCTCGCCGACGCCCGGGCGGTGGCGGAGGCGGGCGCGTTCGCGGTGGTGCTGGAGATGGTGCCCGGCGAGGTGGCCAAACGGATCACCAATGAGCTGCCGATCCCGACGGTGGGCATCGGCGCCGGCCCGGAGACCGACGCGCAGGTGCTGGTGTGGCAGGACATGGCCGGCCTGCGCACCGGGAAGACGCCACGCTTCGTCAAGCGGTACGCGGACCTGGCCGGCGCCCTCACCGACGCCACCCGCCGTTTCGCCGACGAGGTCCGCGGCGGGGAGTTCCCGGCGGCCGAACACACCTTCTGACCCACCCGGGGACCACGGCCCCGGCACGGCCCTCCGGCGGTGTCGGGTCCGCGTTCCCGCACCGGCGGGCGTGTGCCAACAAGCGGGTATTCGCGTTCTGATCGAACGGGCGGCGGCACCTCCGAGATATCGATCATGATGCCGGAAAGTGTCGTACGTCTGTTCTAATCTCGGGTCATGGTGGAGGGGTTGGCGCAGGCGGAGGACGCCGTCGCGGCCTGCGCCGACTCGGCCCCTTGGGCGCTTGCCGAGCCGCACCTCATCGCCGCTCTCGACGCCGTTCACCGCCTCGACCAGCGTCTCGCCGCCGTCAAGCTGGCCCTGGTCCGCGAGCTGGACGGTCGCGGCACGGCCACCGCGCAGGGCGCGTCCAGCACCGCGGTCTGGCTCCGCGAACGACTCCGCCTCACCGTCCCGGCCGCCCGTCGCCTCGTCGATCTCGCCACCACGATCGACACCGGAAACCCAGGGGTACGACAGGCGCTGGCCGACGCGACCATCACCCTCGACCAGGCCCGGGTCATCGCCGAAACGGTCGACACCGTGCAGACCACCGCCGGCGCCGACGCCGCCGACAAGGCGGTCGGTGTGCTCGTCGACTGGGCCGGGCAGTTCGACCCCACCCTCCTGCGCAAGCTGAGCACGCGGATCCTCGACCACGTCGCACCGGAGGTCGCCGACGCCGCCGCGAAGGCCGCCCTGGAGGCCCAAGCCCGCCGAGCCGCCCGCGACCGGCATCTCACCCTGTCCACGATGAGCGACGGCCGTCTCCGCCTCACCGGCACCCTCGACACCGAGACCGGCGGTCTGCTGCGCGCGGCCATCGACCCGCTGACCGCGCCCTCCGGGCCTGGTGACAGGCGTTCGCCGGGACAACGACGGCACGACGCGCTCGCCGACGTCTGCCGACTCTCCCTGCGCACCGGTGAGTTGCCCGAGCACGGCGGCGTACCCGCGCAGATCGTCGTCACCACCGACTACGACGCGGTGGCCGGACAGCTCGACACCGGCGCTCTCGACACCGGTCTCACGCTGACGCCGGACACCGTGCGACGCCTCGCGTGCGACGCCGCCATCCTGCCCGCCGTCCTCGGCGGTGACGGGCAGGTCCTCGACGTCGGCCGACAACGAAGACTGTTCACCGGGCCGGTTCGGCGCGCGCTGGTGCTCCGCGACGGCGGCTGCGCCTTCCCCGGTTGCGACCGCCCGCCGCGATGGTGCGACGCCCATGTGCGCCGTGAGGCGCTGATTGATCGAGTGGAGGTGAGAGACCACCACCGCCGTCCTGTCGCGGCAGGACGGTGAAGCTGAGGGGCAGCCGGGTTCGGGAGGTGCCGGGCCTGGCGGCAAGCGGCCCCTGACGACGCCGAGGCGTGCCAGTACTGCCAGATGGTGCGGGTTCGGCTAGCGAGTCGGAGAGGTGTACGTGAGGAACTGGTGTGTGAAGCCCCCTAATGGACCACCAGCTGGGAATCTGGCAGATGGCTGGGCGCGGTGCGTACCCGCCCCTGATGGGCGGGGAACTCCGGGTCGGTGATGTGGACGGCCGGCTGGAGGCCACGACGAAGTGCCGCGGGGTAGTCGTGGCGATGCCGCGGGGGTAGAGCCAGGCGCCTCCTTCGACGATCGATCGGTCAGTGAACACGGGAACCGTCACGGACGTGCCTGATACCGCGTGGCCAACGCGGGTGGGGCTGGGTCCACCGTCGGCCGATCCGGCCGTGACGGGGCGGAGTCGCCGTAGTAGTCCGAGGTCGGGAGAGCCGGCCGCATGGCGAAGGGCGACAGCGAGGTCAGCAAGGAAGGGACTGTGATGGTCGAAGATCCCGGAGTGAATGTTCCGGGCGCGTGGCCTGACGCCGGGTTGGCGCAGGCGCGGGTACGACGGATGCAGACCAAATTGCACCAATGGGCGACGGCCGATCCGTGCCGTCGCTTCGATGATCTGTACAACCTGGTGTATGACCCGGCGACGCTGATGATGGCGTTCGACCGGGTCGCGGGCAACGCCGGGGCCCGTTCTGCGGGTGTGGACGGCTCAACCGTCTTTGACATTCGGGAGCGGGTCGGTGAACAGGCGTTCTTGGAACGCATTCGAGAGCGGTTGAAAGCGCGAGAGTTTCAGGCGTTGCCGGTGCGGCAGCAACTGATTCCGAAGCGCGGGTCGGGCAAGGTCCGCAAGTTGGGGATCCCGACGGTTACCGACCGGGTGGTCCAAGCGGCGCTGAAGCTGGTGTTGGAGCCGATCTTCGAGGCGGACTTCAAGCCGTCATCGTTCGGTTTCCGGCCCAACCGGCGAGTGCACGACGCGATTGCCGAGATTCAGATGTTGGGCACGAAGGGTTATCAGTGGGTCCTGGATGCCGACATCGAAGCGTGTTTCGATTCCATCGACCACACCGCGTTGATGGATCGGATGCGTCTACGGATCTCGGACAAACGTGTACTGGCCCTGGTGAAGGCGTTCCTGAAAGCCGGAGTCATGACCAGATCCGGTGATCGGGAGGACAGCCTCACCGGCACTCCTCAAGGGGGCATTCTCTCACCGCTGCTGGCCAACATCGCTCTGAGCGTGCTCGATGAGCACTTCGACGCTCAGTGGCGGTCATGGAGCCACGAGCGCCGCAAGACCCGGCGTCGCAACGGGCTGGGCACCTGGCGGATGGTCCGCTACGCGGACGACTTCGTCGTGCTGGTGTTCGGTACCCAAACCAACGCCGAAACGGTGCGCGAGGAGGTGAGCAGGGTGCTGGCACCTGTGGGACTTCGCCTGTCCGTGGCGAAAACCCAGGTGGTGCACATGAGCGACGGGTTCGACTTCCTCGGCTTCCATATCAAGTGGATGCGTAAACGGGGAACGGATAAGAGCTACGTCTACACCTTCATCGCAGACAGGCCAGTCCGCGATTTCAAGGCAAAGATCCGAACTCTGACCCGCAGATTGTCCCAGGCCGAGTACCGGGCAACGCTGATCCGGATCAACCAGATCCAGCGTGGCTGGGCGAACTACTTCAAACACGCGGTGGCCAAACACACCTTCGACAAACTCCAGACCTTCGTCTGGTGGCGCGTCGTGCACTGGGTGATGCGCCGCCAACGCATGCCTTGGAGAGACGTCCGGCGATGGTTACGCGGCCCTACTGGCTGGCGTCCCATCGCCCTGGACGGGATCGAACTGTTCAACATCGCCTCAACACGAGTCAGCCGATACCGGCTGCGAGGCAACACGATCCCATCCCCTTGGCCCTTACAGATCACCGACCAGATGGCATGACCTCGTGGAGAGCCCGGTGCGGTGAAAGTCGCACGCCGGGTTCGGAGAGCGGCCCGGGGAAACGGAGCAGCGGCAACGCCGCCACCGCGCCCCGGGCCGACTCAACCACATCCAGCACTGGGCGGCCGGCGGCACCACCAGCCTGGCGAACGCCGTCCTGCTCTGCGCTCACCATCACCGCCACCTTCACCGCGGCGAGTGGGTCGTCCGCCTGGCCGGTGACGGTCGTCCCGAATTCATCCCACCGGCGTGGCTCGACCCCGACCAACTACCCCGCCGCAACCAGTACCACCGGCGGACGTGAGCACAACCCGCGCCCACCGCCCATCGCCCACCGCGGCGAGGTAGCCCTGCCCGGAACACGGGCCGCACCCACGCGGACGCCAGGAGCACGAGCAGCACCGCGATGAGCCGCCGGTACGGGTGTGACCAAGTCGGCGTTCATGGCGACGATGACGCCGGACGGAACGGCCCGAGCAGGCTTGAGCGAGGGTCCGCAGTGACCGACGTGGCCCGCGTGATCAGATGTCGGTGACGCGGACTCCGGCGTGGGCCTTGTAGCGCTTGTTGATGGCGATCAGGTTGGCGGTGAACGCCTCGATCTGGTGGGCGTTGCGCAACCGGCCGGCGTAGATGCCGCGCATACCCGGGATCCGGGCGGCGAGCGCCCCGACGATGCCGACCAGTTCGCGGTCTTCGGTGCAGATCAGCACGTCCAGGTCGATGCGGTCGACCTCGGGGTCGGCCAGCAGCGGAGCGCTGACGTGGTTGAACGCCGCGCAGACCCGCGAGTCGGGCAGCAGCGCGGCGGCCTGCTGCACGGCGCTGCCCTCGGCGACGGGCAGCGCGTACGGGCCCTGCTTGTCGAAGCCGAGCGGGTTGACGCAGTCGACGACGATCCGGCCGGCGAGCGGTTCGGCGAGGGCGGCGACGGTGGCGGCGTGCCCGTCCCACGGCACCGCGATGATGACCACGTCGCTGCGTCGGGCCACCTCGTCGTTGGCCGCGCCGGTGACACTGCCATCGGCAGGCACGCCGGGCAGTGCGGCGATCTCGGCGGCGGCCTCGGCGGCCCGCTCGACGTTGCGGGAGCCGATCAGCACCGTCTGCCCGGCCCGCGCGAACCGGTAGGCGAGGCCCCGCCCCTGGTCGCCGGTGCCACCGATGATGCCGACGGTCAGCCCGGACACGTCGGGAAGCGTGCTCGCGTCGTATGCCATGGGTTCATCCTCGCAAACCGTCCGGTCCGGCAGCGCGCCAGGCCGTCGAGCGTCAGGTCAGTCAGGCCAGCTCGGAGAGGCCGGTGCGGCACCGAGTCGGGCCGCCGCCGGTCGGGTCAGTCAGGCCAGCTCGAACAGGACGGTGCGGGCCGCCGGGTCGGCGGTGACCAGACGGACCCGGACCCGTTCGCCGAGCGGCAGTTGCCCGAGGCAGCGGGCGCGAACCGGTGGGGTGTCCAGGGCGACGGTGCCGCCGGGTGGTCGGGGCCGGGACTTGCCGTTGGGCGGGGCGTCGACGTCGAGTACGGCAGCGTCGAACGTCTCGCCCACCCGGTGCTCCAACACGGCGGCCTCGGCCAGCTCGACCGCACCCCGGGCAGCCGCCGAGGCGGTCCGGTCGGTGCTCGCCATCACCTCGGGCAGCCGAGGCAGCGCGGCACGGGCCCAGTCGGGCACCGGCCGGCCCGCGTGCAGCGCCAGGCAGACCTCGGTGGCGTACCGGTCGGCCAGGCGTCGCAGCGGCGCCGTGACGTGGGCGTACGCCGCTGCCACGCCGCCGTGCTCCGGCTGCTCCGGCGGCGTCCCGTCGAAGGCGGTGTACGCGGCACCGCGCATCAGCTCGGCCGCCTGGTCGATGAACGCGGCGGCGCGCGGCTGGGCGGCGTCCAGGCCGGCGATCACCTGCCCCGGGCCCACCTCGTCCGGCCAGTGCACGCCCAGCGGCGCGGCGGCGGCCCGCAGTCGCTGCACGGCCTCCGGTTTCGGCGCCGGCATGGTCCGCAGCAACCCGATCCGGCCGGCCAGCATGATGTCGGCGGCGGCCATCCCGGTCAGCAGCGAGATCTGCGCGTTGTGCTCCTCCATCTGCTCCGGCGCGCGCAGCACCAGCCGCCACCCGTCGCCGTCGGGCTCCAGGTCCTGCTCGGGCAGCGGCAGGTTGATCGCGCCACGGCGCAGGCCCCGGGCCGTCAGTCGGTCGCCGATCTCCGGCAGCAGCGCGATCGGCTCGGGTAACCGACCGGCCTCGGCTGCCGCCTGCACCCCGGTGTAGTCGAGTTTGGCCCGGCTGCGGACCAGGGCGCGTTCCAGCTCGACCGCCACGGTGCCGCCGTCGGCGTCCAGGTCGATCGTCCAGATCACCGCGGCCCGGTCGTCGTCGGGCAGCAGACTGGCAGCGCCCTCGCTGAGCGTGTGGGGGTGCAGCGGCACGTTGCCGTCGGGCAGGTAGATGGTCTGCCCGCGCCGCCAGGTCTCCGCCTCCAACGCCCCGCCCGGCCGGACGTGCGCGGCGACGTCGGCGATCGCGTACCGCACCCGGTAGCCGCCGCCGGGGCGACGGGCCAGGTGCATCGCCTGGTCCAGGTCCCGGGAGGTCGCCGGGTCGACGGTGACGAACGGTACGTCGGTGCGGTCGACGGGCGGACGAGGCGGCGCGCTCGCCGCCTCGTCCGCCTCACGCTGGGCGTCGGGTGGGAACTCCTCGGGCAGGCCGAGTTCGCGGCGCAGCGCGCTGAGGTCGATGCGGGGCGCGAGTACGCGTCGGATGACCACGGGTCAATCCTGACAGCGCCACCGGTGATCCGCTTCCGGTGACCGGCCGAGATGTCCGCCCGGCGAACCGGGGCGGCCCGCTCAGCCGGTCGCCTTCCGGGCGGCGCTGCGGGTACTCCGGGGGGCGGTGGCGCGTGCGCCGACCGGGCGGGCCGGCGACTTGCGGGCGGTGGCCTTGCGGGCCGGAGCCTTGGCCGCGACGGTCTTCTTCGCCGGGGCCTTCTTCGCCGCCGCCTTGCGCGCGGTGGTCGACGAGGTGCCGGTCACCTTCGCGGCGGGGGCCTTCTTGGCCGGGGCCTTGCGGGCGCCGCCGCTGGGTCGCGTGGACGCGGCCTTCTTCGCCGGAGCCTTCTTCGCCGGGGCCTTCTTGACGGCTGCCTTGGTAGCGGCCGTATTCCTCGCCGCCGTCTTCTTGACGGCGGACGCCTTCGTCGCGGTCTTCCGCGCCGGCGCCTTCGCCGCGGTGGCGGTCTTCCGCGCCGGCGCCTTCGCGGCAGCGGCGGTCTTCTTCGCTGCGGCGGTGGTCTTCCTCGCCGCCGAGCTGGTGGTCTTCTTCGCGGCGCTCACCGTCTTCTTCGCGGCGCCGGTGGTCTTCTTCGCCGTACCCGTGGTCTTCTTCGCGGCGCTGGTCTTCTTCGCGGTCGCGGTGCTCTTGCGCGTCGCGGGCCGCGTCGCGGCGGCGGTGGAGGTGCGCGATGCGGGAGCCCGCTTCGCGGCGGCGGTCGTCGTGCGGGTGGTGGTCTTCTTCGCCGGAGCCTTCTTGGCGGTCGTGGCCCTGCTCGTCGTGCCGGTCCGGCTCGTCGTGGTGGCCTTGGTCGTGGCCTTCTTCGCGGGGGTCTTCTTGGCCGCCGTGGTGGTCTTCTTGGCCGGGGCACGCCCCGCGCCGCCGGCTGCCTTACGCGCCGGGGCCTTCGCCGCCTTCGCACCAGCGGTGGACTTACGGACGGGAGTGGTCCGGCTCGCCGCCGTGTTGCGCTCCGCCGCGGCGGTCTTCTTCGCGGTGGTACGTCGGGCAGCCGGGCGGGTGGTGGCCTGCTGTGCTTCGGCCATCGTGGTTCCCTCCTTGGGGACGTGCTCTCGCGTGCGTCCTCGCGGAGCACGAAATGCCTCGGCGCGAGCCGTCCCGCGCCGCCTACCTGTCCTCCCCGGCCCAACGAGCGTCCTCGGCGTCCCACGCCTCGTTCCGCTCCTGCACTCGTTGCAGGGCGTTCTCCGCGTCGGCCGCCGAGTCGTACGGGCCGAGTACGTGCTTCGCCGGACACACGTTGTCGTCCGTCTCGACCCGGTGATGCCGGGTGCACCAGTAGAAGTGCCCACCACGTCCGCTGTCGCTCATGGGAATCACTGTGCACCGCGATCCGTCCGGCCGCCACCGGATCGCACAAGTCGCCGACCTTCTCCACAGTAGATATGCATTGCGTTCGTCGGGCCGAAACGGCGAAAGAAGCCCCAGGCCAGGACACTTTCCCCAGCATCGACCGTCGGCTGAACGGCCAGTTCCGCCGTACCGCGGGGCTGGTGCAGGATCGTCCCGTGATCAACACGGTGACCGGTACGGGGGCGTGCCCGGGGTGTGGGGCCACGACGACAGCCGTGCGCGACGCGGTGCCCTGGTGCCCCCGTTGCGAGTGGAATCTGGACACGTACGACCCGGTGCGGCGCGAACGCGAGTTCGGCTGGACCTGGGTCGACAGGTGGACCTACCGGATGGCGTTCCGGGCTACCACTCGGCAGTTCACCGAGTTGGCCGGGCGACCGCTGGGCGCCAACGGGTCCAATCGCGCCCGAATGCTTACCGCGTTGGCGTCCCTGGTGCTCGTCGCGGGGGCGCTCGCGCTCGCGATCACCGGCGTGTGGCTGACCGTGGCGTTTCCGTTTCCCAACCTGGCGATCCTGCCCGGTGTCGTGATGGTCGGTCTGGCGATCGCGCTGCGGCCTCGCTTCGGTCGGCTCGACCCGGACCTGGAGGTGCTCTCCCGGGACCAGGCGCCGGAGTTGTTCGCGCTGATCGACGAGGTGGCCAGCGCGATCGGAGCGCCGGCGCCCGACGTGGTCGGCGTCGACAGCGGGATCAATGCGTACGCGGGCGCGGTCGGCCTGCGGCGACGAAAGGTGCTGTGCCTCGGACTGCCGCTGTGGGGTTCGCTCACCGCCGGGGAGCGGGTGGCGCTGCTCGGCCACGAGTTGGGCCACTTCGTCAACGGTGACCCGCGCCGGGGCCTGCTCACGCAGCCCGCGTTCACCATGCTCGGCTCCGCCGCGGACCTGTTCCGGCCGGTGCAGACCGGCGGCGGTGGTGGGCTGGTGGAGATGGTGGGCGACGCGTTGGGGCGGGCGTTCCAGTGGGTGATGTCCCGGGTGCTGTTCGTCGGCCACCTGGTGTTGGTGAGCGTGGCGCTGCGGGACAGCCAACGGGCCGAGTACCTCGCCGACGAACTCTCCGCCCGGGTGGCCGGTTCGGCTGGCGCGACCGAGTTGCTCGACGCCGCGCTCAGCGTCGAGTCGATGGCGCTGGTGGTGCGCCGGGAGACCCGGGCGGGGCACGGCCCGGAACGGTGGCGTTCGGCGTTGGCCGAGGCCCGCGCCGCGAACGCCGATCGGCTGCCGCTGCTGCGCCAACTGTCGGTCCGCGACGAGGCGTCGCTGTTCGCCGCCCACCCACCGGCCGGACTGCGTCGCCGGATGCTCACCGACCGACAGTGGCAGGACCCTTCGGTGGTGCTCACTGAGGCCCGCATGGAACAGATCGACGCCGAGCTCGCCCGGGAGTACGAGCGCTTCCGCCGTACCGTCAGCTGGTCGGCCTGACGCCCGACGTGACGTGACGGGACGGCGCCGGCCGGTGGGCTCCTGCCTATGATCGCCGGATGGGAACACCGGACTACATCGTGGGCATGCGCAAGCATGTCGGGCACGACCTGCTCTGGCTGCCCAGCGTCAGCGCGGTGGTCCGCAACGACGCCGGTGAGCTGCTGCTCGGTCAGCGTGCCGACGACGGCCGCTGGTCGGTGATCAGTGGTTTCGTCGAGCCGGGCGAACAGCCGGCCACCGCGCTGGTCCGTGAGGTGCGGGAGGAGACGGGTCTGGAGGTCGCGCCGCTGCGGTTGTCCAGCGCCGTCTCGCACCCGCACACCTACCCCAACGGGGACCGCTGCGAATACCTCAACCTGGGCTTCCTGTGCCGGCTGGTGTCCGGCGTCGCCCGGGTCAACGACGACGAGTCGTTGGCCGTCGGGTGGTTCCCGGTGGACCGGCTGCCCGAGTTGGACAAGCACGCCCTGCTGGTCCTCGCGTACGCGTTGCGGGAGAACCCGGTGGCCGGTTACCTGGAGCCGGGCATGACGTGGGACGACGTGCCCGACTGAGGCTTCGCATCGGGGTTGCTACGAGGGGTGGGTACCCGTTCGACGGGAATCCACAGCTCGGCGTCCGCCTCGGTGCCGTCCGCGGAGACCCTGACCCGGGAGATCTCCGGTCCAGGTCGGCTGCGGTACGGGTTGGACGGAAACCACTGGGTGAACACGTCCCGCCATAGGTACTGCACCGCCTGCGGGAACGCGCCCGACGTGGTGAACACCGCCCACGTGCCGGCCTGCACCGGCAACGCGTCCAGGTCCTCCGGCGGGACGGCGCCGGTCACCACCCCGTGCCAGTAGTCCAACTCGGTGCCCTCGGCCCGACTGTCGGCGAGGTTGTCGCTGACGTTCACGATCCCCTTCGGCTCCTGGTCGGAGAGGGCCGCGATCCGCCCGGTCGTCTCCTTGTCGATGCCCTTGACGAACGCGACGATCGCCGGGTTCATCCCCTCGTGCACCAGCGGGACCCGGGCCTTGCGCCCCACCAGCGCGAACGCGTCCTTCTCGACGATCCGGTACTCCATGCTGCCGCTCCCTTCGACGGTGAGTCGGAAGGACATCCGGGGCTGGGCGCGCAGCGTCGCCCCCGTACGCCGAGCTTCTCCGGGCCCCACGCCGTGTACGGCCTGGAACGCCCGGGCGAAGGCCTCGGTCGACCCGTAGCCGTAGTGCACCGCGACGTCGAGCAACGTCCGCTCCCCCGCCAGCACGTCCGCCCCGGCGACGGTGAGCCGACGGCGACGGATGTACTCCGACAGCGGCATCCCGGCCAGCGCGGAGAACAGCCGCCGGAAGTGGTACTCCGACGTCAGCGCGATCCGCGCCAGCTCGGCCAGCTCGATCTTCTGGTCGAGGTGCCGCTCGATGTACGTCATGGCCTCGTTGAGCCGCTCCAGCACCAGGATCTCCTTCCCTTTCGAGCAGTAACGCTAGGCAGCGACACCCCTGCCGCACCCGACATCCGGTGCCCGCAATGGTCGGGTCGACCGTCCTGTCGTAGCCTGGCGGACTTTGCTTCTTCGAGGAGGTCGACGTGGCCGAGTACCCGCAGGACGTCGTGCAGCGCTTCCACGGCACCCCGGAGCAGGTGGACGCCGGCCTGGTCGGCGAGCCGCCACGGACCTGGGGGTCCGTCGTCATCGAGGAGTACGACAGGGCCTGGGCGCAGCTGTTCATCGCCGTCCACGCGTCGCTCACCGAGGCGTTGGGACCGCTGGTCGTCGGTGTGGAACACGTCGGGTCCACGGCTGTGCCGGGGCTGGCGGCCAAGCCCGTCGTCGACGTCGACCTCGTCATCGAGGACACCGCCGAGGAGTTGAGCTATCTTCCGACCCTGGAACGGCTCGGCTTCCGGCTCGTGCTGCGGGAGCCCTGGTGGCACGGGCACCGGATGCTGCTCAGCCCCGCCGAGGACGTCAACCTGCACGTCTGGCCCCGGGGTGCGCCGGAACCCGTCCGGCACCGGCTCTTCCGCGACTGGCTGCGCGCGCACCCGGAAGACCGGGAGCGGTACGCCGCGACGAAGCGACGCCTCGCCCGGGACACCGCGCACCGGCCGCGCGACTACAGCCTGGCGAAGAACGACGTCATCGACGAGATCTACAGGCGCATCTTCGCCGCCTCGGCGGGCAGCAGCGGAGGTCGAGCAACCACCCGGGCCGACGGTTGATAATCCTGGCGGTCACTCAGTCGGAAAAGGGGTCTTCGATGCTGCGATGGCACTGGGTCGTCGGGGTGGTGGCGGCGGCGATACTCGCTGGCTGTGACACCGACGCGGATGCCCCTGTCGACGCCGCGCTACCCCGCGGGGAGAGCCTCGGCGAGCTGCGTCAGCAGGCACGGGAGACCTTGGCCCGGTACGACCGGGCCGTCATCGAGGCAGGTGGCGCTGGCGCCGTCACCCCGACACCACCACCGTGGAACTCCCCGCCGGGAATCGCCATCGAGTCGGCGACCACAACCGGGGCCGGTACGCAGCTGACCGTCGACTTCACCGGCGCCGTCGGGCCGGCGACCGGACGCTGTGGTGCCGACTACCACGCGGAGTCGGTCGAGTCGGCCAACGCCGTCGTGGTCATCGTTATCGCGCAGCACCACAACAGTGGCGAGGTGTGCACCCTGCTGGGTGCCTCGCGTACCGCGACCCTCAATCTGGCCCAACCGCTGGGTAGGCGGCCGGTCCTCGAGATACGCCAAGGGCAACCGGTCCCGCTCACCCTCAGGTGAGCGCGCCGTGCTCAGCGCGGCGGCTGCTGCATGATCCACGTGGGCACCGGCTCCGACAGCGAGCCCACCACCTCCCAGCCGGCGCGGCGGTACAGCTCGACGTTGCCCGGGTTGCTGGTCTCCAGGATCGCCGGCAGTCCGTTGGCGGCGGCGCGAGCCAGCCCGGCCCGCATGACGGCCCGACCCCAACCGCGTCCGGCGCTGTCCGGGTGGGTGCCCAGAACGCCGAGGTACCAGAACGGGTACGTCGGCAGGGCGGCGTGCACCGTGTCGTCGTAGTCCTCGACCCGGGCCAGGACGTCGGCGGGGTACTGGGCGGCGGCGACCCCGTCGCCGGAAGGGACATGCCCGACCGCCGGTGGTTCCCAGATCGCCACGGACGCGCCGCCGTCGATCGTCCAGATCGACGACCGGTGCACCCGCTTGTCGAAGAGGTGGCCGAAGAAGGCGGCGGCGTAGCGCGGGTAGATGTCCTCGTCGGGGAACAGGTGCCGCAGGACGGGATCCTTGACGAACGCGGCGACCAGGGTGCCGACGATCGCCTGGCGGTCGGCCGGGGTGGCGATGGTGATCTCGGGCGTCGTCATGGCAATCGACGAGATTGTAGGCCGAGCGACCCCACCGGCCCGCCACGGGACGGCAGACTCGTCGTATGAACATCGATGACTATCGGCAGCACTCCTCCTACAGCGACCCGGGTCGGCATGCCGCGCTGCTCGACGCGGTCCCGGCCGACATCGCCTCGGTGGCGGCGACTGCCCGCAACGTGATCGTCCACTACCGCGCCGGTGGCGTCGAGTTGCCTCCCGACCGGCTCGCGGAGGTCGACTGCCGTTGGGTGGACCGGATCCTCGACACCGACCAGTCCCGCTTTCCGCTGCCGCTCGGCGTGGAGCGTCCGGCCGTCGACCGGGTGGCGGGCTGTTGTCGGGACCACACGCTGCTCTCCGTCGCGGTGCTGCGTCAGCACGGCATTCCCAGCCGCAGCCGGGTCGGTTTCGCCTCGTACTTCGCACCCGACTGGCACCACGACCACGTGCTGGTGGAGTACTGGGACGGCCACCGGTGGGTCTGGGCCGACCCGGAGCTCGACCCGGCCGGCGACTGGGGGTTCGACGGTTACGACATCGACCCGAAGGCCGGGCTCTTCGACTCGGCGGCGCGGGTGTGGTCGGCGTACCGGGCCGGGACGATCGACCCCGACCGCTACGGCGTGAGCCCGGAGCTGCCGGTCCGGGGCGACTGGTTCATCCACGACTACGTCCTGATCGAACTGGCCCACCGGCAGAAGGACGAGCTGCTGCTCTGGGACGGCTTCGGCGCGATGACCGAGGATCTCAGCACCGCCGACCTCACGCTCGTGGACGAGATCGCCGCGTTGCTGCTCGCCGCCGACGACGGCGACGAAGCCGCGGAGAAGGCCCTCGCCGACCGGTACGCCAGCGACGCCCGACTCCGCCCCGGCCCACAGGTGCACTGCATGTCGCCGGTCTCCGGCAGCGTCAGCGTGGTCGACCTGCGTCGGTGACGGCCGGGGCCGCACTACCCGAAGGTGAAGGCGTACGCGGCCGCGCCGGGCTCACCGAACGTGATCTCCAGGGTCCGCTCGCGGACCGCGTCGTCCTGGCGGACGAGCTGGTAGAGGCGACCGTCCCGGAGCACTCCGTTGCCGTCGGCGTCGACGTCGACGCCGTGCGACGGGCCGGGAGCCGCGCCGTCGAGAAGCACCCGGAACGGGATCGACCGTCCCGGCCCGGGGGCCAGCACGAGGTGGGCGTCACGGGCGTGGAACCGGAAGGCGATGCTGCCGCCGGCCTGGTCGACCACGACGCTCTCCGCCCCGATCGTCCACTCCCCCGTCAGCGCCCACTGGTTGAGGCCCAAGCGCTCAGGCAGCTGGTAGGCGCGGCGTTCGTCGAGCGCCGGGCCGTTCGGCGAGGCGAAGTGTTCGCCGCGACTGAAACCGAGGTACGTCTCGGGCGTCCGCAGGTTCGCCCAGTCGGCCTCCGCCTCCGGGCCGACACCGTCGACGGGTACGGGCTTCCGCTCGATGCCCAGCAGTTGCTGGAGCACCCGCTCGGACTGCTCGTAGCGGCCCTCGCCGAAGTGCTCGTCCCGGAGGACACCGTCGCGGTCGACGAAGTAGAGCGCCGGCCAGTAGTGGTTGTCGAAGGCCTGCCAGATCGCGTAGTCGTTGTCGACGGCGACCGGGTAGTCGATCGACCGTGCCGTGACCGCCCGGCGCACCTGGTCGACATCGTGCTCGAACGAGAACTCCGGGGTGTGCACCCCGAGCACCACCAACCCGTCGTCGCGGTACGCCTGCGACCAGGCCCGGACGTACGGCTCCTGGCGTAGCCAGTTGATGCAGGTCAGCGTCCAGAAGTTGACCAGGACCACGCGCCCGCGCAGGTCGTCGGGGCCGAGTGGATCGGAGTTGAGCCACTCGGCCGCCCCGTCGAGCGGGGGCAGGTGCACGGCCATCTAGCGCAGCGACCGGAAGGCGGTCCGAAGCTCCTCGGAGAAGATCTTCGGCTGTTCCCAGGCCGCGAAGTGCCCGCCGACGTCGAGCTTGTTGTAGTAGATGAGATTGGGGTACGCCTGCTCGGCCCAGCTCTGCGGGGCCTCGTACAGCTCGTCGGGGAAGACGCTCACGGCGACCGGCACCTTGACGCCCTTGGCGGCGAAGAACGAGAGCTTGTTCTCCGCGTACAGCCGGGACGCGGAGACCGCCGTGTTCGTCAACCAGTAGAGCGAGATGTTGTCCAGGATGTCGTCGCGGGTCAGGCCCGCCTTGGCACCCTCGAAGACCTGCGCGATCAGGGCCAGACTCTTCGCGTCGTGGTCGAGCAGGAAGGACGCCAGGCCCACCGGGGAATCCGCCAGCCCGGTGAGCGTCTGCGGACGCGTCGCCATCATCAGGGCGTACGCGACGTGCTTCCAGACGTAGTTGGCTTCCTCGGCGGCACGCATCTCGTCGGCGGAGAGACCGGACGGCAGTGCGCCCATGGCGTTGTTCGCGCCGGTGGTGTCGCCCTGGAACAGCAGGTCGATCTCGGGTGGGATCGCACCGGGCATGTTGGTGTGGATACCGAGCAGTTCCGGGGGCGCCTGGAGGCCCATCTGGTCCACGATGACCGCACCCCAGTCGCCGCCCTGCGCGACGAACCGAGAGTAGCCGAGGCGCTTCATCAGCTCGGTCCAGGCGGTCGCGATCTTCTGCGGGTTCCACCCCGACTCGGTCGGCTTGCCGGAGAAGCCGTGCCCCGGCAGCGACGGGATCACCAGGTGGAAGGCGTCGGCCGCGCTGCCGCCGTGGGCGGTGGGATCGGTGAGCGGTTCGATGATCTTCATCTGCTCGATCACCGACCCGGGCCAACCGTGGGTGACGATGAGCGGCAGCGCGTCCTCGTGCTTGGAGCGCACGTGGATGAAGTGGATGTCCACCCCGTCGATCGTCGTCAGGAACTGCGGCAGGGAATTCAGCCGGGCCTCGACCTTGCGCCAGTCGTACTCCTTCTCCCAATAGCGGGCGACGGCCTGAATGGTCGCGAGTGGCACGCCCTGCGACTGGTCGTCCACCGTTTCCTTGTCCGGCCAGCGGGTCGCCTTGATGCGCCTTTTCAGGTCGTCGAGGTCGGCCTGGGGAATGTCGACCGAGAACGGCCGAATCTCCGTGGTGCCCGGACGGATCTTGGTTTTGACCGCCATGCGTGTTCCTCTCCGTCTAGGTTCGCGCCCTGCGAGGAGAATTCGTGGGCCCGTGCGCCATTTCAGAAATGGGCACGCCGCCGCGATATCTCGGAGCCTAGAACGGCGGACCCGAGGCCCGTGGCGATACGGCGGTCAGGGGGCCGCGACCGCCCGCTCGGCGGCTCGGCTGACCTGCTCCCAGCCCGCCCAGGTGTCCATCCGCCGGCGGGAGATGTCGAACGCGAGGTCGTACACCATGCTCCCGAGCAGGAGCCGCAGCGGCGGGTCGTCGCTGTCGACAAGCCGCAGCAACGCCTCGGCGGCCAGCCGGGGTTCGCTGTCGACCGAACCTTCCGCCCACTGTCGTTCCAGGTCGGCGCGCAGCGGCGCGTACGCCTCCAGCGGGGTGGTGGCGGCGATGCTGGTGTAGAGGTCGGTCCAGTAACCACCCGGCTGCACGATGCTGACCGTGATGCCGAAGGCCGCTGCCTCCATGGCCAGCGCCTCGCTCATGCCCTCCAGGGCGAACTTGCTCGCGCTGTACATGCCGGTGCTCGGGAAACCACCGAGCGCGGCGATGCTGGACACCTGCACGATGTGGCCGGACCGCTGGGCGCGCAGGTGCGGCAGCACGGCCTGACCGACCCAGAGCGCGCCGAAGAAGTTGACCTCGAACTGGGCGCGCGCCTCGGCCTCGGTGAACTCCTCGACCATGCCCATGGACATGGTGCCGGCGTTGTTGACGACGATGTCGAGCTGCCCGAAGTGCGCGGCGGCGGTGTCCACGGCGGCGACGACCGCCGCCCGGTCGGTCACGTCGAGGGGCAGGGCCAGCAGCCGGTCGGCGTGCCGCTCGGCGAAGTCGCCCGCGGCGATGCTCCGGGACGCGGCGACCACCCGGTCGCCTCGGTCGAGCGCGGCGTCCGCGAAGGCACGGCCCAGGCCACGGCTGGCGCCGGTGATGAACCAGGTACGCATGGAGGTCTCCCCGTCACTTGCGAGACGAGACGGTCCGTCTCGTTAACCAGAACGTTAGGCGCTGCTGACGCCGCCGTCAAGACGAGACGGTCCGTCTCGCCACTGGTATCGTGTCGGCCATGACGCCCAACACGGCCCGCCGCAACGAGACGTCGCGGCGCGCCATCCTCACCGCCGCCTTCGACCTGCTCCAGGAGATCGGGTACGCGAAGGTCAGCATCGAGGGCATCGCCACCCGGGCCGGCGTCGGCAAGCAGACCATCTACCGCTGGTGGCCGTCCAAGGGCGCTGTCATCTTCGACGCCTTCCTCCTGCTCAGCGAGAGCGCCGAGGGCGAGCCGCCGACGCTGCCGGACACCGGCGACCTTGCCGCGGACCTCAGCCTGGTGCTCCGCGCCACCGTCGAGGAGATGAACGACCCCCGGTACGAGCCGCCGATGCGCGCGCTGGCCACCGAGATCACGCTCGACCCCGAGCTGGCGGCGGCGTACGCCGAGCGGTTGGACGGGCCGTTGCGGGAGGCCAAACGGCAACGCCTCCGCAGCGCCCAACAGGCCGGGCAACTCGCCGACGACCTCGACCTCGACGTGGCGGTGGACCTGATCTGGGGGCCGGTGCTCAACCGGTGGCTCTACCGCACCGGTCCGCTCACCACCGAGTACGCCGACCGCGTCGTCACCACCGCGCTGAACGGCTTGCGACCCCGCCGATTCGGCGAGTAACGGCCTTTGCGTTGCCGCAGCCTGGTGCGGCAACATCAGGCGCCGTGACGGCACCAGGCGCGGAACCGCAGAACGACACCCCGGCCAGCACACAGCGGATCAGCCGGCGGGTCCGGCACTGGTTGGCCGGCGCCGGCATCACCGCCCTCGCCGCCACCCTCGGCATCACCCTCGCCGTCCGCGGCGGCGCCACCCCGGCCTGCGCCGCGCCGCCGTCGGGGAACACCGTCCACAAGGGAAAGGCCAGCTTCTACGACGCGGGTCGCTCCGGCGGCAACTGCTCCTTTCCCGGCCCTCCGGCGGATCGGCTCTACGTGGCCCTCGGCGCGTCGCAGTACTCCAAAGGAGCGGCCTGCGGCAGCTACCTGGACGTGACGGGCCCCAAGGGCACGGTCCGGGTCATGGTCATGGACCAGTGCGGCGGCTGCGGGCCGACGAAGATCGACCTTTCCACCGAGGCGTTCACCCGGATCGCCGACCGGTCGCAGGGCATCGCGTCCGTGACGTACCGGGCGGCACTCAACCCGCCGCTCGACGGCGGCCTCACCTTCCGGATCAAGGGCGGCGCCTCGCAGTGGTGGTTCGCCGTGCAGGTCGGCAACCACGGCAACCCGCTGCGCTCGGTCGAGGCGAAGGGGACCAGCGGCGGCTTCCGCAAGGCGATCCGCCAGACCGACAACTACTGGACCGTCGAGGGCGGGCTCGGCCCCGGGCCGTTCAGCATCACGGTCACCGACGTGTACGGGCACCAGGCGACGGCCACCGGCATCCGGATGGTCACCAAGCAGGTGCAGCGCAGCACGGTGTCCCTCGTCAGCCCGGCCACGCCCAGCAGCTCACCCTCGCCGTCTCCCCCGGCCACGCCCTCGGCCCCGTCCTCACCGAGCGCTGCCCCGCCCTCGCCCGCGCCCACGGCGACAGTCGAAGCGCTCGCCGGGCCCGCGCCGCTCGGCAGCCCGCGCTGCTGACCCGGTACGCCGAGGACCCCGGCTCGCACGCCGTGCGCCCGGGAGTCGGCGGCGGGCCGAAGCCCGCCGCCCCCGGCCCGTTCCGGTTCGAGCGGACCTAGACGTCCCGCACCAGGCGTACGCAGCTATAGGCGACGTACCCGAAACATCCCAGGCAATCGGGGTGCACGACGATCCATCTGTTACCGCCACCGCAAGCCGAGTAGGAACCACCGGAGACATTGGAGCAGGCCGAAGAGGCCCACGTGCCGGAGCGGAGAACACCGTCAATCGGGTGGTTCGTGCCTGCACCGAGGCGGATGTTGATGTTGCCCATTCCAGACTTCGGCGTCACCGCGCAGGACGCCGCGGCCGCATCGACGGACCGGTTCGGCTCGGCGGCCTGACCTGGTGCACCTGACACCAACAGGAGTGTCGCGACGGCCACGGCGACGACCCCCGACTGCCTGATCCCCGTTCGGAATTGCATAGGACTTCCTCTCCAGGTGTGCTCACGAGGTGGTTCCTCTAATCGACATTCTTGTATAGGTGAAGCCCGCAATCACATGAATGTCGCGTCCGAGACAAGGAGCATTCCTGACAGATCGATGCGCTGCCGACGCAGAAGTCGGTCCGACGAGCCGGCGACCACCGCGCAGAGACGGTCCGAGCGCCACGGCCCATCAGCACTGGTCAGCATTCGTCCTCTGCGAGGCTCGCGAACTCCTCCATGGACACGGTCCGCTGCTCGTCGAGGTTGTCCACGACCTCGGTGATCAGGATAGATCCGGGCCGCAGGTCTGCCACCTCAGCGAACCGGAAGCTCACCGCGTGCGAGGTGAAGCTGTTGTCATCGGCGACTCCGTACATCCGGAAGGCCTCGTCCGGCTCAGGGGCCGGATCAGGTGGGAACCCCTCCAGGCGTACCGCGGTCGGCGAGGTCGCGGCACGCGGCACGGCATACCGTTGTCGCAGCCAGGAGGGCTGACTCTGGGAGGCCGCCGTGCCGGACGGCGAGGGCGAAACCGAGCGTTTCTCGGCAAGGAGGATGACCTTGCCTGGTGGCCGGTCCGCGCACCAGGACAAGACCGCGAAGGGCCGACCGTCAGCGTCCACGGTCAGGCCGGTGACGGCCTTGATCACAGGAGTGCAACCGGTCGCCCCGGCCAGCACGAGCATCGCAACGATCAGCGAAGCGCTGATCCGCCGCGCACTCATCAGCATCTGAGTCGTCACACCCCGACGGTCGCAGCACCACGTCAATCTCCGACCCCGACCACGTCACAGACCGATGACGGTTAGTGACCATGTCGCACCCGAGGCTGTTCGCGTTCGGCCGCCGATCGTGCGTTGGAGGTGGCCCGCGATCGACGTCCGATCCGTTCAGTCGGCGAAGGGCAGCGGGCAGCAGGAGGTCCCAGCGCAGGCGATCAGGTCGTCGCAGCCAGCCGAGATGGCGGCCCGCAGGGTGTCGCGGACGACTTTCAGGTCCGCCAACTTCTGCTCGACCTCTATCAGTTTGTCGCTGGCGCGTGCCTGTAAGCCAGTGCCGGACCGCCGATGCCGGAAGGCGTCGACCAAGTCGGCAACCTCGTTGAGGGTGAAGCCCAGACGTTGCGCGGTCTTGATGACTCGCAGCAGGGTGACCGTCTCGGTCGGGTAGAGCCGGTGCCCGCCCGGTGAGCGCTGCGGCGGGTCGAGCAGACCCCGACGCTCGTAGTAGCGCAGCGTCTGCTGGTTGACTCCGGCCGCGTCGGCCGGTTGCCCGCTGCGTAGTCCCGGTCCGGTCACCGATGGCCCCGAACAGACGCGGCCCGCTCGGCGAGGGCGTCGAGCACGTCGGCGTGGGCCGCTGGGACCCGAACGTCCAGCGACAGCGAATTCCCGTCTGGCCGGGAGAGGTCGAAGGTGAAGAACGAGCAGCAGGACGACTCCCGGGCCGCCAGGTCCCGCGTCGTCTCTTCGACCTGCGTACCGCCGTCGAGATATAACCGCAGATGCTGGGCCGACAGCCGGTCGAGGCCCCGTACCGCCTCGGCGATGAACTGGTCGAACTCGGCGAGCCGCAGCGGCCGTTCCGCCGTCGGCAGGGTGCAGGCCTCCGGCACCCAGGCGTCGTCAGTAGTGATGTGGTGGCCACTCATAGCCCGACGGTAAGCCTGTACCTACGTATCGGATGCAAGCCCGAGAGCCTTACAGCGCGCGCCTGCCATACGGGCACGGACCACCGACGAAAGAGAGAAGGGACACCCTCGGAGGGCAGTTGACATGCGTTTCGCGCCAGTGACAGCGTTGTCATCGACTCATTTCCTCCATTTGAGACGAGGAGCGCATCTTGCTCTATCGGAACTCACCGCGCCGTCGCGCGACAGCAGCCGCCGCAGCCGGCATCCTCCTCACCGGGCTGGCGCTCGCCCCGTCCGCGCCGGCGCAGGCCAGCCGTCACAAGGCGCAGGACGGAGCCGTTCGGTCGGGCAACGCACGTTTCGAGGTGCTGTCCCCTACCCTGATCCGCACCGAGTACCAGAAGGACGGCAGGTTCACCGACGCCGCCACGTTCAACGCCATCGGGCGCGACGACTTTCCCCGTACGCGTTTCACCAAGCACGTCGAGCACGGCTGGCTCACCATCGACACCGGTGCGATGACGTTGCGCTACCGGGTCGGCTCGGGCGCGTTCACCGCCGACAACCTCACTGTGCAGCTCAAGGCCGGCAAGCAGCTCGTGCAGGGCCGACCCTGGGCCGACCACACGGCTCCGGCCTGCGCGTTCGGCGCTCTTTGCGAGGCCGAGTCGCTGCAGCTGAACGGCCCCGGCGTGGCCACCGACCACCAGGGATACACGGGCCGCGGCTTCGCGGCCGGCTTCGCCTCGTCCGGCGACTCGGTCACCTTCGCGCTCGACGCGCCGGAAGACGGCACGAAGCAGCTCACCGTCCGCTATGCCAACAGCACCGGCGGCGACGGCCAGAACGTGGCCCGCACCCTGACGGTGCAGCTCGACGGCGACGCCGGCCGCACGCTGACGCTGCCGCCCACCACGAACTGGGACACCTGGGGCCTGGCCAGCGTGCCGGTCGACCTCACCGCGGGCCGGCACGAGATCAGCGTCGTTCGGGGTGCCAACGACTCCGGCAACGTGAACATCGACAGCCTCGCGCTGGTCAACCCGGGTGATGCGTTCCCCGCGCCGTCCACGCCCCAGCCGCAACCGCTGCGGTTCGGCACGCTCGGCGAGGCCGAGACCGGCGCGCTGACTGGCGGCGCACGGCCCGCGAACGACCACAACGGCGCTTCGGGTACGGGATTCCTGGCCGGCCTGGAAAGCACCACCGCCGCCGTGGCACTCACCGTGACCGATGTTCCGTCCGCGGGTGACTACCGGGTGCAGATCCGGTACGCCAACGGCCAGGCCGGCGCGCAGCCGAGCCAGACACGCACCATGTCGGTCACGGCCGACACGGCGACCCCGGTCACGGCAACCCTTCCGCCCACCAGCGGGTGGGACTACTGGAACACCGTTGCCGTCCCGGTCCACCTCGACCGCGGCACCAACACCGTGACGTTGGGCTGCCCCACCGACGCCAGTTGCAACGTCAACGTGGACACGGTCGCCGTCACGAGCAAGGCCTCACCGCTGCTCGCCCCGCACGCGCCGCTCGGCGGCTACCGCCGGGGCCTGGACGGCGTGACCGGTTCCGCGCTCACCGCCCCGGGCCTGCTCTACCAGGACGGCTGGTACCTGCTCGACGACTCCGCCTCGGCCCTGAGCACCACCAAGCCCCGGCCCAACCCCGAGCAGGACGGCTACGTCTTCGCGTACGGGCAGGACTTCACCCGTGGCCTCAAGGACCTGTCGACGCTGACCGGACCCACGAAGCTGCTGCCGAAGTGGGCGTACGGGGTGTGGTACTCCGAGTACTACGACCGCACCGCTGCCGAGTTCCAGGACCTGGTGGCCCGGGCGACGGCCGAAGGCGTACCCCTGGATGTTCTTGTCCTCGACACGGACATCAAGGCGCCGGACAAGTGGAACGGCTGGAGCATCGACAGCACCCGGATCCCCGACCCGAAGGCGTTCTTCGACTGGGCCAGGAAGCAGGGCCTGCACACCGGCATCAACATCCACCCGAGCATCCTCGGTTCGGACCCCAAGTTCGCGCAGGCGCAGGCCACCGCCAAGGGCAAGCTCCAGCGCGTCGGCTGCAACGGCGGCCCCGACTGCTACACGTTCGACCTCGGGGACCCGGACCAGCTCAAGGCGTATATGCAGCTCCACGACGGAATGCTGCCCAAGGGCACCAAGGGCCCGGACCTGTGGTGGCTGGACTGGTGCTGCGACAACACGACGTCGTCGCTCGCCGGGGTGACCGCCGACGCGTGGATCAACCAGCAGTACGCCGACAAGACCGGCTTCGCCTTCTCCCGGGCGTACGGCTCGTTGCAGGCCGGCGGCTACAGCAGCCCGACCCCGGTGTCGACCGGCCCGTGGGCAGACAAGCGCACCACCCTGCACTTCACCGGCGACACCACCTCCGACTGGTCGACCCTCCAGATGGAGGTCGGCTACACGCCGGGCGAGTCCGCCGCGACCGGGCTGGCCGCGGTCAGCCACGACATCGGCGGGCACACCGGCGGCCTCCAGGAGCCGGGCACCGAACCGGGCAGCACCAAGCTGCCCGACGACCTCTACGCCCGGTGGGTCCAGTTCGGCACGTTCCAGCCGATCGACAGGCTGCACTCCAACCACAGCGACCGGCTGCCCTGGCAGTACGGCCCGGCGGCGAACGCGTCGGCCAAGAAGTTCCTCAACCTGCGCAAGGAACTACAGCCGTACACGTACGCCGCCGCCAAGGAGGCCACCCGCACGGGTACGCCCATCGTCCGCTCGATGTACCTCGCGTACCCGAACGAGCAGGCCGCGTACGCCACCGCCGGTTCCCAGTACCTCTACGGCCCGGACTACCTGGTGGCACCGGTGACGACGCCGGGCACCACCGCCACCACGTCGGTGTGGTTCCCGCCGGGCAACAGCTGGACCGACATCTTCACCGGGAAGACGTACCGGGGCGGCACCACGCAGAACATCACCACCACGCTGGACACCATGCCGGTGTTCAAGAAGCACTGAGGTCTTAGGGATCCGGTTGCCGGCCGGGTGGGGGCGACCCACCCGGCCGGTTCTTTTCCTGGCTATCGGTGTGGCCGGCGGGCCAGGGACAGCCAGCCGAGGAACCGGGCGTGCAGCGCGGGCAGGTCCGGGCGCAGACCCAGGCCATACACGTCGTCGATCGCCTCCTGCATCGACGCGGCCAGGTAGAACGCCAGCGCGATCGAATGACCGTAGAACTCGGTCGCGAGATCGAGCCGAGCCCTACCGCACGGCCAGGGCGCGGCGCAGTTGCGGCACAACCACGCCGGACGCATCGGCAGGTGCGGCGTCATCCGACCCGCACCAGACGTCGGCGGCCTCTGGCCGGCAGGGCCTGCATCCGCACACCCGCGCGCATCACGTACAACTCGCGCCGCGCGACCGCGTCGCCCGCCGCGTTCAGCTGGTAACCCTCGATCCAGACCCAACTGTGGTACGTGTGCCGCTCGGGCAACTCACGGATGACGCGCACGAAGATCGGGCGCAGAAACCGCACGCTCGCCGCGGTGGTCAGGTAGATAACGTCGCCGGCCGTCATCTTTTCAATCACGGCAACCACCAGGGGTACGCGTAAGCGCGGTTCGCGTGCGGTCGGCTCGCTGGATTCGGCTCGGGCTTGTCGTCGGGCACGCTCTCCCCCTTTGTGCCGTTGGGAAGGGGCCGCTCCCGTGAGTGCTCGTCCGACAGGGGCGGCCCCGCTGCGAACGCGACCACCAGGTTTCGTGGTCCCTACCAGCCGCGCCGCCTGGTGACACTCTGCTGTGGAGGCCACTACGCTCGGAAGGCATCGCAGGTGGTCGGGCCGGGGCTGGCGGGACAGGCTCCAGGCGTGTGGCACCTCGGGTAGTCGATCTCCGACGTGAGGAGCATTGAATGGCTGACGTGCCAAGTCCGCTCGCGAACTTCGTCGTGAGCGAGATCCGCCGCGCCCGTGGAGCGTCGGGGATGACGCAAGAGTCGTTCGGCCGTGCGGCGGGGTTCAGCGCCTCACACGTCAGCGCCGTGGAGAGCGGCACCCGAGCACTGACGATGGACTTCATCAAGGGCGCTGACCGGGCGCTGAACAACGGCGGACTCTTCGAGCGCCTGGCAACAAAGTTCGGCGCGCCGTCGTGGTTCCTGCCCTGGCTGGATGCCGAGCGAGAGGCGACCCAGCTTCGCTACTTCGAGCCGAACCTGATTCCCGGGCTGCTACAGGTGGAGCACTACGCCCGTACTGTCCTCCGGACAGACGAAAGCCTCACCGATGACGAGGTTGAGCAGCGCGTGCAGGGGCGTATGAGCAGGCAAGCGATTCTGACAGGCGAGCGCCGGCCACAGTTCGTCGCCGTGCTGGACGAAGCCGCGATCCGGCGCACGGGTGATGGTCTGGGCGGGATCATGGCCCAGCAGGTGGCTCACCTGGTCGCGACGGCCGAGCTTCCGCACGTTCACGTCCACGTCATTCCGATCGGCAGCGGCCTGCACATCGGGCTGTCCGGACCGTTCGCCCTGGCCCGGTCCAGCGAGGGCGTGTGGGTTGGGCACCTCGAAAACCAGCTTGGCGGTGACGTCATCGACAAGGACGATGAGGTAGCTACGCTTCAGGCAAGGTGGGAGAGCGTCCGAAACGAGGCTCTACCGCGCCGGCAGTCCATCGACCTGCTGAAGGAAGTTGAGAGCCATCATGGACCTCAGTAACGCCCGGTGGCGCAAGTCCAGCCGCAGCGGCGCAAGCGGTGGGAACTGCGTCGAGGTCGCAAGCAACCTGCCCGGCGTCATCGGCGTCCGGGACAGCAAGGACCCCGTAGGTCCGGCCCTCACCTTCGGTCCGGCGGCCTGGCGGGCGTTCGTCGCCCAGCTCGCCGAGCGGCCATAACCAGCGCACTACAGGCGAAAGCGTCCGTGCCAGACGCCAAGGCTGGCACGACGTGGCGTGTCCCGGCATCTGCCTGTGATACGGCAACGCTCCTGCCGCTCAGCTGGTGGCACAGAAGCCGTCACGTATTAGGTGAGACCTTGATGGTCGGCGCGATCGGCGAACAGACTCGCGGCATTGTTCGAGCGTGGCCCCCAGTGGCGCAAGGGACCTGCGGACGGAGTGCCATTGAGACCAGGGCGACGATCCCGCCCCGGTCACCGAGCAAGTCCATGCGACGTGGTGGGACGGACGATCTTCGCCGTCGAGACTCACCCAGAGTGGGTGGCGCATCTGGCCTGTAGACCTGCCGCCGTTGTGCGGCCGTCCACGTCCGAGCCGACCTCTGACCGGCCAGGACGAGAGTGACCCTACATCTACACAGGAGGAACCTGGCCACCTTGCCGAGGAATGATGCTGACATATTCACAGACCTGGGTCAGTTGGATCGCCTTGGTAACCATCCACTCCCTGTCCGCGGCCCCACCTTTAGCGGCAATCACTATCTTCGCGTTTTCGGCCAGTATCATTCCTCGGATGTTGACCTCGCTGTAGGACGATTTGGCTGCGGTCTGACCGATCGACAGCATCTCCTCCGGGTCCAGATCGCCTCCAGCACGCGTGGCTTTCGCCACCTGGTTGCATGCATCCTTGGCGTAGTCGTCGACCCCGACAGCCACAACACCAGTGGGAGTCGGCGCAGAGGCACTCGGGGTGACTGCGGCCGAGGCAGTGGCCTGGGTTTCCGGACGGTCGGCCCCAGAGCAACCCCCCAAGCTGGCGATAGCGGCCGCAGCAGCAACTCCGATGACGCACCTACGCACCAGTTGGTCCCCCTTGATCTGCGGCCACACCCGTTGGCGGGATTGCCCCGGGAGCGTACGGGGCTCTGCGCGAGATGATCAAGAGGTGGCTGCCAGCGCGGAGAAAGACACCGGCACCCTGACTGCTAGTCGTCAAACTCAAACCCGCTCACCTTGGCCTGCGAGACCAACCGCCGCAAGCGTTCGCCGTCGGTCGCGACCACGTTCATCCGAGCTGCCACTCTTCCAGCGCGCCTCGATCGGCGCCGTCGGCGCAGAACATGCCAGCCTCGGAGTCATAGGCAAACCGGCCTTCGAGCGTCTGGGCCTCGGTGCTCACCAGAACTTCCGCGACGCCTTCCCAGAAGTACCCGTTGGGCTCGTGATCGAGCTCCCGAATCAGGTCGTCAACCGGTGTGGTCCCCGCCTCCAGCAGCAGCGAATACTGTCCTGAAGTCGTCTCGATCAGGCTAAGCAAGGTCATCTCACCGCGCCGGCAGCTTCCATGATCGGCACGCTAGCAGCGAACACCGTTGAGGCAGATCGGCCTGTCGGCGAACACCAACCCACGGACAAGCCGGCGGCCGACCATGTCGGATCTCAGGACCTGCGTGACAGATCAGTCTCGGGACGTATGTGACACGTCCGGCTAGTCGATCTTGTCGTCTTGTAGCTCCGTCAGGATCGAGGACTCACGGGCTGTCCTCGGTCAGGATGGGGAACTGCTGGCGGACGTTGGCGGCGATGCCAGCATGGCCATGTCGACAAGGAAGCAGGCGACAGCGCCGGTAGTCGTACGACCGATCCAGACCGGATAGCCGCCGTCGCCCCAGCCGGTGTTGAACGCGATGAGGTTGGCGCCGGAGGCGCGGTCATGCAGCTCGACCGGTCGGTCCGCCTGGTCCACGTAGTAGGACGGGTCTTCCTCTGTCCGTCGGGCCATTGCCTCAAGCGCCACCGTGTCGAACAAGGCGATGGTGGCCACATCGACGCCGACAGTGAACACCTCACCGTCGCGAAGGGTGCCGGGGTCCTGACCGGGTCGTAGCGCCATTTCCCAGGCCGCTACGGGCTGGTCGTGGATCGTCAACTTCGCCGCCGCCACGCGCTTGTCCTCCGGCCCTTCCACCAGGGCCAGTGTCAACGGATACCTGCGGGGCGGCACCGTTGCAGTGAAGGAGGCAATGCCTGATCGTTCCCAGCTCCAATTTCTGTCAAGAGAGCGGGTAGGCCGCGGGTCATGCCGCGTCGATCAGCAGGTGGCCGGTCGGGGAGTAGTCGATCTTCCAGTCGGTGTAGACGCCAAGGGTGCCATCCTCGGTGCAGCGGAGTCCGACGCTGACCCACCGGACTTCACCGTCGGTGCGCAGGGCGAACCCGACGGCGACCTGGAAGGCTTCGCCGCCGCATGGGCAGGCGCATTCCTCAGGGTCGGCGTCTTGCCAGTAGTCGGCGCTGTCCGCGATCAAGGCGTGGTCACCGCATGTCAGACACCGTGTCTGTGCGCACCCGTTCTCGTCATCGGCGAGGACCGCGAAGCTCTTGTCGCCGCACCGTTGGCAGATCATCTCCCTAACCCGAGCCACTGGGTAGCCGCCGGGCTGGTACTCGCGGAGGTAGTCGGCGAGGTCGGTGAAGTTGTCGCCGCGCCAGAATGTGCCGGTGGTGTCGATCGCCACCGGTGCAGCGTGCCTGATCTGGCTAGTGGTGTCGAGACCGATGTTGGCTATCCGGAGTTCGTGAGCAGCCGGTAGGCGTCTCGGGCGATGTTGCGCTTCAGGCAGCGCATGATCTCGGTCATGGTCTTGCCTTTTACGGTGCGGCGGGTGACGTAGTCCTTGGTGGGTTGGTGGCAGCGCATGCGGACGAGGGTGATGCCCCAGAGGGCGCGGTTGGCGTCGCGGTCGCCGCCACGGTGCAGGCGGTGGCGGTCGGTGCGTCCGGAGCTGGCCGGGATGGCGGCGACGCCACAGAGCCGGGCGAAAGCCGCTTCGGAGTGCAAGCGGTGGGGGTTGTCGCCAGCGGTGACGAGGAGTTGCCCAGCGGTGTCGACGCCTAAACCAGGCAGCGCGACCAGATCCGGGGCGGCGGCGGTGACGAGGGCGACCAGGTGGCTGTCGAGGTCATCGATCTCGGCCTGAAGGGCGAGCCAGCGTCGGGCGAGGCTGCGCAGCGCAAGCTGGTGGCAGTCGCCGGATCAGAGACCGTGCCGGGCCTGAGAGCGGCGCAGAAGCGGCTGACCTGGCGGCGGTGGCGGGATTGCGGTCACTGCGCCTCCGGCGGGGGCGCTCCGGCTCCAAGATGGCGTGGGGATCGTCGGCGGGTCGCGGTCCGTGGGTGGTTACGCGGGCCATCCCGCCCGCCACCGACCCGGGCAAGCCGAGCAGACCACCGCCCGCTCCCCACGAGGGCGGGTCGACGGCAGACACGGATGGCTCGAACCAGCGATGTACGCCTCCAGGGCGGGACGACACGTCACGAGAAACGAGGAAGCCGAACCGCCATGTCCACCGTGCGGCAGAGGCCCCGGTAGAACTCGACCATCTTCTCGTCTGTCGGCTCCTGCTCCTGCGTCTTCTGCAAGGCCCTGCGGGCACCCACGGACAGCGCACGCACGAGCCGCTTGGCAGCCTCCGGATCTTCGATCTTCCGGATGTCCAGATATCCCATTGCCCGGCCGGGGCTGAGCCACTCGTCGAACTCATCGACTGCGGCCACGTCGGCGGGGACCAGCCTCATGACGTGCGACAGCACCCTGCCCTGGATCCACCACTCCAGGTCGTCGTCGAACAGCACCGCCAACACCAGGACCCCCATGCCGAGCAACAGAACTGGAATACCAGAAGCCGATGCGGATGACGTCTTTCCGCCCCTAGGCGTCGGCTCTCTTCGCCATCGCGATCCGCCACTCCATCGGATCTGCGTACCGGATGTCGACCACGGCCACCGTGATGTTCCGCTTCAACGTCTGACACCCTAGCTGGGTGACCAACTGAGTGACGATGAGCACGAGCAACGCTGGACTGCGGTGGACCGCCCGGACAGCTCAGCCGTGCTGCTGGCCCAGCTCATGCGCTTGAGCTGATGCAGCCGGCGGACCATGGCGGTAGCCGACACCTTCCAATATGCCTTCAGTTCCATGACGTCAGGCAGGGAAGGACTTCCCACAAGCTGAGGGATAAGTCCGTCCGCAGGCATCAAGAAGGTGCTGGCGAATGTCTTGGCATCCAGCTCGTACTGACGATTCCTGTTCGTTCGTACGTCGCGATGAATACGGAGGTGGCCAAGTTCATGCGCTAGATCGAACCGCAGCCTTTCGGGCCGAATTCTCTGTTTTGGATCAAGCCCGGCCGGCGGCAAGCCGCCCCGGCCGCCTACGGCGCCGGGGCGGTGAGCCACCGACAGCCGCCGGGACACGCCCTACAAGCCGCCAGAATCGTCGAGGCGGTTGGAGCGTAGAACTGCTGCTAGGGCCCTCAGTCCTCGTCAAGGAGGCCGAAGCTCTCCGGCAGCTCATCCAGGAGCTCACGCACGGCACCGGTCGCCTGGATCGCCCGCTCCCGCACAAGTCTGGTAAGCACCTCACACTCGTCCGGGCCCAGAGCATCGAGGATGCCGGCCACTCGATGTTGGACCGACGCCGCCTCATCCGGATCGACCACATCGTCATCGCTCAGCTCCAGGAACACCAGACACTCAAGTAGGGCATCCAGAAGCACGCCAGTCAGCATCGGGCGATCGTAGCGCCGGGGTACGAAGCCGACGCGGGTGGCGTTCGTCGAGGCCAGGGCTTCCGGCTGCCGCGCCCGTCCAACCCCGGGACTGGCTTGCCGCCGGATCACCGGGTCGCGGCACCAGCTCCACCGCCAGGACGTGCCCCGTCCCTCCCCCACCGCGGCCGTCTCCACGCCGAAACCACCGAGGCAGGCCCTCAGCGGCCCACCGCCGTCCAGCCAGCCCGACCCGAGATCGAGGTCAACTGAGCCGGCGCTCAGGGCGTCTCCAAGGCGTCAGGGCGTCGTCAGGGCGTCAAACGCCGGCCAAAGTTGACCAACGACGACCATCGACGCCCGGACATAGAACTAGGTCAGAGCCTTGATCAAAGCTCTGAGCTGGTGGGCGACGGACGAGTCGACCTGTACGCCGGATTCTGTGCGCGACGCGTACCCCGAGGGGGTTGCGCCGGCGGCGGCCATCCATCTCGGCCTGCCGTTGCCGGCAGGCTCTAGCGGCCTACCCGCAGACATCGGGCGGGCAGCCCTCAAGCGTCTGCGCCGGGTCGTCATCTTGCGGTGACGGCCCTTGCTTGGCCTTGCTCCGGGTGGGGTTTACCGAGCCACCCCGGTCACCCGGGGTGCTGGTGGGCTCTTACCCCACCGTTTCACCCTTACCGTCCCCGTTGGGGTCGGCGGTCTGTTTTCTGTGGCACTGTCCCGCGGGTCGCCCCGGGTTGCCGTTAACAACCACCCTGCCCTGTGGAGTCCGGACGTTCCTCGGCGGCGGGCCGGAGCCCGCCGACGCGACCGCCCGGTCGACTCGTCCGTCGCGCTCTCATCCTAACGACGAGCGTGCTGCCGGTATTGCCGCCCCGCCTGAGCAAGATCGCGCAGCTCACGGGCGGTCCGGCGGAGCTGCCTCGCAAGGCGACGGCTAGCCTCGTGGGGCTATGGATCTCTCCCACGCCGCGCTGCTGCTCGCCGCCGGTCTCGCCGCTGGCACTGTCAACGCGGTGGCCGGTGGTGGATCGTTGATCACTTTCCCGGC
Organism: Micromonospora sp. WMMD961; assembly: GCF_029626145.1. Classification (NCBI taxonomy): domain Bacteria; kingdom Bacillati; phylum Actinomycetota; class Actinomycetes; order Micromonosporales; family Micromonosporaceae; genus Micromonospora; species Micromonospora sp. WMMD961. The sequence continues at coordinate 5,618,516 of NZ_JARUBJ010000002.1, forward strand.
GATGATCGCGGTCGGGTTGCCCCCGGTGCCGGCGAACGTCAGCAACTCGGTCGCCGTGTTCCCCGGGTACGTGGCCAGCGTGGCGGGCAGCCGGCTGGACCTGCCGCGCCCCCGCGCCCTGGCCACGCTGGTGCCGACCACGATCGTCGGCACGATCCTCGGGGCGTTGCTGCTGCTGGCCACGCCAGCCCGCGCGTTCGAGGTGGTCGTACCCTTTCTGGTCCTCGCCGCGACAGCGGTCCTGGCGTTCCAGGATCCGCTGCGCCGGCTGGTCGGTCACCCCCGGGACCTGTCGCCACGCCAGCGGACGGTCGCGGTGCAGACGATGGTCGCGCTCGGTGGGGTGTACGGCGGGTACTTCGGCGCGGCGCTCGGGGTGATGCTGGTCGCCGGGCTGGCCCTGGTGCTCGACGCGACCCTGGCGCGGGTGAGCGCGATCAAGAATCTGCTGTCCGCGGTGGTGGGGTTGACCACGCTCGTGGTGTTCGCCCTGTTCGGCCCGCTGAACTGGGCGGCGGTCGCGGTGGTCGCGCCCGCCACCCTCATCGGGGGGTACGCGGGCGCGCGTCTGGTCCGTCGGCTGCCGCCGGTGCTACTCAAGTCGGTGATCGTGGTGTTCGGTACGACGATCGGCCTCTACCTGCTCTACCGCGCCCTGAACTGAGGGCGCCCGCGCCGGCGTCAACGCCAAGATCCGCGCAACTTCCGGGAAAGTGCTGCCTCAGCAAGCCCGGAGGCAGCACCATCCCCGAAAGTGCGCGGATCTTGCGGGCACCCGCGGGACGAGCCCAAGCGTCAGTACGCCTCGCCCACCGGCTCTTCGGCGGCCTTCTCGGTGCTGGCGGCGGCGCGGTTCCAGCGGGACCAGAGGACCCGTTCGCCGTAACCGGCGGCCATCACGTGCGCAAAGGCCAGGTAGACGAGGACACCGGCGGCGAGCACCCCGAAGCCCACCCAGAACGGCAGGGCCAGTGAGTGTTCGGCGAGCTTGCCGGAGATGATCGGGGCCGGCGCGGCGGCACCCCAGCGGACCAGGTTGAACGCGCCGGTGGCGACGCGCCGGTCGGTGGACCCGAGGCCGAGGGCCAGGTCGGTGAGGTTGGCGTTGGCCAACCCCATGCAGAGGCCGGCGAGCACGAGCACGACGAGCGACTCGGCGGTGCTGGTGGAGGTGGCGAAGAGGACCATGCAGACCAGCAGCCCGGCGATGGCCACGCCGACGGTCTGCACCGCGCCGATGCGGTGGGCCAGGCGGTGACCGATGACCAGGATGCCGGTGGCCAGGCCGAGACCCCAGCCGGTGAACGCGAGCCCCAGCGGGATGATGTCCAGGCCGAGGAAGAGCGGCGTGTAGCCGAGCACCACGAAGAACACGAAGTTGTACGCGGCGGTGACCACGCAGAGGGCGATGAACGCCGGCCGGCGGTAGGTGGCGAAGATCTGGCCGACGCGTACCGGCTGTTGCCGGTTGGTGGGCTCGCGGAGCTTGCGGGAGGCCACGCCGAGGGCGAGGACCATGAAGACGCCGCAGACGAAGAACGGCAGCCGCCAGCTGATCTCGCCGAGCAGGCCGCCGATCAGCGGGCCGACGGCGAAGCCGAGCCCGAGGGCGGTCTCGAAGAGGCCGACCACCCATTCCCGGTCGACGGCCAGGTTGACCAGCACCACCATTGCGGTGGCGAAGAACATCGCGTTGCCCAGGCCCCAGACGCCGCGCAGCACCGACAGCTGCACGATGTTGTCGCTGAACGAGGCGAGGATCGCGGCCAGGCCGACCACGGAGACGCCGGTGATCAGCACCGGCTTGAAGCCGAACCGGCCGCTGGCCAGCGTCGCCGGGATCATGCCCAGGGCCATGACCGCGATGTACGCGGTGAACAGCAACTCGACCTGCCAGGCGGTGACCCCGATCGCCTCGCCGATGGCGGGCAGGATCGGGTCGACGACGGCGATGCCGGCGATGGCGAGGAAAGCCACCAGGGTGGTGGCGTAGATGGCACTGCGGTTCGGTTCGGAACGCCGATCCACTCCGACTCCTTAGATAACTGTATAGTACAGGTACTTATTCTGTATCATACAGCTATGAGCGACGACCACGAGATCACCCTCGGCCGGATCGAGACCGAGGTGGCCCTGTTGATGCGCTTCGGCGAGGCGACCCGGCGGGCCACCGGCACCGCCGAGCACCGGGTGCTCGACCGGGCCGCGTACGTGATCCTGCGGCACCTGGACAACGCCGGCCCGCAGAACGTCTCCGCGCTCGCCGCCCAACTCAACCTGGACGGCTCGACCGTGACTCGGCAGGTGTCCGCCCTGCAACGCGACGGCCTCATCGTCCGCGCCCCCGACCCGACGGACGGCCGTGGCACGGTCATCTCCCCCACCGCGGCCGGCCTGCAGCGGATGGCCGCCGTGCAGACCGCGCGCACCCGGCTCTACGGCGACATGCTGGCCGACTGGAGCGACGAGGACCGGGCCACGCTGGCCACCCTTCTGGGCCGCCTCAACCAGGCCCTGGTGCGCCGCAACCGCCGCCGCTGACCACGCGCGGCGGTGTCGTGGTGGCCCATCGCTCCACCCGGCCACACCACACGCTCTTCCACCGCCTGACCGCCGCCGGCGTCCACGGTGATCGTCACAGTCGCCACGATCGCCCAAGATCCTGGTTGTAGTGGCCTGCTGCGTGGTCCGACACCACTACGACAAGGATCGGGCACGATCTTGGCAGCCAAGGCGCGCTCGGTCGCCGGTCTGGCCCGGCCCGGCAGCCCTCGCTGACGGGGCAACCCTCGCTGCCGATGTCGGAGGTCGCGTGATTCGTTTACGGCATCAGCTCGATAGCACCTGAAACCACCTCACCGCCCCGCGACAACGACCCCCACGACGACCACCCCGCCGACGCGGCCCCCAGACGACGGCGCCCAGACGACGGCCGTGGACACGGATACGCCCGGGCACCGACCGACGTCGGCACCCGGGCGTACCAGCGGTCAGGCGACCGGTTCGCGGGCCGAGTCGGCGTCGCGCTCGGTGCCGGGGGTGATCCGGGGGTCGCCCTCGTCGGCGAAGTAGTCGTCCGGCGTGGTGCCGTCCACTCCCTCGTCCGCCTTCGCGGCTCGCAGCGCCAGCGTCACCAGGGCAGCGACCGCCAGGTTGACCACCACCGCCACGATGCCGACGTAGATCGTCTTGGTGGTGTCGAAGCCGAACTCCGACAGCGGGAACGCGGAGCCACCGAAGTGCTTCCGGGTCGGGCTGGCGACCTGGTAGAGCATCCACATGCCCAACCCCATGCCGACCGCCCAGCCGACGATCAGGCCGGTGCGGTGGAACCAGCGGGTGTAGAGACCCAGCGCCACCGCCGGCAGCGTCTGCAGGATGATCACGCCGCCGATGAGTTGGAGGTCGATGGAGAACTGCGGGTCGAGGAAGACGATGCAGGCCACCGCGCCGACCTTCACCACCAAGGAGGTGATCTTCGAGACGTTGGCCTCCTGGGCCGGGGAGGCGTCCCGCTTCAGGTACTCCTTGTAGATGTTGCGGGTGAACAGGTTCGCCGCCGCGATCGACATGATCGCTGCCGGCACCAGTGCGCCGATGCCGATCGCCGCGTACGCGACGCCGGCGAACCAGTCCGGGAACTGCTGGTCGAACAACACCGGTACGACGGTGTTGTTGTCGACAGTGCCCTCCTTGGCGCCGGGCAGCGGCTTCACCCCGGACGCGATGGCCATGTAGCCGAGCAGCGCGATCAATCCGAGGATCAGGCTGTACGCCGGCAGCGCCGACATGTTCCGCTTGATCACATCCCGGTTCCGGCTGGCCAGCACACCGGTGATGCTGTGCGGGTAGAGGAACAGCGCCAGCGCCGAGCCGAACGCCAGGGTGACGTACTGGAGCTGGTTGTTGGCGTTGAGCAGGATCCCGTCGTTCGGGTTCTGCGCCGTGGCCTGGAACTTCGCCTCGGCGGCGTCGAAGATGCTGCCCCAACCGCCCAGCTTCTGCGGCAGCCAGATCACCGCGACCAGGATCACCACGTAGATCAGGGTGTCCTTGACGAACGCGATCAGCGCGGGCGCGCGCAGCCCCGACTGGTACGTGTACGCCGCCAGGATGGCGAACGCGATGATGATCGGCAGGTGCCGGGCCAGCGCGCTCTCGCCGGTCACCCCCATCGTCTTGAGCACCGCCTCGATGCCGACGAGCTGCAACGCGATGTACGGCATGGTGGCCACGATGCCGGTGATCGCGACGAGCAGCGCCAGCACCGGCGAGTCGAACCGACTGCGGACGAAATCCGCCGGGGTGACGAAGCCGTGCCGGTGCGAGACCGACCAGAGCCGGCAGAGCACCAGGAACACCATCGGGTAGATCACGATGGTGTACGGCACCGCGAAGAAGCCCATCGCGCCCGCGCCGAACACCAGTGCCGGCACCGCCACGAATGTGTACGCGGTGTAGAGGTCGCCGCCGACCAGGAACCAGGTGATCCAGCCGCCGAAGCTGCGCCCGCCCAGGCCCCACTCGTCCAGGTGTGCCATGTCCTTCGGGGCGCGCCAGCGGGCGGCCACGAAACCCATCGCGCTGACCAGGAGGAACAACAGGGTGAAGACGATGATCTCGGTGAGATGGTCCCGCCACATCAGCGGTCACCCCGCTTCTTGGTCATCTGGTACACCAGCGTCGTCGTGCCGACGCCGAGCAGGATGAACGCCAGTTGCAGCCAGTAGAAACGCGGGAACCCGAAGATCCGAGGCGAGTCGGCGTTGAAGAAGGCCGGGACCAGCGGCACCACGATGGGGATGAAGAGCAACCAGTTCCAGGGGCTGTGGTCCTTCGCCCTGGTCGGCGCCGTGGTGGGCGCCTCCGGTTCCGGTGCAGCCATCTGACACACCTCCGGGGAGTCGAGGCTCTCGATGTAACGGCCGGAGGCTACGACTTTGTGACGGCCGTCACGCGACCCGTTCGGAGGGTGCTGCGCCGAACGGCTGGCCGGCTGCGCCGAACGGCGCGACCGACCAGCCGAAGGGTGAACGGCTCAGAGAGCGGCGAGGTGGGAGGTGTCGTTGACCGTGCGGACGGCCACTCCGCCGTCGGGCCACATGTCGAGCACCGAGATCCCGGCCGCGTCCAGGAAGAGCCGGTGCAGGAACCCGTCGCCGGCGGCGAGGGCATCGCGCAGCACCAGCTTGATCGGCGAGACGTGCGAGACGATCACCACGGTCTCCCCGGGGTACGCGGTGAGCAGCCCGGCGACGACACGGTGGGCGCGTTCGGCGACGTGGGTGAACGACTCCCCTCCCGGCGGGGCGATCCGGGGTGAGGCGAGCCACGCGTCCATCTCCCCCGGCCACTGCTGGCGCACCTCGGCGAAGGTGCGCCCCTCCCACTGACCGAAGTCGCACTCGATCAGATCGTCCTCGGTGCGCACCGGCACGTCACCGAGTGCCCCGGCGATCGCCGCCGCGGTGGCCGTACACCGGGACAGCGGTGAACTGAGCACGGCCGCGACGGACGGGGCCAGCGCGGCCACCCGGGTGGCGGTCTCGCGGACCTGGGCCCGGCCCTTCTCGGACAGTGGCACGTCGCCGCGACCGGAGTAGCGGCGCTGCTCGGTGTACTCGGTCTCGCCGTGCCGGACCAGGATCAGCCGGGTGGCGGTGAAGGTCGGCCGGGGTTCCCAGGACGCCGGGGCGGTCGCCGGGTCGCTGCCGGTCGCGGTCGCCGCCGAGGGCTGGCCGGTGACCGCAGTCGCCGCAGCGCCGCCGGGGGCCGCCGGCGTCGTCGCCCGGGCGGGGGTCGCGCCGGCCGGGGGACGACCCGCGGCGGCGTCCATGGCCGCGTTGGCGAGGGCGTCGGCGTGCCGGTTCTGGTCGCGGGGGATCCAGGTGAACCGCACCGCGGCGAAGCGGCCCACCAGCCCGGCCGCCTGGGCGGCGAGGGGCCGCAGGCCGGGGTGCTTGATCTGCCACCGGCCGCACATCTGCTCGACCACCAGCTTGGAGTCCATCCGGACGTCCACCTCGGCGGCACCCAGCTCGGCGGCGGCGGTCAGCCCGGCGATCAGCCCTTGGTACTCGGCGACGTTGTTGGTCGCCGTGCCGAGCGACTCGGAGCGCTCGGCCAGCACCGCGCCGGTCTCCGGGTCACGGACCACAGCGCCGTAACCGGCGGGGCCGGGATTGCCCCGGGACCCACCGTCGGCCTCGACGGTGACCACGCGCGGCGCCACGACCTACAGACCCGACTCGTTGGTGCGGACCATGATCCGTCGGCAGTCCTCGCAGCGGACCACGTCGTCCGGAGCGGCCCCGCGGATCCGGGCCAGGTCGGCACCGGAGAGCTCCAACCGGCAGCCGCCGCAGCGGCCCGCGGTGAGCAGCGCGGCACCCAGCCCGGTGTCCTCACGGATCTTGTCGTAGAGCTTGACCAGGTCGCCCGGGAGGTCGGCGGCGAGCGGCTGACGGGCCCCCCGCTTGAACTCCTCCTCCTTGGCGATCTCGGCCATCGCCTCGTCGCGGCGCTGCTCGGTCGCGGCCCGCTTGTCGCGGGCGTCGGCCAACCGCTGCTCCACCCCGTCGAGGACGCCCTGCGCGGTCTCCCGCTGCTCCATCAGCTCCAGCTCGGCGTCCTCCAGGTCGCCCTGGCGGCGGTTCAAGGAGACCAGCTCGTGCTGGAGCGCCTCCAACTCGCGGGCCGGGCCGGTGCCGGCGGCGAGCCGGTTCTCGTCCTTCTCCTTGCGGGCCCGGACCTGCTCGACGTCCTTCTCCATCCGGGCGATGTCCCGGTCCAGGTCGTCGACCGCCACCTGGGCGCGAACCCGCTCGTCCTCCAACGCCGACAACTCCCGGGCCAACGCCTCCAGCTCGGCCCGCTCGGGCAGCGACCGCCGACGGTGGGCGAGCTGGGCGAGGTTGGTGTCGATCGCCTGGAGGTCGAGCAGGCGGCGCTGCACCTGAGGGTCAGCCTTCACGGTCGGGCTCCTTGTCGTCCACAACGGGTGCGGCGGCGTGCACTGTCCACGGGTCGGTATCCAGGTCGGACACCAGCGTCTCGACGCCCAGCGCCTCCCGGAGGAGGGCGGCCAGGTCGTCCAGCCACGGTCGTTCGGTCGCCCAGTGGGCGGCGTCGATCAGGGCGGGACCATCGGCGGCGAGGTGCTCGCCGGCCGGGTGGTGCCGCAGGTCGGCGGTGAGGAACGCGTCCACCCCGGCGGCGGTCGCGGCGCCGAGGAAACCGTCCCCCGACCCGCCGCTGACGGCGAGGGTACGAACCATACGCTGGGGATCGCCCGCAGCGCGAACTCCCCAGGACGTGACGGGAAGCACGGCGGCAGCGTGCCGGGTCAGCTCGGCGAGGGTCATCGGCTGGGGCAGTTCGCCGATCCGACCGAAGCCCCGGTCGTCGCCGTGGGCGGGCGATCCGGGCGCGGGTCGCAGCAGCGGACGCAGTTCGGTCAGCCCGAACCGGGCGGCGAGGGCGTCGGAGACGCCGGGGGCGGCCACGTCGGCGTTGGTGTGCGCCGCGTAGAGCGCCACCCCGGCTCGGATCAGATCGTGGATGATCCGCCCCTTGAAGGTCGTCGGAGCGACCGACGAGACGCCCCGCAGCAGCAGGGGATGATGCGAGACGATCATGTCCGCGTCGGCGGTCAGCGCCTCGGCGACCGTCTCGGGCACCACGTCGACGACGCAGAGCACCCGGCGCACCGGCGCGGACGGCTCGCCGAGCACCAGGCCCACCCGGTCCCACTCTTCGGCCCAGGCCGGCGGAAAACGCCGTTCCAGCTCGGCCACCACCTCGGCCACCGTCGGCGCGGATCCGCTTGTGCTCACGGCGGGCCAGCTTACCGGCGCGGGGGCCGTCGGGCGGTGACGCCCGCCCGGCCGGGTCGAGCGGAAGCCCAGCCGTCGAGCCCCCAGGCGGCGTGGCAAAGCCCCGCCGTCGGACCCTAAGCGGCGTGGCAAAGCCCCGCCGTCAGACCCTAGGCGGCGTGGCAAAGCCCCGCCGTCGGACCCTAAGCGGCGTGGCAAAGCCCCGCCGTCAGACCCTAGGCGGCGTTCGCGGCGACGGTGTGCAACGCGGCCAGAGGCTTCGCCCACGGGAACGCGGAGAGGTGCTGCTCGCCCGTTCCCGGCGGGTGCAACGCGACCACGTGCTCACCGAAGAGCACCGTGACACCCCACTCGGCCAGCCGGGCCACCCCGGCCCGAAACGCCGGGTGGGCGGCCATCGCCACGTTGGTGTACGGCACGGCCACGATCGGCACGCCCTTGCCCTGCGCCTCGACCAGCAGGCCGAGCGCGAGGGTGTCGGTGATCCCGGCCGCCCACTTGTTGACCGTGTTGACGGTGGCCGGGCAGACGATCATGGCGTCGGCGGGCGGCAGCACATCCGGGTCACCGGGGTTCTTGTAGTGCGTCCGCACCGGGTGCCCGGTCTGCCGAACCAGTGCCGACCGGTCGACGAACTTCGCGCCGTCCGGCGTGGTGACCACGCAGACGTCCCAACCATCCTGTTGGGCGAGGTCGACCAGGAGGCCGACGTGCCGTGCCAGCGGCGAGCCGCAGGCGATGACATAGAGCACCTCGCGGTGCCCACTGGTACGCGGTGAACCGGCCATCACACCGGCTCCGCGCTCATACCCCTACTCCCATGTGCTCAGCCAACTCCGCTACCGGAGAAGGCGGCGCACCACGTGTGCGACGCAGGACGTCCGACATCACCTCGTGCGCGATCGGCCGGCAGCGGATCTCCGACGGGGCGAGCCGATCGCCGAGCAGCAGCATCTCGCCGGCGTTCGCCACGTCGCCGATCTGGGCGTACCCGCGGGCGATGTCGAGCAGGTGGTGGGCGCGGCGTTCGGGCAGCAACGCGTTGAAGGAGGGCTCCGCGATGCGCAGCTGGTGCACCTCCACGGCCCGACCACCGTCGCCCAACTCGACAGCGGCGGCAGCCCGGTGCAGCTCGACATTCGTCGGACCGAAGGACGTCCAGTAGTGGTTGTAGTCGCCACCGAGCAGGGTGGCGGCCTCCTGCGCGCAGTTGATCAGGTCGTCGACGCTTGCCGTGTCGCCGATCCGCGACGCGGCCATCGCACCCTGGAGCAGCAGCATCCCGTAGACGGAGAGCCGGGCCGGGGAGACCTCGTTGCCGCCGCCCGGGGCCAGCCGGTTGGCGATCTGGACGTTCAGCTCCAGCGCGGGCCGGGCCCGACCCATCGCGACCAGGGCGTTGCAGACCCGGGTGGTGGCGATCCCGGCCAGCAGCGGGTCGTCGGCCCGCTGGGCCACCGCCATCGACCGGTCGGCGGCCAGCCAGGCGAGCTCGCACTCGCCGAGCTTGCGCAGCACAGAGGAGGCGATCTGGTAGACCTGCCCGAGCAGGTGTGCCGCCTCGACGGCCCGCTCACCGCCGTACGCGGCGTCGGCCGCCTGGGCGTCCCGCAGCAGTTTGGGTAGCGCCCGGGTGAGCATCCCGTAGCGGCCGTACTGGTAGGTGAGCCAGGCGTGGTTGACGGCCTTGCGCATGTCGTCCAGCGGTGGCGGGGAGGGCGCCGCGTCGAAGTACGCGCTCATCGAGTCGTAGCGCTCCAACGCCGCCCGGATCTCCTGCACCTCGACCTGGTCGATGCAGTTCAGCGCGTCGGTACGCCGCTCCGGGTCCTTGCCCATGAGGAGTTGGACGTCCACCTGGAGGATGTCGGCGATCTCGTACAGGACGGAGAACTTGTCCAACCGGCGGACGCCGCGTTCGACCTTGTCCACCCAGCTCTTCGACTTGCCCAGCCGGTCCGCGAAGACCTGCTGCGACATCTTGCGTCGCCCGCGCCAGTAGGCGACCCGCCGTCCAATGGGTAGCTCGTCCATCTCCCCATCCTCCCCTGCGCGACGACCGATCGAGCCGAAGCGATGTACACGGGCGCGGCGGCCTTCATTCACATTCACGTTTCCGCTGGTCGCACAGGATGTACGTCAGCCGGACAGCCAGTCCTCGTACTTTTCGTGCAAGTTGCACGAGCCGTTCGTCAACCTCAACGATCGTGGGTTACGGCAGTGACGGTGCTCGACATAGGACCTGGCGAACGCCGGGCCCGACGAGGGGAGATGGCACACATGTGGGGGAACGTCGCACCGCGCGTCGCCGAACTGTCGCCGCTGGAACGGGTCCGGCTGCGCCGGGTCGCGACGCGGTACGCCGCACACGGCTGGCAGGTCACCCCGGGTGCCTGTCTGGCCCGCAGCCGCTTCGTCTGCGGGCGGGCCGGCTGTCCCACGGTGGGCTGCCACCCCGCTCTGGAAAACTGGGAGCTGGCCGCCAGCACCGATCCGGCCCGGGTCGCGACCTGGTGGCGGAACCGCCCGCACGGGGTCCTGCTGCCCACCGGCCGGGCCTTCGACGTGTTGGAGGTGCCCGCCCACCTCGGTCGGCTCGTCCTCGACGCGGTGCAGATCCACCCGGCCGGCACCGGCGTACGCGGACCGGTGCTGGCCACGCCCACCGGGCGGTGGATGTTCCTGGTCCGCCCCGGCGACCCGCTCCGGCCGGAGTTGGAGCACTGCTTCCACGTGGTCCGGCACGGGCCGGGCTCGTGGATTCCCGCGCCGCCCACCCGGCTGCCCGAGGGCACGGTCCGTTGGGCGGTCGCCCCCGAGCAGGCCCGCTGGCGACTTCCGGACTCGTACCTCGTGCAGAACACGTTGATCGGGGCACTGCGCGCCACCGGGGTGACGCTCGCCCCCGACCTGATACCCGGTCACCTGCCGCTGCCCCGACGAGGAATGTGAGATAGGAGCCGTCCGACGGGTCCATCCGGTGCCCGACAGCGTCGCCGGGGCGTCGGTCCTCGTTGACAGGGGGACGGCGCGAACGCGCCACGATCGGGGGAAAGATGTCCACGCACGACAGAGCGTCCCATCCCGGCGGCACCGAACCGCCCCGGCGCGGCCACCGACGACACCGCTGGGCCGGCACCCGACCGTCCGGCTCGCGCCCCGGCCGTCCCCGCCCCACCGGGTCCCGCCCCGCCGGCACCCACCGCCCGCTCCGCTAGTCGGTCACGGGCAGGCCGGCGGAGTGGTACTGCCGGGCGTCGTCGGTGACGACGGCGTGGGCGTGGTCGTCCCGGCGGTCCAGCCAGCCGCGACCGGCGGCCCCCATGGCCAGGGCGGCGGTGGCGTACGCGTCAGCCACCCCCAGGTCGGTGCCGACCACGGTGACCGAGCGCAGCCCGCCGGCCGGCGCGCCACGGCGCGGGTCCAGCACGTGCCGCCCCCGCTCGTAGACACCTGAGGTGGCCACGGCCAGGTCGGTCCCGGTGAGCACCAGGCAGGTCGCCATCGCGTCCCACGGGTGCCGGATACCGATCCGCCACGGCTCCCCGGACGGGGACAGGCCCCGCACCCGCACGTCGCCTCCGGCGTTGACGCAGTGGTTGCCGGCTCCGGCGGCGAGGAGCCGATCCGAGGCGACCTGGGCGGCCCAGCCCTTCACGAAACCGGACGGGTCGAGCCGCCCGGTGGCGTACGCGTCGAAGAACCCGTCGGTGTCGCCCCACAGGTCGGCGCAGGCCTCCAGCACGAACCGCAGGTCCGCCGACGCCTCGGAGAGCAGCACCTCACCCCGGTCGAAGCGGCACACCTCGCTGTCCGGCTTGTACGTGCTGAACCGGGCGTCCACCTCGCGCAACCAGGCGAAGACGTCGTCCGCCAGCTCACGCAGGGTCGCCGGGGGCAGGTCGTCGGCGAGATCCACTGTGATCGCCGTACCCATGATCTGCTCGACCCGGCACAACCCCGGTCGGGTCAGCGTGGCCCGCACGTCAGAACGCCTGCTCGATCGCGGAGCGCAGCGACTGCTTGTACGAGTTGCTGGTCTCGGTGGCACCGGAGACGGTGTTGAGGTTCGCGTTCTGTTTGCGCACCACCTCGCCGCCGGTGCCGTCGTACGCGCTGCTGACGTCGCCGCTGTGGATGTCGGATTCACCCCCGCTGGGCAGCGACAACGCGACGGCGTCGACGATCCGGCTGCCGGAGACCACGATCTGCACCTGCACGTACCCGTACTCGTTGTCGAAGCCGGCGCCGGTGACCCGGCGGTTGGTCGACTGGGGTGGCTTGGTGGTGCGCGGCGCGCTGGGGGCCTTGGTGGCCTTGGTGCCCGACGGGCGGGCGGTGGTCTTGCCGGGCTTGGGCGACACCGGCGCGTCGGCGCTCTTCGACGGGGTCGCGCCATCCGTCGGGTCGGTGCCCGGCGCGTTCGGGTCGGCGCTCGGGTCGACGCCCTGTCCGGTGGGGTCGACCGGCTGGGCGGTCGGCAGGTTCTGGGCGACCTGGTTGGTGGCCGGGGAGCCCTTGAAGACCACCAGTGCGGTGGTGCTGGCGGCGAGACCGGTGATCGCGAGGAACGCGCGACGCATGGGGATGCCCTTCCTACAGCTCGAACGTGGCCAGGTGGATCTGCCGTCGGGGCACGCCGGCGCGGCGCAGCGCGCGCACCGACTGTTCCACCAGCCCGGGCGGCCCGCACAGGTAGACGTCGCGCCGGGCCACGTCGGGCACCAGCTGACGCAGCCCGTCCGGGCTCATCAGCTGACGGGGACCGGGGTCGTCGCGGGAGCCGATGACGTACCAGACGGAGGTGTCCCGTTCCTGGGCCAGCCAGTCCAGCTCACGGCTGAGCAGCACGTCGGCCGGGGTACGGGCCCGGTAGATCAGGGCGGCACCCGGGGGCAGCTCCTCCAACATGGCGCGGATCGGCGTGATGCCGCTCCCGCCGGCGATCAGCAGGGCCCGCTCCCGGACCCGGTGCGCTGCGGTGAAGGTGCCCGACGGGCCCTGCGCCCAGACCCGGGTGCCCTGCTCCAGATCGCGCAGGTCCGCGGTGTGCGTGCCGACCACCTTGACGGTGAGCCGCAGCCAGCGACCGTTCGCGGCGGCGGAGACGGAGAACGGGTGCGACTGCCACCAGCATCCCCGGGTGAGGAAGCGCCAGCGGAAGTACTGGCCGCCGAGCATCGTCAGCCGACCGAGACGGTCGCCGGTGAGGTAGACGGAGATGGTGTCCGGGCTCTCCGCGACGACGTCGGCGACCCGCAGCTTGTACCGCAGGTTGAACGCCAGCGGCACGATCACCCGCCCCCAGAGCAGGGCGGCGACCACCAGCACGTACATCGCGATCCAGCCGGTGCGTACCGGGCCGGGCTTGTAGAGCTGCGCGCCGTGGGTGAACTGGTGCCCGAAACCGAGCAGCAGGATCAGGTAGCTGGACCGGTGCAGCAGGTGCCACAGCTCGTAGGGCAACGCCCGGCGGATCGCCCGGACGCTGCTGAAGCCGACCAGCATCATGATGCCGGTGGCGACGAACGCCGAGACCATGTCCTCGTAGTCGCCGAGCAGCGTGCCGACCTCGGCGAGGATCGACTGGTTCCGCAGGTCCGCGTAGCCGACGAGGATCAGCGACATGTGCGCCAGCACGGCGACCAGCAGCGTCGCGCCGACGTCGCGGTGCCAGCGGGCCATCTGCTCGCCGCCGATCCACCGTTCCAGCACCGGCAGCCGGCTCATCATCAACACCTGCACCAGCAGCAGGTATCCGGCGACCAGGCCGGTGATCCGACCGGCCGCCGTGACGGTGGCGGCGGAGCTGCGCAACGAACCGGCGGGGGTGCCCAGCCACCACGGCAGCACGCTGGCGATCAGGCCGACCAGGAGCAGCGCGGCCAGCAGCCGCCGGCCGCCGGGTCCGCGCCGGTCCGGGATCTGCGGGGGTACGGGTACCGCCGACCGGCCGCCGTGCCGGGACGAGGTCCCGGTACGACGGCCGGCGGCGTGGGTGTGCTGGTACGTCACGCGTACAGCTTCATCGGGGCGTACTTCTGGCGGGGGAAGACCTTCTGGACCTCCGCGTTGGTGAGCCCGAACCGGCCCTGGGCCACCGCGCCGTACACGTTGAACATGTTGTTGTACTCCGGCACGTCACCGGAGTCCAGCTTGTCCAGACCGTTCCAGGTGCCGAGCAGGGAACCGGCCAACTTCTTGCCGGAGAGCACCGTGACCACCCCACCGTGCCCGTGGTCGGTGCCGCCGGTGTTCGAGCCGACCCGGCGACCGAACTCACTGGACACCATGATCGTCACGTCCGCGGCCTGCGGGCCGAGGTCGGTGAAGAACGCCGCCATGGCGCTGGCCAGCTCGTTCAACCGGCGGTGCAGTTGGCCGCCGGCACTGGTGCCCTGGTTCTCGTGGGTGTCGTAGCCACCCATGCCGACGGTGGCGACCCGGACGTTCGCGCCGCCCTTGATCAGCTGGGCGAGCTGCTTGAACGCGTTGCCGACGCCCTCGTACTTGACGCCCTCGGCAGGCTGGTACGGCTTGGCGGCCAACTGCTGGGCGGTGGCCAGCGCGCCCATGCCCTCCTGCACGGCCTCCTCGACCGGGTGGTTGATCCCGGTGAAGAGCCCCTTGATGGCCTTCTCGGTGGCCGCCCGGTACCGCTCGTCGCCGTTGAGCCGCAACGATCCCACGCTGTTCAGCGACAACGCGCCGTTGGTGCCGACCAGCGAGCGGGGCAGCGTGCTGCCGATGCCGACGCTGCGGAACGCGGTGCCCTTGCCCAGGTGGTCGACCAGACCGTCCAGCCAGCCCCGGCCGCCGGTCTCGTTGGGCAGGCCACCCAGGTTGCAGGCGTCCGCGGCCTGGAAGTGGCTGCGCGACAGCCGCTCGTCCGAGGTCCCCGGGATGAAGCCCAGCTGACCGGCCGTGAGCCACTTCTCCAGCGGCTTGAACGCGCTGGTCAGCTTGAAACCGCGGTCCAGGGCCAGCGAGTCGTTGCCGAGCAGCAGGTCGGGGCGGGCCTTGGTGAGCACGGCGTCGTTGTTCGGCGCGACCAGGCTCAGCCCGTCCAGGCCGCCGTAGAGGAAGACGTGGATCAGCGTGCCGGTCTTGGTCGCCGCGAACGACGCCGACGTGGTCACGAACTGGGCGGTGGCCAGCGCGGTGGCGGTGGCCGCGGCACCCGCGACGAAGGTGCGGCGGGTGACGCCACGACCGTCCTGCTGGGCCTCCTCCAGGTTCTCCAGAGTGCGGTAGCGGTCGCGCTCTGCGGCGCTCTCGGCGGCGACGATGTCCGCCTCCGCGCGCAGCAACGCCTCGGCCGGGTTGTCGGCCAGCCGCCGCACGTCGGGGCATTCGGGGTGCAGGGGGAAAGAGTTGTACACAGTCTTCTCCATCGGGTGCCTCACCGGAGGTGGTGCTGGGGGGAAGCGAGGATCGCCCGCGCGACGGCGGTGATGGCCCCGTTGAACGTGGCGTCGACCTTGGCGGTGGCCGCGACTCCGGCCACACCGAGGATCAGGTTCTTCTCCCGGGTGCTCAGCTTCTGACCCACCAGGCGCGCCGAGAGCGCGTCCACGTACGCCCCGGCGGTCGCCGGCGGCTTGGCGACCAGCTTCTCCGGTGCCGTGTACGTGAAGGTGGTGCGGTAGCCGGCGACGATCTCGCCCGCCTCGTTCCACCCGTTGACCATGGTGCCGGCCGACGTCCAGGCGACGTAGACATCCGGGTAGCCGTCCGGGGTGGGCTGACCCATCGGGTAGTGGCCCAGCTCGCGCAGCTTGTCGTGGATCTGCCGCAGGCCCCGCGCGTACGGGGTGCGCTTGCTGTCGCCGTTGTTGTGCTTCGGCGACGCTTCCGGCGAGACGCCCAGGGTGCGGTACGTGGCGACCAGGTACTCCATCGGGCGGCGCACCTTCTGGCCCACGCCGGCCCAGAACTCGGTGGAGCAGAACATCGCCATCAGCACCGGCTTGATCAGGCCGTTGTTGGTGATGTAGATCTTGGCCAGGCGGTCCACCAGGGACTTCGGCGGGGTGTCCGAGACGAACCTGGTCGCCAGGCTCTGCGCCACGTACTTCGCGGTCGACGGGTGCAACGCGATGTAGGTGATGTACGCGTCGATCGCCGCGTCGGCCTTCTTCGGGTCCGACGAGTTGTTCGCGTGGCTGAAGCCGAGGATCTTCACCTTGCCGACGTAGTGCTGCTCCGGCTTGAAGACGTACTTGCCGTCCTTGTCGATGCCACGGCCGGTCTGCAACATGGCGGCCTGCCGCACGTCCGGCTCCTTGTAGCCGCCGTCGACGCCGACCGAGTACAGCTCGAGGTTCTCCCGGGCGAGGTTCTCGTTGATCGCGTCCTTGCGGGAGTCCTTCTGGTTCAGGTAGATCAGCAGCGCCGGGTGCTTGTTCGCGGCGATCAGCATCTCCGGGTAGCTGCCCAGCGCGTGCTTGCGCACGACGTCCTGGTCGAACGAGTTGCGGTAGACCTCGCCCCCGTCGAAATCGGCGGCGACGTGCAGGAAGTCGTTCCAGAAGTCGACCATCACCTCGAACAACTGGCGCTTCGACCAGATCTGCCGGGCGATGGTGGCGTCGACCATCTCCCGCTCCGGCTGGGCGCCCTGCTCGTTGAGCTGGTCCCGCTGGGTCCGCAACTGCTGCACGCTGAGCTTCTGGGTGGGCAGCTCGGCGAGCTTCAACTCGGCCTTGCTCGGCGCGATCTTGTCCGGTTCCATCTGGGTACGGATCCAGGCGTCGATGCCCTGCTTCTTGATGTCGGCGACCACCTCGGGGGTGGGCCCGAAGGTGGCCCGCCGAGCCAGGTGCAGGATCGGGTCCTTGGCGAGCACCGTCTTCACGGTGACCTCGGTCGCCGCCGCGGCGGCGGCCGGGCCGGAGAGGGTCCGTCCGCCGGCCGGCGCGTTCTTCTTCAGCGCCTCGCCGGCCCGGGAGCCCATGTAGCTCTCGTTCTGCTCGGTGTAGGTACGCACCGTGCTCGGCTGCTGGCCACTGGGTCGCGCGGCGGTGCCGTCGGTCACCGTGCTGGCGGTGGCGTCACCGGCAGCCTCGCCACCGAAGATGCCGCGCAGCTGCGGGGTCATGGCGAGCGCGGCGCCACCGGCGACGACGGCGGCGGTACCGCCGAGGGCCACCATCGCCTTACGTCGGCCGACCTTGCGACCCGAATCGTCGTCGTCGTCCAGAGTGGGTAGTCCGGTGCCGGACCCGGCCGGAACCGGGCGACCGAGCCCTTCCGGGCCGACCCACTGCGGCCCGCGTGGGGCGGGGGCGGGTTGTCCGGCGTACGCGTAACCCTCGCCGTACTGCTCACGCGGGTCGGCCTGTGCGGGGTAACCGCCCTGGTAGGGGTGCGGCGAGTCGTACCCGTAGGGCGCGGACGCGTTGGGGTCGCCGTAACCGTCCGAGTTGTGGTGCTGGCGTCCGTCCCAACCGCGGTCGTCCCGCGGTCGACGTGGTGGCACATTCTGGTCGGCCATGTACCAATCCCGATTTCTGATGAGCGCCGGAAGCTGCGACCGGGCAGGTGCGGCAGGTGCGGCGACTGTTGCCTGAGGGGGTTGCTACGGCAAGGTAACCAAGCCCTCAGGGCCCTTCAAGGTGGGTCGAACACCCTCGTGAGGGCACTTAAGACAGCCCTCAGTGCGACGTCCACGACCGCCGGCGGGCCGGGGACCGACGCAGACCTTCTCAGCAGGGCAGACGCGCGGCAGCCGGGTACGGATCGGACTCCGCCGCCGTACGCGCCGCTTTCCGCGCCGTTCACGACCACAGACAAACTTAAGGTTCAGGTAAGCCGGACATGAGGCGACCTCGCGACGGCCGCCGCTCCGGACGCCACCCCACCTCGCGAGGAGGAAAAGTAGCGGCAGCAGGCGAGCGTGAGCCGCCACCGCAGCGGGTATGCCGCCGAACCGCTGAACGCGTGAGGGGAAGGCAGCGCCATGCTCAGCAAAGAGGATCAGCGCAGGTTCGACCAGATCACCCGTCAGCTCCGCGAGAGCGACCCGGCGTTCTTCAACCGGCTGGACCACCGGGTCCGGGCCCGTAGGGGCCGTTACCTGATGTTGTTGACCATCGTGCTGTGGGCGTCGCTGCCGGCGATAGCCGTGTTCGCCGGTCGGTTGACCGGCGCGATCTGCGCGGTGGTGCTGGTGGTCAATGCCGCGATCATGTGGCGGTTCCGCCGCCGCTGGACGTGACGGCTCACCGGTCGTCCGGGCCGAACGCCCGGTACGCGCGACGTAGCCGTTCGAGCAGTCCGGGCCCTCCGATGGCGGGGGCCGGCGCGCCAAGCTGGCGTAGCAGCAGGTCGGGGCCGGTCACCAGTCGAGGTGGCCGATCCGGCAACGGCACCGGCGGCAGCCAGAACCGGTCTGCCGCCTCCGGTAGCGGTGTCGTCGGGAGCCCGACGAGCGCGCGGGACGCGCCGACCGGGGCCACCGCCGACTGGTCACCGTCCGGTTCGGACGGTGCATCGACCGTCTCGGGTAGCGCGACCGCGCCGGTGGCCTCCACCCGCCGGGCGCGCAGCTCGTCCAGCAGCTCCGCGCGGGACCGACCACGCCAGTGCAGCAACTCGAACGGATCCGCGTCGAACGCCTCGGCCAGCAGATAGAACGTCGCCGCGAGGTGCTTGCACGGGACCGCGAAGTCGGGGCAGTTGCACCGCTGGGTCAGCTCGTCCACGCCGGCCGGAAACAGCGGCGCGCCGGCGGCGGCGAACAGCTCCTCCAACTCGTCGGGGAGGTCTCCGGCGAGCAGCCGGGCGCTGAAGAACGCCTGCCCGGCCAGCTCCTGCTCGATTCGGGACCAGAGCGCGTCCGGGAACGGCCGCAGCGCGATGGACACCTGGTACGGCTTCGGTCGGGAACCCTGCACCACCGCGCTGACCCGGCCGGGTGCGATGTCGAGCGACAGCACCTGGCCGGCTCGTGCGTACGAGCGGCCACGGGTCAACCGGGTGCCCAGCGCGAACGACTCCAGCACCTCCAGGAAGCGCCGGGACCACCAGGAGCGCCCGATGGCACCCCGGGCGCTGCGCGCCCGCAGACCCCCGTCGACCCGGCGGGGGCGCCCGTAGTCGGCGAACCGGTCGGTGCCCACACCGGCGCTGGGCTCGCTCACTCCACCACCGACCCGGCCTCCAGGGCGAACAACTCCCGCAACTGGCCGGTGGACAGCTCGGTGATCCACTGCTCGCCGGTGCCCACCACCCGCTGGGCGAGGGCGCGCTTGTCGTTGATCATCGCGGCGACCTTCTCCTCGACCGTGCCGGCGCAGACGAACTTGCGGACCTGCACCCGGCGGCGCTGCCCGATCCGGAACGCCCGGTCGGTGGCCTGGTCCTCCACCGCCGGGTTCCACCACCGGTCCACGTGCACCACGTGGTTGGCCGCGGTCAGGGTGAGGCCCGTGCCGCCGGCCTTCAGGGAGAGGACGAACAGCGGCGGACCGTCCGCCGACTGGAAGCGCTGCACCATGGCGTCCCGCTCGGCCTTCCCGAGCCCACCGTGCAGGAACAGCACCTCCCGGCCGAACCGCGCCGACAGGTGGCCGCGCAACATCGCACCGAACTCGGCGTACTGGGTGAACAGCAGCGCCCGCTCCCCCGCCGCCAGCACCTCCTCCAGGATCTCGGTCAGCCGGGCCAGCTTGCCGGAACGCCCCTCCAACGCCGAACCGTCGCGCAGCAACTGGGCGGGGTGGTTGCAGACCTGCTTGAGCCGGGTCATGGTGGCCAGCACCAGGCCACGTCGTTCGATGCCGTCGCTGGTCTCGATCCGGGCGAGCATGTCATCCACCACCACGCGGTACAGGGCGGCCTGCTCGGCGGTGAGGTTGCAGAGCACCTCCATCTCCAGCTTCTCCGGCAGGTCCGCGATGATCGACGAGTCGGTCTTGAGCCGGCGCAGCACGAACGGGCCGGTGATCCGCCGTAGCCGCTCGGCGGCCTCGGCGTCGCCGTTGCGCTCGATCGGCTCGGCGAACCGCTTGCGGAACGTCGCCGCCGGCCCGAGCAGGCCCGGGTTGGCGAACTGCATGATCGACCAGAGGTCGGCGAGCCGGTTCTCCACCGGCGTACCGGTCACCGCCACCCGCTGCCGGGCCGGCAACGCGCGGACCGCCTCGGCCTGCCGGGTGGACGCGTTCTTGATCGCCTGCGCCTCGTCCACCACCACCCGGTGCCAGTCGATGCCGGCCAGGTCGGCGGCGTCGCGGGCGGCCACCGAGTAGGTGGTGAGGACCAGGTCCGCGCCGTGCGCGGCCGCGGCGAACTCCGCTCCCCGCGCCCGCTCCGCCCCATGGTGTACGTGCACCCGCAACGTCGGCGTGAACCGCGCCGCCTCCCGCTGCCAGTTGCCGACCAACGACATCGGACAGACCAGCAGGGTCGGGCCGGACTCCGGTGGGTCCCCGGCGAGCAGCGCGAGCAGCTGCACGGTCTTACCCAGCCCCATGTCGTCGGCGAGCACGCCACCCAGCCCGAGCGAGCGCAGGAAGGCCAGCCAGGCCAACCCCCGCTGCTGGTACGGCCGCAGCGTCCCCTGGAAGCTCGGCGGCGGCTCCAGCGGCGTGAGCCGGCGTTCGACGGCACCGGCGAGCAGGTCGCCCAGCGCCCCGTCGGCGGTCACCTCCAACACCGGCAGCGCACCGGTGGCCTCGCCGTCGGCCAGCCCGAGGCGGAGCAGGTCGGCGACGCTCAACTCACCGGAGGAGCGGAGCAGGCGCAGACCGGCGGCGAGCCGTCCCGGATCCAGCTCCACCCACCGGCCACGCAGCCGCACCAGCGGGGTCTTCATCTCGGCCAGCGCCGCCAACTCCTCGGCCGACAGCGGCTGGTCGCCGAGTGCGATCTCCCAGCGGTAGTCCACCAGGGCGTCCAGACCGACACCCGCCTCAGCGCCACTCACCGTGCCCGGCGCGGTGCGGCTACGGGCGCGCAGGCGGGCACCGAGCCGGGCCGACGGGCGCTGCCACCAGGACGGCAGCAGCACCCCGAACCCGGCCGCGTGCAGCACCGGGGCGCCCTCGCTGAGGAACCGGTGTGCCCCCTCGACGTCGAGTTCCATCACCTCCGGCGCGGCGGTACGCAACGCGGCGTCCAGGTCCGGCCAGAGGCGGCTGGCCCGCCCCAGCTCGGCGAGCAGTGTCTCCTGTGGGCTGGTCGTACGCCCGGTCAGGCCACCGAGCGTGTGCGGTGCCCGCCAGACCTGCCCGGCGTCGACGTGCAGGCCGGGCTCGTCGGCGGCCTGCAGACCGAACTCCAACCGCCAACGCCCGGCACCGATCGACTCGGCCGGCACCGGCGTGCTGTCGCCCGGCTGCGGCGCGGTGGCGGGCTGCGGCCGGGTGGCCAGGATCGGTTCGGTGACCTCGTCGGGGGCCGGCTCCACCAGGCGAAAACTGGCCCGGACCGGGCCACCGGCGGCGTCGCGCTGCCAGGCGTCCAGCTCGGCGTGCAGGGTGGCCAATCCAGCCGGGTCGAGGGTGAAGTCCCGCTGCGGGCCGGCGAGCGCGGCCAACCAGGCTGGTGCCGGCCCACCCGGTCGCAGCCCTCGCGCCAGCGTGGTGGTCGCCAACGCCGCCCGCGCGGCGGCGTCGGTCAAGGCGTCGAGCGCATCCGCGACCAGCGCGGCGGCCGTCAGCTCGGCGGTCACGCCGGCCGAGGAAGCGGCGGCAGGCGTGGGCAGCACAGCGGCGGCCGTCAGCTCGGCGGTCACGCCGGCCGAGGAAGCGGCGGCAGGCGGCAGAGAGGCGGCGCGCGTGGGCACCACAGCGGCGGCGGGCACGACGGTGGCTCGGGCGGCGGGTGGCAGGGCCAGCGCCAGCGACCGCGCCCAGGCGGCGTCCGTGCCGGTCAGCAGCGGACGCCAGATGGCCTGCGCGGACACCTGCCCCCCAGCGTCGATCGTCTGGTCGCTCGCCGTGGTACGGACGCCGGGGAGCACGCGGCCACGGGTCACCAGGTCGGCGGCGAAGTCGGCCAACTCGGCGAAGTGCCGCACTGTGGCTCCGGGCACCGCCGGGAGATCGTCCAGGGCCCGGAGCAGCGACAGCGCGTCGTCCGGGGCGTACACCAGGACGGGGACCCGCCACCCGGCCAGGGTGAGCCGGCCGCGGGCCCCGGGTGCGACGGTCGTCCGGATCAGCTCGGGTGAGTCGGTCGGCGCGCCCGCCAGGGTGGGCAGGGTGAGCAGCGCGGTGTCCAGCCGGGTCGGCTCGGCGGCGTCGGCGAGAACGGCGGCCAGGTCGCCGTGCCCGGCGGCGAAGGGGTGTGGGCGGTCTCGGGCCGGCCGGCCCGGGCGTGCCCGGGGAATCGGCGCGGCGCTGTCCTCGGCCCAGACGGCGAAGCCGCCGCCAGTTGAGCCGTCGCCGGGCAACCACAGCCCGTGGATGACCAGCACCTGCTCCCCCTCGTCGCCGCCCCGGCCCAGGATAGGCCGCCCTGCCGCACCCAGACCGACGCCACCTGCGCGATCTTGCAGTTCGTGTCGGTGTTCGGCGGAGAGTGCCCATTGTGTCGCCACGGAAAGTACAAGATCGCGGGGTCTGGAGGCGGGCGCGGTATCGGGCTAGCGTCGGTGGCGTGGTCGATCTGCTGGTGCTTGGCGGGCTCGGGGTGGATGTGCGGGTGCGGGTGCCGGCACTGCCGCTGCCGGCCGCTGACTCCCACACGGTCGAGCCGATCGAGTTGCGGATCGGCAACACCGGTGCCGGGGTGGCGCTGGCCGCCCGGGCGCTCGGCCTACGGGTGCAGGTGGTCGACACCCTCGGCGCGGACTCGGCCGGTGAGCTGGTCCGGGCGGCGCTGGCCCGGGCCGGGGTCCCGGCGGTGCTGGCCGATCACCGGGGCGGCACCCGTCGCTCGGTGAACCTGGTCGATCCGGACGGGCGACGCACGTCGCTGTACGACCCGCGCCCGTGGCAGGGCGCCGCACCGTTTCCCGCCCCGGAGTTGGCCGCGCTGGTTCGCGACGCCCGGCACGTACATC
Source organism: Micromonospora sp. WMMD961 (assembly GCF_029626145.1). Classification (NCBI taxonomy): domain Bacteria; kingdom Bacillati; phylum Actinomycetota; class Actinomycetes; order Micromonosporales; family Micromonosporaceae; genus Micromonospora; species Micromonospora sp. WMMD961. The sequence goes on from NZ_JARUBJ010000002.1 coordinate 5,641,364, forward strand.
TCTCGATCATGGATTGGGCGGTGCCGCTGCTGCCCGCGGTACGGGCTGCCGTTGCGGCGGGTGTGACGCTCTCCACCGACCTGCACGACTGGGACGGCGAGAACACCTACCATCGGCCGTTCGCCGAGGTCGCCGACCTGGTTCTGGTGAGCGGGGTGCGGCTGGGCGACCGGGCCGCGTCGCTCGCCGGCAGGCTGGGCCCCCGAACGGTGGTGGTGACCCGGGGCGCGGACGGCGCCGAGCTGTTCCGGGGCGACGGCACGGCGGTGCCGGTGCCACCCGCCACCCCACCAGGGCCGGTGGTCGACAGCAACGGAGCGGGCGACGCCTTCGCGGCCGGGCTGATCGCCGGCCGGCTGCGTGGCGAACCGCTGGCGGAGGCGGCCCGGTACGCGGCGCGGGTCGCCGCTGCGGCCTGCACGCATGACGGGATGGAGTACCCGCCGGGCCTGCTGCCCACCGGTTGACGCCACGCCGCCCGGCCGACGACGTGCGGGCCGGGGCTCAGATCGCGCCGCACTCGCCGTCGGTCAACTCGCGCAGGATGTCCGCGTGACCCGCGTGCCGGGCCGTCTCCTCGATCAGGTGCACCAGAATCCAGCGCAGCGACACCTCACCGAGCTGCGGGTGCGGCACCACATGGTCGAGGTCGAAGCTCGCGGCGACCTCCCGGGATCGGGCGCAGGCCCGCTCGTACGCCTCGACGAGCGCGGCAACGGTGTCCTGGTCGCCCAGGGTGAAGCTCGCCACCGCGTCCTCTTCCGAGTTCAGGTAGACGTCGCCGGGCTCGGGTGCCAGCAGGGTCGGGAACCAGTTCCGCTCGACCAGGGTCAGGTGCTTGACCAGCCCGGCGAGCGTGGTGGCCGAGGGCACCAGCCGGCGGCTGGCGTCGGCGTCGGAGAGACCGCGCAGCTTGCGCAGCAGCACCCCACGGTGGAAATCGAGGAACGAGCTCAGCACGGCGCGCTCGTCGCCGGTGCGGGCGAGCACCGGACCGAGCGATGGATCGATCGTCTGCTCCATCCGCCGACCCTAACCACGGAGCGGGGCAGCCGCTGCCCCGCTATCCGCTGCGGACCGGCGGCACGACGGGCAGGATGGGCGCATGGCTTCAACCGTGCAGATCCCTCTCGTCGGCGGCACGGCGGACGGGCAGACCATCACCGTCGAGCTGGACAGCAACGGCCGCCCCCCGCTCACCCATCACCATGTCGGCCCGGGTGGGCTGGCCGAGGCGCAGATCTACGAGTTGGAGACCGCCCGCGAGGAGGCCCGCGAGTGGCGCTACCGGTGGACCGGCCCGGCGGTGTGACCGCCCCGGCTCAGACCCGGGTGAGGGTCTGGCTACGCAGGCTCTCCAACACGCCCCGGGTGACCTCCGAGGTGCCCCGCGCCTGGTCGCACACCTCCGCGACCCGTCGCGCGGTGCCCTCGGCGCGTTGCTCCCGCTCGTCCCACAACCGGTCGACCTCGGCCAGCAGCGGGCCCTCGACCTCCCGCTCCACGCCGCGCAGGGCCGGCACGCCGAGCCGTTGGGCCAGGTCGAAGACCTTGCCGGCGTACGGCAGGGGCAGGAACGGTGTGCCGACCATCGCCGCGAAGATCAGGAAGTGCAGGCGCATGCCGACGGCCAGGTCGAAGTGGCGCATCAGCCCGAGCACCTGCTGCGGCGAGTAGGTGCCGTGCAGGATCCGACCCCGGTCGGCGGCGACCATGTGCGACAGCACCCCGTGGGAGTGCCGGATGTCGTCGCGTTCCATCGGCACGAACAGCACGTACGCGTCGATCCGGTGCACCAGGAAGTCACCGATCTGGGCGAGCAGCCGGTGGTAGCCGTCCACGTCGAGGCGTTCGGCGGCGCGGCCCGGCTCCCGCACGCTGATCCCGACCAACCGCTTGCCGACCGGCACGCCCTCCTCGGCCAGCAGGTGGGCCGGGAACTCCTCCGGTTGCAGGAGGAACGCCGGGTCCGCGGTGACCGTGATCGGGTTCAGCAGGCCGGCCTCCTCCAGCACCATCCGGGACTCCTGGTCCCGGACGGTCACCTGGGTCGCGCTGGAGAGCGTTTCCCGGACCATGCCGGTGTCCACCCCGTCGCTGAGCGGACCCACCCCCACCGCGTACGTGATCAGCGGCAGGCCGCGCTCCTGGGCGACCCGGACCACCCGCAGGTAGCGGCGGGCCTCCCGGTCGTAGAGGATGCCTCCCCCACCCAGGATGAGCAGGTCGAGCTGGGCCAACACCAGCGCGGAGTCGGTACGGCTGACGCCCTCCCAGGGCACCGCCTCGACATCCGGGTGGGCGGCCCGGGTGTGCTCCGGGTTGCGGGAGAAGACGATGATCCGGGCGTTGGGTTCCTGCGTGCGCAGATCGGTGAGCAGGCCGGTCAGGATCGCCTCGTCGCCGAGGTTTCGCCCCCCGTACGAGCCGAGCACGCCGATGGTCAGTCCGCCGCCATGCGTCATCCGTCGCTCCTCCCCAGGTGCGGTCCGCGCCGGTTTCCCGCTGGGCAGGTGAACAGTCCTGCCGGGGGGACCGTCCTGGGTCTCCGTTCCGGCCCGTGTCACCGACTCAACCGCTGCGCTCGCCCCGGGCCGGGTCGGCTCAACCCGCCGGGTCGATCCGCTTCGCCATCTGCTGCGAGGTGACCTCGAAGCCCAGACTGCGATAGAGCCCGATCGCCGCGGTGTTCGTCCCGAAGACGTTCAGCCCCAACTCGGGTACGCCGCGTTGGGCGAGTTCGACCTCGATGAGCTGGATCATCCGCCGCGCGTACCCGTGTCCCTGGTGCTCCGGATGCACGTCGATGTTGTGGATCCAGGCCTGACGTGAGCCGGCCGCGGCCGGCAGGGTCACCCAGATCCAACCGACCTCGGTGTCGTCGACCCGGCCCACCCGCAGGAGCGCCCCGGCGGTCGCCACGCCCGCCGGCAGCAGTTCCCGGAGCTGCTCGACCGACCGCTCGCGGGCCGCCTCCGGGCTCATCCCCCGGTGTGCCACCAGGTCCTCGGCGTACCCCTGCTCCAGCGACACCAGCAGCCGGGCCAGCTCCGGTGCCGTCATCGGCGTCAACGTCAACTCCACGCGGCTCCCCTTCGTCGTCGCCAGCGGACAGTGGAGCAGAACCGCCCCGGATGCGCCAGCCGGCCCCCGCACCCGTCCGGACGCGACGGCCCGGGGTGCGCGGACCGGCGACGATGGTGCCGTGCGGATCGCCCACGTCAGCGACAGTCACCTCGACAACCCGGAGGGAGTGGCGACCTCGGTCGGCACGACCGTGGCGCTGCTGCGCGCCTCCGGGCACCGGGTCGTGCTGCACTGCCCTGGCCCCCTGTTCCGGCGTCGCCGCCGACCGGGCGAGGTGCCCTCGCTGGCGATGCCGACCCGCCCCTACCGGCTGGCCCTGCCCCGGCCACCGCACGCAGCGGTCGACGTGGTGCACGTGCACACCACCGGTCCACTCGGCGTCGCCGGCCTGCGGTGGGCCGCCGCGCGGGGCGTACCAACCGTGCTGACCTGGCACACCGACCTGGTCGCGTACGCGGCGCACTACCCGGAGATCCCGATCGGGGCCGCGTACGCGGGCCTACGGTTGGGCCTGCGCTGGCGCGCGCGGGACCTGTGGGCGCTCCGGCGCCCCGGCCCTGACCGGCAGACCCGACTGGCGGAACTCGGGCAGTGCCTGCTCGCGCACACCAGTGTCCTGATCGCGCCGTCGGCGAAGACCGCGACGATGATGGCGGCGATGGCGGGGCGTACCCCGATCGTGGTCCTGCCGACCCCGACCGCCGTGCCGCACCCCGACGCCGACGACCGGCGGCGGCTGCGGGCCCGGCTGGGCATTCCGACGGACGCGCCGGTGCTGCTCGCGGTGGGCCGGGCCACGCCGGAGAAGAACCCGGAGCTGCTGCTGGCGGCGTTCGGCCAGGTCCGCCGGACGTTGCCGACGGCCCGCCTGGTCTTGCTGGGTGCCCGACGGAACCGGCTCGCGATCCGCCGGGTGGCTCACCGGTACGGGGTGGCCGGCGCGCTGCACCTGCTGCGCCCGGTGCCCCACGACCGGGTCGGCGCCCACTACCGGGCGGCGGACGTGCTCGCGTTCACCTCCACCACCGACACGCAGGGTCTGGTGCTCTCCGAAGCCGAGGCGTACGGGCTGCCGGTGGCCATGGTGGACACCGCGCTGGCCCAGCGGCAGGGCACCGGCACCACCCGACCCGTCGCCGAACCCACAGCGGCGGCGTACGGCGCGTTGCTGACCCGGCTGCTGACCGAGCGGGAGCTGCGCGCGAATGTGATCCAGGACGGCCGGGCGGCGGTGACGGCCTGGTCCGGCGAGCGCTACCTGGCCGAGCTGGTCAGGCTGTACGAGGCACTGCCCCCAGCGGAGGCGACGGCGTGACAGCGGCGGAACCAGGCCGGGACATCCGCCGGGTCCTGCGGGTGAGCGTCACGGCGGTGGTCGCCGTCGGGCTGGTCCTCGCCCTGGTCGCCGCCCGTGACGAGCCCGTCGAGCTGCTCTTCTACTTCACCGTGCAGGTCAACCTGGCCTACCTGGTGGTGTTGCTGGCCGGTGGCGGTGACCGGCTGCGTACCGCGCTCACCGTCTACCTCGTCGGCACCGCAGTGGTCTTCGTCCTGGTGCTGGCCAACCCGTGGAGCCGCTACGCCATGGTGGCGAACGCCGACGCCCGAGAGACGATCTCCGACGCCGGCAACCTGCTGCTGCACGTCGTGGCACCGCCGCTGGCCGCCGCCCACTGGCTCAGCCGTCGACCCCGGGTCGCGCTGCGCCCGGCGTACGCGGTCGGCCTGCTCGGTTATCCGCTGTTGTGGCTGACGGTCATCCTGCTCCGGGGCGCGCTGAAGGGTGGTGAGGACCGCTATCTCTACCCGTTCCTCGACGTGCCCCGACTCGGCTATCCCACGGTCGCCCTCAACGCCGTGCTCTTCGCCGTCAGCCTGCTCGTGATCGCCCTGACCGCCGTGCACCTGACCCGCCGTCACGCGCGATGAGGCGGCTGCCCGTCAGGGTGCCGTTGGCGCCGACTCCAACTGTCTCGTCAGCTGCGCCAGGTCGTGCAGGCGCAGGTCGCCGTCGAGTCCCTTCAGCGCGGCGGTGAGCGCGCCGGCCGCCCGCCCGGCCCGCAGGCCGACCTCGGCGTCCTCGACGACCAGGCACCGCGTCACGGGTACGCCCAGCAGGGCGGCGGCCCGCAGGTAGCCCTCCGGGTCCGGTTTGCCGACCCGCACGTCGTCGACAGTGACCAGCACCGGGGCGACGATCCCGGCCGCCCCGAGCCGCGCCTGGGCCAGCCGGACGTCGGCGCTGGTCACCACGGCCCAGGGCAGCCCCAACCGGGCCAGTGCGTCCAGGAGTTCGTGCGTTCCGGGGGTGGCGACCACGTCGGACAGGTCGTCGTACTGCAACGCGAGCTGCCGTGCCGCCGCGGTGGCGACCGCGTGGTCGTCGAGGTCGGGCAACAGCCGGCGGATGGTCCGGTCGGCGGGGCTGCCGTGCGCGATGGCCAGCGCCGCTGCCGGGTCGACCGCGTACTCGGCCGCCCACCGCTCCCAGGCCCGCTCGACGGCCGCGTCCGAGTCGACCAGGGTGCCATCCATGTCGAACAGCACCGCACCAATGCCTGCCAGTTCCACGCTCACGCTCCCCTTGTTGCTCGCACCGCGAGGATAGGTCCTCAACCATCGGCCGCACGGGAGGCGTTCTTCTCACCGAGGGGGTGGGCATGACCGAGACGTTCCACGAGTTCGTGGTGCAGCGTTCGCCGGCCCTGTCCCGGACCGCCTACCTTCTCACCGGCGACCACCAACTCGCCGAAGACCTCGTGCAGACCGCCCTGGCGCGCACCTACCGCCACTGGCGACGTATCCGCGACGGCGACCCGGAGGCGTACGTCCGGCGGGTCATGTACCACCAGCAGGTCTCCTGGTGGCGACGCCGACGCCTCGCCGAACGACTCGAAGCCGAGCCCACCGAACGGGCCGGCGGCGACCACACCGACACCACCGCCCTGCGGCTCACCCTCACCGCCGCGCTGCGCCACCTCACCCCCCGCCAACGGGCCGTCATCGTGCTGCGCTACTACGAGGACCGCACCGAAGCGCAGGTAGCCGACCTGCTCGGCTGCTCCGTCGGCACCGTCAAACGCCACGCCCACGACGCGCTGCGCCGACTCCGAGCGGTCGCTCCTGACCTGCTCGACGCCACCGCGGAGAGGAGCACACGATGACCGCCCGGCTCCGCGACGCTCTGCGTTCCGCCGCCGAGGACGTGCCCACCTACCCGGTGTACGAGCGCGCCCTCGCCACCGCCCGCCGAAACCGCCTGCGCCGGGTGGGCGTCGGCGCGGCGGCGTTGGTCCTGCTCGCGGTGGCCGGCGTCGTGGTGCCGCTGACCCGTACCCCCGGCCTCGATCCTGCCGCCACCGCGAACGCCGCGCTGCCCGACCACATCGCCCTGCCGCCGCTCGGCACGCTGCACGTCACCGACCGCCCCCGGCTCGGTCCCGCGTCGGTCGTCTTCGACGGGCCCGCACCGCGTCTGCACGGCTGGAACGACGTGAACGTCGTCGGCGTGATCGACGCGGACTCCGACCGCTACCGGATCATGCGGATCGGCGGTGAGTCCGTGGCGGGCAGGACGGTGCACCTCTCCCCCGACGGCCGGTACCTGGCCCGGCCGGACGGAGTCCAGGACGATCCCCCGGGTGTCGAGGTCGTCGACTTGGTCACCGGGCGGACCCAGCGGCTCTCGTCGCCCGTGGACCGCAGTGTCTGGAGCACACCTGTCGGCTGGTCCGCCGACGGCCGGTCGCTGGTGGTCACTGACGACGTGCCGGTCGCCTTCGAGGGGGCGACGTACACCACAGTGCTGAGTGCGGTGACCCTCGCGGGGAATCACTGGACCAGGCTGACCGCCACCGCTCAGGAGGCGCACGTCGGCTCGACCATCGCCGCTGCCCCGGGTCGGCTCGCCTACCAGTACGGCCGCACCGTCGCCGTGACCGACCTGGCCGGCCGGGAACTCTCCTCGTTCGCCCTGCCCGGCGACACGTGGCTGGCCGGAAAGGGCGCGTGGCGTCCGGACGGCACGAACCTGACGCTGGCCACTCGTGGGGCGGACACCGGGTGGACCCTGCGCCAGGTCGATCCCGCCAGCGGACGGGACGTCGGTCCGCTGGCGCTGCCGGCCGTGTCCGGGGTCGTCTCCATCCGGCTGCTCGGCTGGACCCCGGACGGGTCGGCGCTGGTGGCGGCCTACCTGCCGGACCCCGCCGCCCCCGACCTGCCGCTGGAGGAGCAGACGGACCCACCCACGAGCGACCAGCGCGTGCGTACCGTGCGGGTGCTGGCGCTGACGCCCGGTGCCACCGCGCCGCGAACCGTGCTGACCGCGCCGGACCAGGTGACCGCCGTCGACGTCGCCGACCAGGTGATCCGCAACGGACGCGTCCGCGACGCACAGCCACCAGGCGGGGTGGGCGGGCGGTTCTGGTTCTGGACGTTTCTCCTCACCATGCTGGTCACGGTGGGGGCGCTGTACGCGAGCCGACGACAGATCGCGCTGTGGCTCGATGATCGGCGGGTCAGGCGGGCGCGTCGAGATGGTGGGTGAGAGGCGTCACTCGCCCCCGTCCAACACCTGGCGTACCGCGTCGACGAAGGAGAGCCGGTGCTTCGTCCGTGCCTCGATCGCGGCGATCCACCGCTCCCTGTGCCCCTCGCGTAGCGGCGTCGCCGGGTCGCCCGGCTGGTCACGGAAGCGGCGCTGGTCGGCGTATTCCAGGGTGAGGCTGGTCAGCACCGACCGGGCCACCGAGTCCACAGCCGCCGGGCCCTCCAACAACACCAGGTTGTACGCCTCGTCCACCGCGCGCATCGCCGCGTACGCCTCGTCGTAGCCGGGCACCGGCTCACTCCCGCCAGCTTCGAGCCACCGCCGGTCCAACTGCCGGTACGCCTGGTCGCAGGCGCTCAGGAACCCGACGTACGCGTCCCGGCGGAGCTCGTCCCGGCGCGTCGCCCGGCGCTCGACGCTCTCCTGCCGGGCGACGGTGAGCTGGTGGGCCAGTTGCCGGCGGGTGCTGAGCGCGCCGACCAACCCGGTCAGGCCGGCGGCGGCCAACGTGGACAGTGAGGTGATCAGCGCGACGGCGACAGTGTCCTGCACCGGCCCATCATGGCGTGAGTGGTGCCGCCGGCCGGGGCGGGTCCTCCCCGGTGAGCCCGTCCACCGATTCGCGGATCAGGTCGGCGTGGCCGACGTGCCGGGCGTACTCCTCGATCAGGTCGACGAGGATCCGCCGCAGGCTCGGCACTCGGCCGTCGGGCCACTCGCCCCGGGCCAACTGCTCCGGTCCGGCGTCGGTCAGTAGCTCGGCCACGATGGCGCGGGAGCGGGCCACCGAATCCCGCCAGAGCGTGTAGAGCTGCTCCGGGGTGTCCTCGGCGGCTGACCGCCAGTCCCAGCCAGGGTTCGCCTCCCAGTCGATGGTGTCCCAAGGGGCGCCGGGCGAGCGCCCGGCCAGCTTCAGTGAGAAGTAGAAGCTCTCGACGAGGGCGAGGTGCTTGAGCAGCCCGCCCAGGGTGATCGACGACGGACCGAGCGTCGCCCGCAGACCGTCGGCGTCGAGCCCACCGGTCTTCCACGCGAAGGTCGCGCGCTGGCGCTCCAGGGAGCCCAGCAGGGTGGCGGTCTCGTCGCCCGCGATCGGTGGCTCGCAGTGACCGTGCTCGTCTGCGTTGGTCATGGTGATCGAGGCTAACGAGCCGCCCGAGGGAGGTCCATCCCGCGCGGACACGAATGGAGTTCCGACGGCTGGTTCGGCTGGACCTCAGGCGTCAGGCAATTCGTAACCCGCTTCCTCGACTGTGGCCCGCACGTCGGCGACGTCGAGGAGACGGTCGCTGTGCACCGTGACAGTGTCGTTCTCGACATCCACCACCACGGCGGTGACCCCGGGGATTCGCTCGATCTCCTCGGTGACGAAGCCTGCGCAGTGCCCGCAGGCCATGCCGACCACACGATAGGTTCGGACGCTCACGTCGCCACGCGTCCCTGATCTCCGGCCTGAACGGGAACCGAGCGGGTGAGCATGTGCGCCCGACGCATCCGC